>DGRV01000079.1:12722-29249 GCA_002391225.1 Christensenella sp. UBA4379
CCAGGGCGGTGGTGGGCTCGTCGGCAAAGAGCACGGCGGGCTCGCAGATCAGGGCGATGGCGATCATGATGCGCTGCCGCATCCCGCCCGAAAGCTGGTGGGGGTAGCGCTTCATGTTCTGCTCCGGGTTGGGCAGGGAGATCAGCCGCAGGATGTCCAGGGCCTTTTGCTCCGCCTCCTCACGGCTCACCCGGTGATGGCGCAGATAGGTTTCCGTGATCTGCCGCCCTACCTGCATGGTGGGGTTCAGGAAGGTGAAGGGGTCCTGAAAGATCATGGACATGCGGTTGCCCAGGATGTCCATGATTTCCCGATCGCTCATCTTCAGCACATCCCGGCCTTCAAACAGGGCTTCCCCGCCCTTGACCGAGCCGCTGCTTCGGGGGTTCAGGCCCATGACCGTCCGGATGGTGACGGATTTTCCGCAGCCCGATTCGCCCACGATGCCCACCGTCTCCCGGCGGTTCACGTAAAAGGAAACGCCGCGCACCGCCTGTACGCTGCCCTGGTAGGTATCAAAGGTCACCACCAGGTCCCTGACGTCCAATATCTTTTCTGACATGTTGATCCTTTCAGATACAAAGAAACAAACGACAAAAGAAAGCGGAGAAACCCCGCGTCAGCCCCGGAGCTTGGGGTCCAGGGCGTCCCGCAGGCCGTCGCCCACGAGGTTGAAGCACAGCATCGTGACGCCGACCATCACGCAGGGGATGATGAACTGGTAGGGGTAGTAGCGGAAGTTCTCCCCGGCGGCCTTGATCAGCTGGCCCCAGGAGGGGGTGGGCGGGGTCACGCCCAGGCCGATGTAGCTTAAGAAGGCTTCATAGAAAATCACGCTGGGGATGCTCATGGTGATCCCGACGACGCGGATGCCCAGGGTGTTGGGGATTAGGCGCTTGACGATGATCCACCAGGCGGAGGCGCCGAGGGTCTCCGAGGCGGTCACAAAGTCCCGCGCCTTGATCTGCAGCACCAGGCCGCGGGTGGCGCGCGCCGAGCCCATCCAGCCGGTGAGGCTCATGGCCAGGATCAGGGTGATGATGTTGCCGGAGCCAAAGACCAGCATCAAAAGGATCATGTAAATCAGGCTCGGGATGCCCATCAGCACGTCGATCAAACGCATGATCAGGGTATCGAGCCACCCGCCAAAGTACCCGGACACGCCGCCGACGATCATCCCGATCGCCTCGGGGATCAGGGTAGCCAGCACGGCGATTAGGAGAGAGATCCTTCCGCCCTCCCACACGCGGGTCCAAATGTCCCGGCCCATGTTGTCTGTGCCGAACCAGTGCTCCGCGTTCGGGCTCTGGTTCAGGGCGGAATAATCGTTCGTCCGGTAGTCGTACTCATTCATCATCGGGCCGAACAGCACCATCGCGATCAGCAGGGCGATGGCGGCCAGGCTGATCACCGCGGTGCGGTTCTTTTTGAAGGTACGCCAGACGTCCTTCCAGTAGGTGGTCTGTCTGCGGACGATGGCCTCGTCCACCTGGGAAGGAGGCGGCAGACGGTCAAAATCGTCTTCCCGGAATACCAGGGGCTGCTGCATTTTCTCCATTCCTTAATCCCCCTTCCTGCCGCTTTCGCGGATGCGCGGGTCCAGCAGGCCGTAGGCCACGTCCACCAGCAGGTTCATGGTCACCAGGAACGAGCCGTAAAAAATGGTCAGCCCCATGATCAGCGGATAGTCCAGGTTGGTGATGGAGTCCACAAAATACCTGCCCAGGCCCGGAATCAGGAACATGCTTTCCACCACGAAGGACCCCATCATGATGCTGGCAATCCGGATCCCGAGGCCTGTGACGATGGGCACCAGGGAATTCTTGATCTCATGCCGGGCGACCACCTGCACCGGGCTTAAACCCTTGGCCCGGGCGGTGGTAATGTAGTCCTGGGTCATGACGCCCAGCATGCTGGCGCGCATGGAGCGGGTCTCCCCCGCCACCGTGCCCAGGCCCAGGACGATGGCCGGCATGATCATCTTATCCGGCGTACCCCAGCCCACCACGGGCAGCCATTTGAGCCGCACGCCAAAAAAATAACGCATCAGCGGCCCTAAGACCATGCTGGGCAGGGCGATGCCCAGCACCGCCACCAGCATCAGGAGATAATCCGGCCAGCGGTTTCGGTACTGGGCGCAGAGGATGCCGAACAGCAGCCCGATCATGACGCTGAAAACCAGGCTGGTCAGGCCCAGCTTGGCGGACACCGGGAAGCCCTCCCGGATGATGTCGACCACGCTGCGCCCCGCTTTTTTGAGGCTCCAGCCCAGGTCGCCCCGGAGCAGGTTGCCCATGTAGCGGACATACTGCTCCGCCACCGGCCGGTCCAGCCCGTAATACTCCCGCTGCTTTTCCTGCACCGCCGCCTTGGTCTTGAGGTTGGCGAACGGGTCGCCCGGAATCAGCTTCATGAGAAAAAAGGTGGCCGTCGCCAGCACGAACACCGTAGCGATGGCGATCAGCACTTTGTTCAGCACATATCGGCCCATGAAAACGTCCTCTTTCAAAAAAACAGCGGGAGCCGTCCGTCCGGCACAGCTCCCGCCGGGTTCGTGTTCTTACAGTTTATACTGATTTTCAGTTAAAACATGTGCAGATGTGGGATGGATTTTGTGTCAGATCAAGGAAGACGTCCGAAAGCGTACCCGAAGGGACGGATCCCGCCGCGCCCAGTGGGCGATGAAGGCGGGAGAAGTCCCCGTAAGCAAGGCGTTATCAGCCGCGACAGCGACTTAGAACGCCATTGCGCACGGTGGGCGTAGCCCGGTGAGGACGGCTGACACAGAGATGGCACAAAAGACGCCCACAGATGTACATGGAGTAGATGAAAACCAGTATTACTTGGTAAAGCCGCTGACGTCGAGGTCGCCGCCGTCCTTCAGATAGAATCCGGAAGCGCCGGGCGCGGTGACCAGGTAATGAGCGTCCCAGCCCAGGATGATGCACATGGCGTTATCGCAGAAGTAGGCTTCCAGCTTGGCGTAATTAGCCAGGCGTTCGTCCAGGGTCGGGGAAGACACAGCCGCTTCAAACAGGGCGTCAAACTCGGGATCGGCGTAGCCGCGCAGCGGAGAACCGGAGTTGGAACGGAAGCCGTCCAGATAGGATTCGCAGGCGTCCGGCACGGAGGCTTCGTTGCCGCCCCACCACAGGTCATAAGCGCCGCTCATGGCGTTGGAGATCATCACCTGGATGGTGCAGGGAGCAATTTCCGTTTCGAGGCCCAGGTTCACGCGCAGCTGATCCTGCACGGCGGCCAGGCTGTCGATGGCGCCCTGGGATTCATAGCACATCAGCTGGAGCACGGGGATCTGGTCCTTGGTGACGCCCAGCTCTTCCAGAGCCGCGTTCAGGTACTGGTTGGCCAGCTCGACGTTGGCGGTGGTATCCCAGCCGCGGTAGTCGGGGTTCGCTTCATAAGCCGGTTCGCCGGGGGCGCTCAGACGCCAGGCGGGCGTATAGCCGTTCATGACGGAGGCGGCCAGGGCTTCGCGGTCCAGCGCGGTGTTGATCGCGCGGCGGAAGTTGGCGTTGGACAGGAACTTGCCGGTCTCTTCACTCCGGCCGCCCGCGCGCAGGTTCAGGCCCTGATAGGTGGAGGAGTAGGATTCGCCCTTGACGAAGCCAGCGTCTTCCAGGGTCTGCAGCTGCAGGGGGTTCTGGATGGAGGCGATGTCCAGCTCGCCGGCCAGCATCATGTCCACGGTCACGTCGGCGGTGGCGTTCAGGGTGATGCTGATTTCATCCACCTTGGCCTTTTCGGCGTCGTGATAGGCCGGGTTCTTGACCAGGGTCACGCTGGCGTCGTCCAGCCATTCCTGCACCATGTAGGGGCCGTTGGCCAGGGGCAGGTAGGAGGAGGAGCCGTAGATTTCGCCGCCCGCTTCCACGTAGGCCTGCTCCAGGGGAGCATAGAGGCTCGTGCTGGTAAAGGCGCTTTCATAGGTGGGGTTGATGAAGGTGTATTCGATGGTGTAGTCGTCCAGCTTCTTGACGCCGACTTCCTCAAAGGAAACCTCGCCGTTGTAATAGGCTTCCGCGTTCACAAAATTGAAGGTGGCGTTGTCCTTGGGGTCGGCCGGGTTCAGCAGACGCTGGGCGGCATAGTACAGGTCGTCCGCGGTGATGGGGGTCGTGCCGTCCTGATAGGTCAGGCCCTGACGGATGGTGAAGGTCCAGACCTTGCCGTCTTCGCTCTTCTTGAAGCTCTCGGCCACGCCGGGCACGTACGCACCGGAAGCGTCCTGGGTCAGCAGGGTTTCGGCGATGTGGGTCAGGATGAAGTTGGCGGTGTCCAGGTTGGACATGCCGTAATCCAGGGTGTTGGGGTCATAGCCATAGGCTACGCGAACAACATTTCCTTCCGCCACAGCGGGCACCAGCGCCGCGCACAGCATCAGGCAGAGCATCATCGAGATGATTCTTTTCACTGCGGTTTCCTCCTGCAAAATAATGAAAGTGGTTCAGCCGGCTGTCTATTCTTAAAAACAGCGGTTCCTGGTTGAATTATACCATAATTGACCCATGAAAACAACATTTTGTCCCCCGTATCCGTCATGGATTCCAAGGAGCGATTGTATTTATTTTGTATTAAAAAAACAGCAGGCCCCGTCCGGTCTTCCCGCCGGGGTCTGCTGAAAAACTGATTCCTGATCCTTGGATCAGCGCTGTATTACAGAAGCGCCTTGACGCAGGCTTCCACCGCGCCCATGTCCGCCGTCGGCTCGAACCGGGCGACGACGTTTCCCTGCCGGTCGATCACAAACTTGGTAAAGTTCCACTTGATGTCCGGCTTTTTGTCCCAGTCGGGATCCGCTTCGGAGAACATCTTCTCCAGCAGGGCCTTATAGGGATGCTCACTGAAGCCTTCAAAGCCCTTCTGGGATTTAAGGTACGTGTAGAGCGGCAGCTCGTTGGCCCCGTTCACGTCCGCCTTCTTCATCTGGGGGAAGGTGGTGTTAAAGTGCATGGTGCAGAATTCATGGATTTCCTCGTCCGTGCCCGGGGCCTGGCCGCCGAACTGGTTGCAGGGAATGTCCAGAATCTCCAGTCCCTGGTCGTGATAATCCCGGTACATCTTCTCAATCGGCTCATACTGGGGCGTAAAGCCGCAGCCGGTGGCGGTGTTCACCACCATGATGACCTTGCCCTTGTAATCCGCCAGGTTCAGGGATTCGCCCTTGCCGGTGGTAACGGTGTAATCGTAAATCATGCTGAAAGCTCCGTTATAATATTTGTTCTTAAAAACCGCCCGCAGGGAGCACTATCTCTCCTCCAGGCAGGCCAGCGCCTTGTCCAGGATGGTTTTCAGTTGGAGCAGATCCTCCATGGGCAGGTGCAGGCAGCCTTCCATCGCGGCGGGGACCCGGACCGCCTCGTCCCGCAGCGCCGCCCCCGCTTCCGTCAGCTCGACGAAGAGCTTCCTCTCGTTCGTCACGGGCCGGGTGCGGCGGACCAGCCCCTGCTTTTCCAGCCGCTTGAGCAGCGGGGCCAGGGTGCCGGAATTGAGGTGGACCCTTTTGCCCAGCTCTCCCTCCGTCATGCCGCCGAATTCCCAGAAGACCATCATCACCACATACTGCGTGTAGGTCAGCCCCAGCTTTTCAAGAGGCTCCCGGTAGCGCCGCACCACTTCCTTGGCGCAGGCGTACAGGGGGAAGCAAAGCTGGTTTTCCAGGCGGATGCAGTCATACCGATTGTCGCTCATGCGTCGTCCGCTTCTCCTGTCTTCCCGTTGTTCTTTGGACGCCCCGAGGTCAGTTTTCTCCCTTGGCCGCCAGGAATTCGTTCAGCTTGTCCACCAGCTCGTCCGCGTTCGTGCCGTGGGCGGCGCAGCCCATTTCAAGGCTTTCCCTTTGGCTGAAGGGGCAGCCCATGCAGTGCATGCCGTATTCCATCATGATCGGGGCGGTGTCCCGGTCGATCAAAAGCACTTCTCCGATGGTCATTTCCTTGGTGATCATGTTCATGTTCCTCCCATGTATTGTCAGGCCTTTCCGGCCCTCGCGTTATCAAAGCTGATCTCTCATTCCTCAGAAGCAGACCGTCTCCGGCGCTTCGGTAAAGGAAGAGAAGGTAGCCTGGGCGTTTTTAAAATACAGCATCTGCATGTTCCCGTCGTCGGGGCTGTACATGGCCTTGAGGCTGGGCATCTTTTCCAGCATGGCCACCTTCACGTCCCGGTTGTCGTCGTTGACCAGCTCGCCCGCCACGCGCAGCCATTTTCCGTCCTTGAAGGCGCAGATTTCCGCCTTGGGGTTTTCGGCCAGCTGCTTGGAAACGGCCTTTACCTTGCCGGTCTGGATATACAGCTTTCCGCCGCACACAAGGACGGTCCCGAAGGGACGGACCCGCGGCTGATCGCCCTCCATGGTGGCCAGATAATACGTTCCCGCTTCCGTCAAAAATTCACATACTTTGTTGATCGCTTCCATGGTCTCTTCCTCCTTCATGTTCCTGAGCCCTTCCATCGGTTGCGCGCTGTCTGATTGCGCGCAACCAGTAGTTCTATTATAGTTTCCCGGCCTCCCGATATCAATAGAAAATTCAAGCAAAGTTTCTTATTTTGAGAGATATTCTATCAATTCTCTCATTCTGTTTTAAGGCGCTTGAATAGGCTTTAGTACCAGTCGTGCTTCTCGTTCCGGTCCAAGCTTCGGATTTCTTCCATCTCCTCGTCCGTCAGGTGAAAACCGAACAGATCGAGGTTCTCCCGGATGTGCTCCGGATTGGAGGACCCCGGGATCACCACGATCCCCCGCTGCAGATCCCAGCACAGGATGACCTGGGCGGAGGAAACCCCGTGGCGCTCCGCGATCCGCCGGATCACCTCGTTGTTCAGAAGCTCGGCGGTATACCCTCTGCCGCCCAGGGGATACCAGCACTGGACGACGATCCCCTGGCTCTGGATAAAGGGAACCACATCCTGCTCCTGATAGTACGGGTGAATCTCGTTCTGGACCAGGGCCGGGCAGATTTTTACCTGCGGCAGAAATTCGGTCAGCTCCTCCACATACCAGTTGGACAGGCCCAGGGAGCGGATCTTCCCCTGCGCCGCATAGGCTTCCATCGCCCGGTAGGCCTGGACGTCCCCCGCCCCGGGATGGTGGAGGAGCATCATGTCGATATACCCCAGGTTGAGCTTTTCCAGCGCCATGTCAATGGCCGCTTCCGGATGGCCGAACTGGTTCGGATAGATCTTGGTGATCACGAAGATTTCCTCCCGGGGGATGCCGTATTCCGCCATCGCCTGCCGGACGCCTTCGCCCACCGCCTCTTCGTTGCCGTACATGTAGGCCGTGTCGATCAGCCTGCCGCCTCCGGCCAGGAGGGCCTTGACAGACTGAACGCAGGTATCATGGTCCAGCGCATAGGTGCCCAGGCCCAGGATGGGCATGGAATATCCGCTGTTCAGCAGGACAGTTTTCGACTGAAAATCAAACTGCCCCACTTCCCGCTCCTTCTGTTCCGCGCCGGCCGGCAGCAGCAAAAGAAGCAGTCCCACTGTCAAAAGCGCACAGATCCATCGTTTCATGCCGTCCTCCTGCCGCCGGAGCGGTGCCCGCGTTTTCCGGCCCGTTGATTTCTATATGGAGTATAGCATTTCCCCCGCCTCTCCGCAACGGTGATTCTGCCGCTTTCCCCTTTCAATCAGACGGCCCGCGCCGAAAACGAAAGCGTCCGGTAAAACCGGCTTTGCCGCCTGCCCGATCTGTGAATATTTAACATTTATTTAATATTTATATATAAAATATGTGTATTTAATTTCTTCTTATTACCATAATATATATTTATTTCTCGGCTGTCTCTATATTTAATATTATTGTAATAATTTTGTAACTTTATATTAACAAACGATCGATTTTGGCCAAAATATGGGCGTTTTTCCGCTTTCCGGCAGGTCCTTTGCAAGTCAGAGCTCTGTCCCGACCGACCGGACACTTGCGAAAACGCCGGGTTTTCGCTATACTGTACTCGTTCCCCAGGGGGCGCGCGATCCCATAGCGGGAACTGTCGCACCGTTTCACCGATACAGACGAAACCAAAGGGAGGTTGCTTCCATGAAACTCAATAAAACCCTGATCATCGTGATCGCGGCCGTGGTCCTGTGCGTCCTGCTCTACATGACCTGCACCGCCCAGGTGCCCACCGGCTATACCGGCATCGTCACCACCTTCGGACGGGTGGAGAGCCACACCCTGGACGCGGGCTTCCATGTCAAGTCCCCCTTCCAGAACGTCGTGCTGATGGACAACCGCGAGCAGAAAACATCCTTTAAGACTCAGTCCTTCTCCAGCGACATTCAGCAGGTGGACATCGACGGGTCCATCAACTTCTCCATCAACAAATCCACGGCCATGAACCTGTACCGGGAAGTGGGCACTTCCTACTTCAGCACCCTGGTGATGCCGCGGCTGCTGGAAAACACCAAGGCCGTTTTCTCCAAATACACGGCGGAAAACCTGGTGGCCGCCCGGGAAACCCTGTCCAAGACGATCCGGGAGCAGCTGGCCTCCGAGATGGAGCGCTACGGCATCAACATCATCTCCGTGAGCATTGAAAACATCGACTTTACCGACAGCTTCACCGACGCCGTAGAGCAGAAGCAGGTCGCCGCCCAGAAAAAGCTCCAGGCGGAAATCGAACAGGAGCAGAAGACCATGGAAACCCAGCAGCAGGCCGAGCGCCAGCGCATCACCGCCGAAGCCCAGGCCGCCGTCAAGAAGATTGAAGCGGACGCCGCCGCCTACGCCACCCGCGTGCAGGCCGAGGCCGAGGCGGAAGCCAACCAGAAGATCGCCGCTTCCCTGACGGATACCCTGATCCGCTGGCAGCAGGCCGGCCGCTGGGACGGCAAGCTCCCCACCTTCATGAGCGGAGAAGGCGCCTCCACCCTCCCGATCCTGGACCTGACCAGCACCCAGGAAGCCGCGCAATAAATTCCAAAAACACCAAACTCCAAAAAGCTCTTACCAAAAACAAACGCTGCCCGGCAGGCTGACCCCCGCCGGGCAGTTTTTAATATGATTATTCCGTGAAAATGGAGGAGACAAATTCAAATCTCAACTCTCCACTCTTCACTCTGACAAAAACCTCCTACTTCCTACCTCCTACCTCCTACCTTCTACCTTTTTTCAGGGCGCAATCCTCGTCAGCCCCTCGAAGCTGTAGGTCGCTGTGACGGTGATTTCAGCGGTGTCGGTCACGATGTCGCGGTATTCAGCGCTGGCATACTGGGCCATGCCGCCCACGTTGTACACCTTGCTCATATCCCAGCCGCGGGCCTTGAGCAGGTTCATCAGTTGGCTGACGCGGCCGCCGCTCTGGCACATGAGGAAGATGGTCTTATTCTGGGGGAACAGGGCCGCCAGGATCTCGTCAGACTCCTGATAGACCGGCACCGGATCGGTGGGCGTTCCGCCGTAGAGCTGGGGCAGGGAAGCGTCGGTGTGGGCGTTGGCGTTGAAGATCAGGGCGAAGTACGGGATGCACTCGAAGTTGCGCAGATGTTTCTTGGCGTAATCGGAGTAATCGCGCAGGTCGATGTACATGACGTCCGTGCGGCCCAGGTACTGGCGCAGGTTGGTGTTGTTGATTGCCGAGCAGGTCGGGCCGAAATTGCCTTCCTCGCAAGGGGTTTCCACGGTGTCGTCCTTGTTGGCCTTGTAGGTCTTCGTGGTGTCCACTGGGTCGGGCAGGGCGGCTTCTTCCGCGCTGGCCGCGGCGGCGGCGGTGGCTTCGGCAGCCTGGCGCTTGTCCTCGAACACCTCGCGGAGGGCAGCGGCCTTTTCATCGCCGTCGAAGAAGGAATCCATCGCGTGATAGCGGAACATGGCCTGCAGCATACGGAGCACATTGTTGGCGGACACGGTGGCGCCGGTCCAAGCATCGACGGTCAGGGCTTCGCGGCCTTCGCCGGCGGCAAAGTCAGCCGCGTCGATGTCGTCGATCGTGCCCAGGGGCATGATCTGGCCACAGGTCTTGCCGGTGTAGAAGGGGATCCATTCTTCCTTGAACACATCATAGGTACGGGTCGGCGCGGTGGGCGGCGGGTTGCTGTCGCCCCAGAAGCCGCCCATATAATGGCCGGTGGAATCCTGGTCAAAGGACAGGGTGCGCACGGCAGAATCCTCGATCTTGCCGCTGGAAGGCAGGGTCAGCTCCACGTACGCGGTGGTCCAGAGGTTCAGGTCCGCCGAGCGGCAGGTGCAGGAAATGAAGGTCACCTGGTACTTGACGTAGCTGCGCGCCACGTACTTGAAGGGAACGAAGGCGTAGAACAAGTCTTCATCCTTCGGTCCGTCGATGTGGTCGAACGGGATCACCGCGACCGGGTTGGCCTTGCTGCCCTCCCCCAGCTTGGCGGAGGTATTCAGATAGTTGTTGACCTCCCCCAGGGACAGTTCGCTCGCGTAGGCCACGGAGCACAGCAGCATGGCAGCCAGACAGAAAGCAATCAATTTCTTAAACACGGAAAGCCCTCCTTTGTATATGATGGACATATTATAACCAAATCGGAGCTGTTGATTCCGTGACCGGGTCACAAAAAACAGGCAGCAAAAGCCGCCTGTTCGATTTATGAGATCCTTTTTCAATGCTCCGAAAGCTTCTCCAGCCTTTCCCGGTCGCGCAGGACGATCCGGCCGCGGCCGTACTCGATCAGCCCTTCCTCGTCGAAGCGCTTGAGCATCCGGGCCACGACCTCCCGGGCGGAGTTGACCCGGGCCGCCATTTCCCCCTGCGTCATGCGGATCTGCCCGTCCGGGGAGACCTCCGCTTCCTTAAGGAGGAAGGAAGCCAGGCGCTGGTCGAAAGGGGCGAAGATGATTTCCTGCAGCACGGCGGTCACGTCGGAAAAGCGGTTGGCGGCCAGCTCGTAGGCAAAGCAGCGCACGTGGACGTTTTCCTCCGTCAGCGCAGCGACGGCCCTGGAGGGGATCAGGAGGATCTCCGTTTCCCGGACCGCCGCCAGATGGGTTTCAAAGCGGATCTGGGAAAGGGCGCAGGAGGCCGAAAGGACGCCGGTGTCCCCGTCCCGCAGGCGGAACAGGGTAATTTCCCTCCCCTCCCGGGAAAGAATGTACGCCCGAAGCTCACCGTCAAGGACGTGCACCATGCCCAGACAGGCGTCCGCCGTTCCAAACAGTTGACTGCCCGCGGGGAAGCGCTTCACCTGCGCTTCCCTCTCCAGCAGCCGCCGTTCCTTTTCCTCCAGGTGTTCCCAGAACGGCAGCCTTTTCAGAGTTTCTTCCATCCGCTGCTCCCTCCGCTCCTGAGCGGTCATTTTTCCAGCTGGGCCCTGCAATCTTCCAGCAGGGAGATGATGGGCAGGTGCTGGGGGCAGATGCCCTCGCACTGGCCGCAGGCGATACAGTCGCTGGCCTTGCCCTTGTCCTGGGTGACGATGCCGTACTCCCGGAGGGTACGGAATTCCGGGCTGCCCTTGCGGCGGTTGATCACGTTGAAGATCTCGGGGATGGGGATGTTCATCGGGCAGCCGTCCGTGCAGTAATGGCAGGCGGTGCAGGGAATGGAGCGGTCGGCGTTCAGGGCCGCCTGGGCCAGGCGGATAACCTCCAGTTCCCGGGCGCTCATCGGCAGGTCCCGGATGGAGCGCAGGTTGTCCTCCATCTGGCTCAGGTCGCTCATGCCGCTGAGCACGGCCAGAATGTTGTCCAGGCTGGCGGCGTAGCGCAGGGCCCAGCTGGCGCAGGAGCGGCTGCTGTCTTCCTTCTCAAAGATGTCTTTGACCTCCCGGATCGGGTTGGCCAGCACGCCGCCCTTGACCGGCTCCATGATGACGACGGGCTTCCCGCGCTCCCTGCAGATTTCCCAGTTGACGCGGGACGCCACGCCCGGATTCTCCCAGTCGGCGTAGTTGATCTGCAGCTGGACGAATTCCGCGTCCGGGTGCTTGTCCAGCAGCTCGCGCAGCAGCTCCGGATCGGCGTGGAAGGAAAAGCCCCAGTGACGGATCAGGCCTTTGGCCTTCTGCTCCTTCACAAAGTCCCACAGGCCGTATTGATCGTAGAGCGCCACGTTGGAGCGCTGGATGGCGTGCAGGAGGTAATAATCGATGTACCCCGCCCCGGTGCGCTCCAGGCTGGTGAAAAATTCCTGCTTGGCGTCCTGCTCCCCGCCGACGCCGCTGGCCCCGGCATGGAGCTTGGTGGCGATGGTATAGGCCTGACGGGGATAGCGGTCCGCCACGGCGGCACGGAACGCCGCCTCGCTGGCGCCCTTGTCGTACACATAGGCCGTGTCAAAATACGTGCCGCCGGCGGCCAGAAAACGGTCCGCCATCTCGCACACCTGGGGAATGTCGATGCTCCCGTCCGAAAGCTTGGGCAGACGCATCAGGCCGAAGCCCAGACGGAAGGGATTGCTTTTGATCAGTTCGTCCATGCGTTTTTCCTCCTTACGATGCCTTCTGTTTCTCAATACCGCTGCCGGATTTCCTCGATCACGTGGCGCACGCTCTTTTCCACCGTGCCGTCCCGGAAGGGATTGAGCAGACCGCCTTCCGAAAGGAGCTCGAAATACCCCTTCGTCCCGCCCGCGCGGCAGAGGCGCAGGTAGTCCCGCCAGGCGGAAGCGCGGTCCTCCTTCATGCGGCCGTAATACTGGAAGGCGCACATCTGGGCCAAAGCGTAGTCGATATAGTAAAACGGATAGAGGAAAATGTGCTGCTTCTGCATCCAGAACCCGCCCTCGGACAGGAAGGGTTCTCCGTCATAGTCCCGCCAGGGCATGTAGATCTGTTCGATCTCCCGCCAGACATGGCGGCGCTCCAGGGCGGTCATCTCCGGCCGCTCGTAGACGCGGTGCTGGAACTCGTCCACGCAGGCCATGTAGGGGATCACGGACAGGGCCCCGATCAGGTGGGCGGTGATGTATTTTTCGCTGTTCTCCCCAAAGAAGCTCTCCATCCAGGGATAGGCGAAATGCTCCATGCTCATGGAATGGATCTCGTTGATCTCCGAGGTGGAACCGCTGAGCATCGTCACAGGGATGGAGCGCATGGCCAGATAGCCCTGGAAGGCGTGGCCGGCCTCGTGGGTCAGCACGTCCACATCCGCGCTGGTGCCGTTGAAGTTGCTGAAGATGAAGGGGGCCTGGTAGCCCTGGAACCGCGTCATATACCCGCCCAGACGCTTGCCGGGCCGGCTCTCCAGGTCAAAGAGGTGATAGCGGACCATGAAGTCGAAAAACTCCCCGGTTTCCGAGCTCATCTCCCGGTACATGCGCTGGGCCTTTGCTACCAGCTCCTCGGAAGAGCCGATGGGGTCGGCATTCCCTTCCGGGAAGAGGAGGGCTTCGTCGTAATAGCGCAGGCGGTCAACCCCCAAGCGGAGGCGCTGCTTTTCCCGGATCTCGGCCACGGCCGGGGTGATGACGTCCCGGATCTGGGCACGGAATCGGGCCGCGTCCTCCTTCGTATAGTCAAAACGCCGCCGCTCCAGGTAGGCCAGGTCCGTATAGCTGTCAAAACCCAGCTTTTCCGCCATGCGGACCCTCAGGCGGATCAGCTCGTCATACTGGGCGTCCAGCTGCGGGCTGATGCTTTCGTACAGGCCCGCCCAGGCCAGGAAGGCTTCCTTCCGCTCCGCCCGGTCCGTGCTCTCCATGGATTTAAGCAGGCCGTAGAAGTTGCGCTTTTCGCCGCGGAAGTCCGTGACAGCCATCGCGCTGTCCTTTTGATAGCGCTGGCAGACCTCCCCCTCCCGGATGGTTTCCTCGATGATCCGCTCGTCCGAGGTTTTTAAGGAAGCGTCGATCAGGCGCGTCATCTGGGCCCCGAATTCCTTTTCAAAGTCCGCCCGAAAGCGGCAGGAGGCCAGGGTCTCTCTGTACTTCTTCCTCAGCGGGATCAGCGCGGCCCCCTGCTCGCGCAGCCACTTCATCTCCGCTTCGTAAAAAGCGTCGGTCGTGTCAATGGTGTTTCTCACCGAGCACAGCGAGCGCAGGGTGCCCAGTTCGTTTTCCCTGTCCTGCAGGGCAAAAAAAGCCGTCCGGGCCTCCTGATAGGAGCCCGCGCTTTGAAGCGCTTCGATCGCGCGCTCATAATCCTTCCTGACCGCATCCATATCCGGGCGGGCATAGGGCATGTCCCTGAAATCCATCATGACGGTTCCCTCCTTTTTTGTCACCAAAACCGTACAGCATCCGCCCAATTCTGTCAAGAAAAGTTTTTAGCAGATATGAAAAAACACCACCGAAAAACGGCGGTGTTCTGTATGTAGTCAACGTTCGATCAGTCGAGGAAATACTGTTTCATGAATTCGGGTGCCACGGCGTCATCCACACTGGCGGAAAGGATGAAGTTCACGTGGTGCGCCTCGCTGATGGCGTTCAGACGGGTGAAGAACGTTTCCGTCTGTTCCGCGGGCACGCGGACCAGCTTCATAAAGGCGTCCACAAAGATGGTGCTGATGTCGAAGTTCTGCGTCAGCATCCCGCAAAGGAAGCCGAGGAACATTTCCGGGCTGTCCACGCCGTATTCGCCGGCGTTGACAAAGCGGATTTCGTGGGGCAGGTCGTACATGTAACGGGTGTCGTCGTCCACAAAAACGGTGTCGCCTGTCGCTTTCTTCACGGTTTCGATAGCCAGATTCAGAATCTTCTTGGTTTTGCCTGATCCTTTTTTGCCGTGGATAATCTGTATCATGGGTAAAACCCCCTTTCCAATAGTGCCTGTTGTTATTATAACCTATTTTTTCCAATTTGACCAGCATTATTTTTGTAGGACAAAAATTTTCTGCCGGATCATGACTTATTCGACGGTCCTAAAGCTGCCGAACGGGAAGATGACGGTCCGCACGTGGGCCACAATCTGGTCGCGGGTCAGCGGGCCGACGTCACCCGCGCGGCTGTCGTGGGAGTTGCCCCGGTTGTCCCCGACGACGAAATACTCGTTCTCCTGAAGGGTGCGCTTCGGATAATCGGAGTTGGGCATCAGGTACATCTTGGGCGGATCGGGCACCAATTCGTCGTTCACATAGAGCTGGCGGTTTTTAATCTCCACCGTATCGCCGGGCATGGCCACTAGACGCTTGACAAAGGCGGTGCGGCCGCGATTGGGGAAGTGGCAGATCACGACGTCCCCGCGCTGGGGGCCGTTCGTCAGATAGTCGAACTTGGTGCAGAACATGCGCTCGCCGTCGACCAGGGTATTGCTCATGCTGGCCCCGTCCACTTTGTACAGCTCAAAGACAAAGGTCCTTACCACCAGGACGATGGCCAGGGCGGTGGCGATGGTGTAGATCCAGCTTAAAATTTCCTGTCCCATGGTACGCTGTTTCTTTCCCTCCGGCACTTTGATCGGGCGGTTCCAGAAAGCCATAAAGCCGCTTTGGCCGGCCGCTTCCTCCGCCTGCGCTTTTTTCTGTTCGTCCTGGGGCAGTTGGTTATTTTCACTCATGGATGACTGTTCCTCCTGACTGTTCTGATCCATGGACAGGCTCGTCCGGGATGATATTGGGCACCGGCCCGCGCTCCAGAGTGGCCTTGCGGCGCTTTAGGAACACCACGCGGTCCAGCATCACGACGCGGCCGCAGGTGCGGCACTTGAGCTTGATGTCCGCCCCGGTGCGGGTCACCGTCCAGGTATCCCCGCCGCAGGGATGCGGCTTTTTGGTGCGGACGACGTCGCCCAGCCGGATTTCATCCTCCATCCCGAAACCCTCCTTCCGGTAGACTTCGCCCATTATATTCCATCCTGCGCGTTTTTTCAAGTATTGTTCTGATCATACAGGGAGAGAAAACGCTCACATGCACAGAACAGCCTGCGCCGCGCTGACGGCAGGGAAAAATACGCTGAAAAGGCCCAGGGCCGCCGCAACGATCCATTTTCCGGGAGACTGCCGCCCGGGCAGCGTACGCGCCGCCTGGTCCAGCAAATTCAGCTCCCTGCCCCGGTCCAGCACTGCCTGGATATATGGTTCTTTCATCAGGATTCCTCTCCTTTCCTTAACCGTCTGCGGATCCTGTGCAGGCGGATGCGGACCTGACCCGGGGTCATACACATTTCCTGCGCGAGCTCCTTCGCGGTTTTTCCCGAAAGCGCCTGCCCCAGCAGCAGACGGCGATCCGGTTTACTCAAAGCAGCCACCTGCATCAGGCGGCTTCCCCGTTCCCAGCGGGTCAGGTATTCCGCTTCCGCCGAATCCACCGGCCATTCCGAAAGCTCTTCCGTTTTTATCAGCTTTGGCGAACGCCGGAGCCGCCTGAGTTCCGAAATGCAGATCCTCCGGAGGATCACATACAGGTAGGTGCTGAAGGCGTATTGGGGGTTATATTCCTTCCTCGCGGCATAGAGCCTGGCAAAGGCCTCCTGAACACAGTCCTCTGCCAGATGAGCATCGCGGAGGATCCCTGCGGCGTAAGCCTCGGCGCGGCTGCGCCAGCGCATGATCAGCTGCTCCAGCGCTTCCATATCCCCTTCTCTGACCCGTTCCATCAGCTCCCGGTCCGGCTCCAACCCCGCTCACCTGCCTTTTTCACCTCGTATTATATAGTCGTAGTT
>DGRV01000006.1:0-7788 GCA_002391225.1 Christensenella sp. UBA4379
CCGAACACAGAAGTTAAGCCCTTCAGCGTCGATGGTACTTGGCTGGAGACGGCCCGGGAGAGTAGATCGTCGCCGGATTCCAATAACACTCGTCGAATGGCGAGTGTTTTTTCATATCTATATGTTACTATATAAAGAAGTAAGGCAAGATAAAAGGCCACTTTAGTTGTGGCCTGAAAAGAAGTTGCGGTTGCTAAATCTTTCGGTGTGCTATTTATACGATTGTCGGTTATATGCCTTTAAGGCATGGTGCATACCACCGGCTTAGCCGATGGTTATGATATGTACTACGTAATGAAAGCCTACCGGCTTCCAACCAGAGCCTGCTGGTCTTTTGTTCGGCGTAAATTGTATACTATGCTGTTTCCCAGGACCTCACATCCTATGCGTATGCCTGTGCTTTCATTTCTTGTCTCTCACACCTGCTGCAGTATCCAGCGCTTCAAGAATTCATTGGTGGAGAAATGAAACAACATATTACAGGATTGACATTGAACCATCACGATAGAACATGAAGTCCATAAAAATATCGTTCATACCACCCAATTTCTTAAACAGTTGATAAGCATTGATGATTTCTAGTTTGGATTGATTTGGAAGAGTAAATATAAGCGTGTTTTTTTTGCCTTCTAAGATAAAGTTGATTGATTTTTTTGTTTTGATCATCTCTTCTAAACATTTCATATTATTTGGACCTATCAAAAGTAAATACTCCGATGAATATTCACCTAATTGTGTTTTGGTTGAAGATGTGCTTTGTATAGAAGATAAGCGATATACTGTTCCATCAATGGAAAATTGTATGGATTTACATGCACCTAATTCTTTTACTCCACGATAATAAAAATAAATACCAAATTGTGGAAGACGAGAACTTTTTGTTGTGTTTTGCACTTGAAACATTGGTACAAACCATGAGTAAGTAAACGGCTCCCTTTTTCTTGTAAGTTCATGTTCAAACATATAAGGATTCATCAAGAGATATTGAGAATCTTTATCTGAAATAGCCCAGCCTTGATATCCTTTTGCTTGTTTTAATAACTCCAGATCTATAATAACGGGTGCGTAAAATTTCATGCCAAGAGAAATATGATCTTTATTCCGAATATATCCGAATGAAACGGAAGTATATGAAGAAACCACAATGTAATTGGATTTGTCTTTGAAGGTATACACAGAACTATCTGGATCCTTATCCATGAGTTTAAAGGAATTGTAATACTTTATAAGAGCAGTTCCGATTGCTGTTTGGTTAAGGTTCTGATTTGGGTCTGAACTTGGAGTATCTTCCAAGATCATTTCAACCGTATTCAATTTATCATTTTTAAAGTGATAACTAATCAACAAGTTGTTACCAAGGCCTTCAATATCAATTGTGACGGGAATATACTTTTCTCTGTCACCGAGAAGGTTGCGCTTAATCTCTCCATTTGTGATATCAGCGATTTGCTGAGGAGATAATCTCCATGTGTTTAGTTTGGCAAATGGAACAATTGATTCAGCAGCAGTAAATGCTACAGTTGGATTAGTTGCATCAGCAACTGCAGTGAGCATACCAATAATGAACAAAGACAAAATGAGTATAATCAGAACAATCATTTTATTTTTCACGAATTATATACCTCATTTACTTCATACATTTTAATGATTGAGATTTCCCAGTTTCCTATTTGATTATCGCACTGATTTATTAGACTTCGAAATATCGAATATAGCTGTCATATATGTTTAGGATGGAAGAAAATGAGATGTTTTCTTTTTTACTATTTCAGGAAATCTTCCCTAGCCGGGGTGAACACGTCCAGCAGGGTTCCCGCTTCCAGGCAGACCGTTCCGTGTACGGCGTTGCCGGGGACGACGATGGAATCGCCGGGCTTCATTTCCACGCTTTTTCCGGACACGGTATAGCGGAACCGTCCGGCCAGCACGTAGCTCAGCTGGGTGTGGGGGTGGGTGTGGTCCGCGCCGACCGCGCCGGTTTCAAAGGCGACCTCTACGGACATCAGCTGGTCGTTCCACGCCAGGATTCTGCGGGTCGTGCCGCCGCCCAGGTCCTTGACGACGGTATCTTCGTGCGCTTTGAAAAGGCCTTCCATGGTGTTTCCTCCTTCATTTGTCGTACTCATACTTAGTTTTCCTGTCAGGAAATCTTGTCCTTCATTTTAAGCAGCGGGCTCTGCCTGCATTTGTCCGCCCCGAGATGGGAGACGATCATGTTCCAGACTTCGATGTCCGGGGCGTCCGCCTGGCCGTCGGGCAAAAGATAGGCCTTGGCCGGGCTGGCGTAGAGGTAGATGCAGCCCCGCATCCGGAAGGCCTGCGCCGCCTCGGCCCAGGGCACCGTCACCGCCTCTCCGGCTTTCTGATCGCTGACGACGGTGAAATCCCGGCTGCGCAGGGTGACGGTGTATACCGGCCGTCCCTTGCCCAGCTTCCATTTTTCCGCCTGGAGGTTGACCTGGGAGAGGAACATCCCCACGTACACGATCGGCAGGCCCAGGCCCACAGCCAGCAGGACCGCGGCGATCATGCCCGACTGGGGCCTTCGGCTGAACAGGGCGACGAAGGCGAACGCGCAGAGGATCAGCGCGAACAGCGCAGGTTTTACCCAGCGCTTTCTCAGCCGCAGCATATCAAACCGCGCGAAGCGCCGGAAGGTTTTTTCATCCAGCCGGACCGGAACGACAATCGACTGACGGCTTCCCATCCCGTCTCCTCCTTTGCGTTTTCAGACAGTATACAACAATCGGGCGGTTCACGCAATGGGCGGGGGACAGGTTTCTGCCGGCGCGCCGAAAGCCTGAGGGTCTCTGCGTTCCTGCGGCGATGGGTGGTTTTTTGATTTTCTTATAGACTTTTTGGCCAAATTGTGATAATATCCAGAAAAACGGCCCTGCCGTAAAAAATTCAGGAGGAAAGTATTTATGAAGAAACTGATCGGTTTGTTTCTGGCCCTTTCCCTGCTCGTCGGCTGCTCCGCTGCGATGGCGGACACCGTCACCCTGACCTACGCGGAAGTCAACCCCGTGGAAGGCACCATCGTTGGTGAAATGGCCAAGGCCTTCAAGTCCAAGGTGGAAGAGCTCTCCGGCGGCACCGTGCTGATCGACATCCAGGCCAGCGGCGTGCTGGGCTCTGAAGACCAGATCCTGGACAACCTGCTGGGCTACGGCACCGTGACCGACATCAGCCGTATCTCCGCTTTCGCGCTGAGCCAGTATGGCTGCACCAAGGCCACCCTGCTCTCCCTGCCCTATGTGTTTGAAAACCGCGAGCACTTCTGGAATTTCGCCACCAGCGACCTGGCCAAGGAATTCCTCAACGAGCCCCAGGCCATCGGCCTGCCGCTGCGCGGCCTGTGCTACGGCGAAGAAGGCTTCCGTCATTTCTTCTTCAAGAACCCCGTCACCGACATCAACTCCCTCAAGGGCCTGAAGATCCGCGTTTCCTCTGACCCGGTCATGACCGGTCTGGTTTCCGGCCTGGGCGCCTCCGCCACCACCGTTCCCTTCACCGAGCTCTACAGCGCGCTGCAGACCGGCGTGGTGGACGCTGCCGAACAGCCCACCGCTAACTATAAGTCCAACGCCTTCCAGGAAGTGGCTCCCTACTTCATGATGGACGGCCACACCCTGGGCGCCGTGCAGCTGATCATCACCGACACCGCCTGGAACAAGCTGTCCTCCGAACAGCAGGCCTGGGTGCAGGAAGCTGCTGATTACGCTTCTCAGGTTTGCCGTGAGGTCAGCGAAGCCAAGGAAGCGGAGACCCTGGAAGCCCTGAAGGCTGAAGGCGTCACCATCATCGAAGTGCCGGACAAGGCTCCCTGGATCGAAGCGGTCAAGGACGTCGTCACCGCCAACATCAACGGCGAAGACGCTGCCTATCAGCAGATCCTGGGCATGAAGTAATTTTCTGCCAGATATCTTTCCGGGGGATGTGGGAAAACCCCACATCCCTCTTTATTTATGAAGAGAAAGGAGCGCTTGACTTGACGGAAGCGAAAGTACCGCAGATTTTCCGGTCGCTGGAAAAGATTAAGCCTCTTTACGACTGGACCTATAAAATCCTGATGTTCGTGTGCAAGATCCTGCTGATCGGGGACATCCTGATCACCTGCTGGTCTGTGGCCGGACGCTACATCCCCTTTATCACCGACCCGCACTGGAGCGAGGAAGTCGTCCTGACGCTGATGGTCTACATGACGGTGCTGTCCGCCAGCCTGGCCATCCGCCGGGCGGCCCACATCCGGATGACCGCCTTTGACCGCTACCTCCCGGACAAGGTCGTGAAAGCCCTGGACCTACTGGCGGACATTGCCGTGCTGGTCCTGGGCGTTTACCTGGTGGTGTACGGCATCCGTTTCTGCAATTCGCCCTTAAGCATCCGGGGCAAGTATGCTTCGATTCCCGGCCTGAGCAAGTTCTGGCAGTACCTGCCGGTGCCGGTAGCCGGCGTGAGCATGATCATTTTTGAGCTGGAGCAGATCTTCCAGCACCTGGAAGCCTTCTGGCTGCCGGCGAAAAAAACAGCGGAGGAGGGAAATAAGCAATGACGCCAGAAACCTTATCAACCCTCATTCTGCTGGGCTCTTTCCTGATCATGATCCTGCTTCGTTTCCCCATCGCCTACGCGGTGGGCCTGTCCACCCTGTTCTGCATGATGTCCATGGGTCAGCCGCTGCAGACCATCTCCCAGCAGATGGTTAAGGGCGTGTGGTCCTTCTCTTTGATGGCCGTTCCCTTCTTCATAACGATGGGCGTGCTGATGGGGACAGGCGGTATCTCGGACAAGCTGATCGCCCTGGCCAACTCCCTGGTGGGCTGGATGCGCGGCGGCCTGGCGATGGTCAACATCGTGGCCTCCTACTTCTTCGGCGGCATTTCCGGCTCCGCCTCCGCCGATACCGCTTCCCTGGGCTCCATCCTGATCCCCATGATGGTGGACGAGGGCTATGACGCGGACTTTTCGACCGCCGTCACCATCACCTCTTCCTGCGAGGGCCTGCTGGTCCCGCCGAGCCACAACATGGTCATCTACGCGACCACGGCCGGCGGTATCTCGGTCGGCGCCCTGTTCATGGCCGGCTATGTGCCCGGCGCCATCCTGGCGATTTCCCTGATGGTCGGTTCCTATATCATCTCCGTCAAGCGGAACTACCCCAAGGGAGACAAATTCTCGATCAAAAACTTTGTCAAGCAGCTGGGCAAGAGCATCTGGGCCCTGCTGGCCGTGCTGATCGTGGTGGTCGGCGTGGTCGGCGGCGTCTTTACGGCCACGGAATCCGCCGCCATCGCGGTCATCTACTCGCTGTTCGTATCGGTCTTTATCTATAAGGGCCTCAACTGGAAGGGCGTGTGGAAGTCCCTGGAGGGCTGCGTGGAGACCCTGTCCATCGTGCTGATCCTGATCGCCTTCTCCGCGGCCTTCGGCAACTGCCTGACGCTGCTGCACGTGCCCGCCAAGGCGGCCAACCTGATCACTTCGATCTCGTCGAGCCCCGTCGTGATCGCCCTGCTGCTGAACGTGATTCTGCTGGTGCTGGGCATGATCATGGACATGGCGCCGATCATCCTGATCGCTACCCCCATCCTGCTGCCGGTGGCCATGTCGGTCGGCATCAACCCGATTCAGTTCGGCATCATGGTGGTGCTCAACTGCGGTATCGGCCTGCTGACGCCGCCGGTCGGCGCGGTGCTGTTCATCGGCTCCGCCGTGGCCAAGCGCCCGATGGAAAAGGTCGTCAAAGCGACCCTGCCCTTCTATCTGTGCATGCTGGTCGCCCTGCTGCTGATCACCTTTATCCCGCAGATCAGCCTGTGGCTGCCCCAGATCACCGGCTACAACATTGGGTAAGTTTTTTCCAAACAAATTTTCCGCGGCGCTGCCATCCGGGCCCAGCCCTGCGTATCAACCAATGAACGCAGCGCAAGGGCTGCGAATTCACGGCAGAATCGCCGGACTGAAAAAAGGAAGTTATCAGTATGGAAAATATGCGGAAAGATCAGATGGATGAAATCACGCTGGACAACCTGGAAAAAGCCGGCGGCGGTGTGATCGTGGCAGAGGGAGACGGCAGATACTGGGTCGTCCGCCAGGACGGTTCCGTTTACGCTCCGGCCCCGAGCCTGGAAAAGGCGCAGGAGTTCGCGAAAACCCTCAGCGTCAGCACCGAAGTCCTGACCAAGGAAGAGTACAAGAAACGCTTTGGCAGAGAGCTTGTCTGGTAACAAAATGAATCATCCCGCGAAAGCCCTGGGCTTCCGCGGGATATTTTCATTTTTTGGAAACTGCGTTTTGGAAAGGAATTTACGGGACGGAAAAGCCGCTCTGAATCAAGGAGAACAGTGTTTTCTGTTCTTTGATGAAAAATTGTTTGATCTCTTCCCAGTCTGCGGGAACAAAGAGCCTGGGCAGCGTTTCAGATTCTGGGCTTTCAAAATAGTTTAAAGCCATCACCATATAGGTCATATCGAAATCCTGCCCGAATTTATGACGGACGGCGGAAATCAGCCGTTCTGATTGATAACCGGGTACAGTATGATAGATCTGATAGAGATCGTAAAAATCCTTCCTGGAGCCCCGGCTGCCGATAGCGGCCAGCTTCATGGCCGCAATATCATCCACACTGGCCATTTTCAGGCTGGTTAATGGAGAGACACCGGTGACTGGAGAACTGACCAGCGGGTAAGGGTAACGGAAGAAACTGACCTGTACCTGCTGAATCAGCAAGTCGCATGTGTCCCGGTCCGAATATACCAGCTTCGTGTCCGTTATCAGCTGTTTGAGATCCGCGGAAAGAGCATCCGGTGAAAACCTGCTGTCTGTAAAAAAATCAAAATCAAACGAAATCCGAAGGCCGAGCTGCAAAGAAAGAGCAGTTCCGCCCGCGAGATAAAAAGGAGAAAGCAGGGAGGAATCAGTCAGCGTTTTCAATAGGTCGATTCGCTGAGGATCAAGCGTTTCTAAATGCATGGGCTACCTCCAAGCGGGAGCTTTGAGCAGGGCGTCCGCCGGGATGTTGTATTGCGAGGCCATGAAGTTGCGCACGACGGGCCGCATGTCCTTACGCTGAATGACGGCCTGAATGATTTCATCTTTGGTAAAGAGATATTGTACCCACAGATAGCCGGGCATGCCGCCCATGTCCAGGAGCCTTGCGATGATATAGGCGCTGTTCTTTTTCATATCCAGCTGGTCAGGATCCGTATCCCAAAACAACGGACGCATGTCAGCCAGCATCTTCTGAAACGCCTGTGCATGATTCTGAGGGGCTGATTCGGCCATTTTGACATCCTCTCCGAGGTTTTCTGTTTTCCCGTCCTTCAACATTATAACAGGGGGTGGAGGCTTTTTCAATCAGTTGAAGGCTACGGTTTCCATGGTTTTCAGGTAGATGGCGGCGGCGGAGGCGAGGGTCTGGTCGCGGTCGGCTTCCTGGCCGGGGGATTGCAGGAGCTTCCATTCGTTCCGGGTTTCCTCGATCAGCGTCAGGTCATAGCCTTCCTTCAGGCCCGGCAGCATCGGGACGCCGTGCTGCTGGGTGCCCATCAGCTCGCCGGGGCCGCGCTGCTTTAAGTCCTCCCGCGCAATCTCGAAGCCGTCGTTCGTCCGGCACAGGGCGTCCAGGCGGTCGTTTTTTTCGCCCATGAGGAAGCACCAGCTCTTTGCGGCCCCGCGTCCGACCCGGCCGCGCAGCTGGTGGAGCTGGGAGAGGCCGAAGCGGTCCGCGCTTTCGATCACCATGACGGTGGCGGAGGGGACGTTGACGCCCACCTCGATGACCGT
>DGRV01000006.1:7834-8168 GCA_002391225.1 Christensenella sp. UBA4379
CCCACCTCGATGACCGTGGTGGAGACCAGGACGTCCAGCTTCCCGGCCGAAAAGGCGGAAATGACGGCCTCCTTTTCCTCCTGGGGCTGGCTGCCCCAGGTCAGGCCCAGGCGCAGGGAGGAAAGGGGCCCCCGGCAGAGCTCCGCGTATACCTCCTGGGCGCTGGGAATGTCGAGGGAGTCGCTTTCCTCCACCAAGGGGCACACGATGTAGGTCTGGTGCCTGTCGGCTGCCTCCCGGATGATGAAGTCATAGAGGCCGGGCCGCTTTTCCTCCGGCACCACGCGGGTGAGTACGGGCGTGCGGCCCGGGGGCATCTCGTCCACCACGGACA
>DGRV01000060.1 GCA_002391225.1 Christensenella sp. UBA4379
TCACGCATTTATGCGTGAGCCGTGAGAGTCTGGCCCCGAAAGGTTGACGAAAGATATATTCCGATATAAACTTGATATGATACGGGAAGCCTCTCGCCGCAGCCGGAACCTGTCTTTGCCGCGGCGAAGGGACCCGCCAAGGATTCTGAACGCTGAAAGCGTGTACGAAACGGGAAGGATCTTCCATAGAAAAGGAGGGCTTTTCATGCCCGGAAAAAATAGAAACCGCCTTTGTTCCCTGCTGCTGGCGGCAGCCCTGCTGATCCCGGCCCCCGCCGGGGCCGCCTACGCGACGCTCCGCCCTGGCGCGACGGGGCAGGAGGTAGAGCAGATGCAGGACGCCCTGACGAGCCTGGGCTACACCGTGGGCACCTATGGGATTTATGACAGCGACACCTGGGGCGCTGTGCTTTTGTTCCAGCGGGACCAGGGGCTGACGCCGGACGGTCTGGCGGGAAACGCCACGCTGACGCGGCTGTACGCGGCGGTTTCCCAGGAAAGCGCCGCCCCGACAGCGGCGCCCGCGGCGGGCTCTGTCCTTCAGATCGGCAGCTCCGGCTCCGCGGTACGCAGCCTCCAGAACCGGTTAAAGCTATTGGGCTATGAGCCGGATACCAGCGGCGTGTTCAGCGCCGCGACCCAAAGCGCGGTAGCCTCCTTCCAGCAGGATTTTGGACTGTCTTCTACCGGCCGGGCCGATCAGGCGACCCAGGCCCGCCTCGCGGACGCCGCCGAGGGCGTGACGACCACCGCGGTCGTGACCACCTCCGGGGGAGCCCTGACCGTCCGCTCCGCCCGCAGCACCCTGTCCAGCGCCCTGGCCTATCTTCCCAACGGCAATACGGTGGGCGTGGTGGATTACGAGTCCACCTGGACGCTGATCCGCTGGCACAACCGGCAGGGCTATGTGATGACCCGCTACCTGATCCTGGGCGAGAGCCAGCCGGCCTCAACCGCCGCCCCGACGGCCAGGCCGACCCAGGCGCCCGTGTCCATGGCGAAGGTCCATACCAGCGGCGGCCTGCTGACCCTCCGGGAGACGCAGTCCATGGCGGCCTCCGCCCTGGCCCGCATCGCCTACGGGCAGAACGTCCAGGTGCTGGAAAAGGGAGAGGTCTGGACGAAGGTCATCTATTCCGGCAAAACCGGCTATGTGCTGACGAGATACCTCCAGTTCACCGAGGATACGCCGACGGCTGCCCCCACGGCGGCCCACGTTCGTACCCCTGTGCCCGCGCGGACGACGGCCGCGCCTGCTTCCAATACCTACGCCGTGGTGACGGGCGGGCGGCTGAACCTGCGCGCCACCGCCAGCTCCAGCGCGGTCTCCCTTCTGTATATCCCGAACGGGGCGACCGTGACGGTCCTGAGCCGGGGAACCACCTGGTCCCGCGTGACCTACAGCGGCACCGCCGGTTATGTGATGACCCGCTATCTGAGCTTTATATCGGCGACGGCGACGCCCTATGTTCCCTATGTGACGAGAACCCCCGCGCCCACGAATACGCCCGTTCCGGTCCGGACCGTCACGGCGGCCCCGTCCTGGGAGGGTGAATCCGGCACGGCCCGGGTCACCGGCGGCCGGCTGATCCTGCGCTCCTACGCCAGCACCAGCGCCGGTTCCCTGATCGCCATCCCGAACGGGGCGACCGTCGTCGTGCTGAGCCGCGGGGCCGTCTGGAGCAGGGTAGCCTACGGCGGGATGAGCGGCTACGTGATGAGCCAGTACCTGGTCTTTGCCTCCGCGCCGACCGCTGCCCCGGTTTGGACGCCTGTCCGGACCGCGACGCCTGCCCCCACGAGCGTTCCCACCTGGGTCCCGGTGGTGACGGCGGAGCCCTCCAATCCCGGCGGGTCGGGCACGGCCGTGGTCACCGTGACCAGCGGCGGGCTCAACCTGCGCGCCTATGCCAGCACCAGCGCCAAGGTCCTTACCGGCATCCCGGACGGGACGACGGTCAACGTGCTGGACCGCGGGGCCGTCTGGAGCCAGGTGGCCTACGGCGGCTTTACCGGCTACGCCCTCAACCAGTATCTGACCTTCATCGGTTCTTCCTGGGCGACGGCGACGCCGGCTTCCACGGCCGCCCCCGTTTCTCCCTCGTCCGGCTATGATACCTCTATCCTCACCAGGACCCTCCGCTCCGGCTATACGGGGTCGGACGTGAACTATGTCCAGCAGCGGCTGAAGGCCCTGGGCTATCTTTCCGCTGTGACCGGGACCTATGACAGCACGACGATGGACGCCGTCCGCCGCTTCCAGTCCATGCACGGCCTGTCGCAGGACGGCATTGCCGGCGCGAAGACCTTTACGGCCCTGTTTGCCGCCTCCGCCCAGCCTTATTCCAGCGACATCACCCAATACAGCGCCATGCGCATCAACTACGGCGACAGCGTGGCGGACAGCGCTTCGGTGACCAAAATGCAGCGGGCCCTGCAGCAGCTGGGCTATACCGTGACCGTCAACGGCAAGTTTGACGAGCTGACCCACAACGCCGTCGTGCAGTTCCAGATGCGCAACGGGCTGACGACCTCCGGCACGGCGGACGCGGCCACCCAGCGCATCCTCTACAGCGGCAGGGCCAGCGGCGCGACGGCCACCCCGGTGCTGACCATCGGGGCGAACGAGAACATCATGACCGTCCCGAGCGCTTCTCAGGTCCAGCTGCTCCATTGGTACAACGTCGTCAAGCCCTCGCTGACTACGGGCAGCACGCTGAAAATCGTGGACCCGAAAACGGGCACCTGGTGGAACCTGCGTGTCTATTCCCGCGGGCGTCACTGCGATTCCGAACCCCAGACCCTGCGGGATACCCTGCTGATGAACCGGGCCTTTGGCAAGACCGGGTGGACGGTGCACGTGGTCTATGTCCAGTTGCCGGACGGGCGCTGGACCATGGCGACCATGCACAACCGCCCCCATCTGAACGGCTCGATCTCCGACAACGGGTTTGACGGCCATCTGTGCGTCCATTTCCTGCGGGATATGAGCGAGTGCAGACAGTATGACCCGGACTACGGCGTCACCAACCAGGAAACCCTGCGCGAGGCCTGGAAGGCGCTGACCGGCATCACGGTCGATTGAGCGAAAGCCGCCTGTCTGTTTGCAGGAAAAACCGGGAGGCGCGTCGAAACACTGCTTCGGGAGGGAGCTTCGGATGATCGAAAACTGGAAAAACAGGAAAGTGCGCTGGCAGGCGGTCCTCTGGATCGCCGCCGGATTGGTGATCTTTGCCCTGGTATTGTACTGGGGCCAGCAGCGGGACCAGCGGATCCTGGAGGACCGGAAAGCCGTTTTAGGGGATGTCAAGCTGAAGCTCCAGCAGGAGGTCAGCGACAAGCAGCAGGAAATCTCCATGGCGGAGTCGGCGGCGTATATTGAAAAGCAGGCCCGGGAGAGGGGCTATCTGCTGCCGGGGGAGATCCGGTTCGTCGTCACCAACCTGGACGAGCTGCTGGAAAACGGCGGAGATGCGGAAACAGAGATCGCGGAGGAGGGCCTATGAACATCGGAGCAATCGCCATCGGTTCCAATTCGACCCGTCTGCTGACCAGGCTGGAAAACGGCCTGGAGGACCGCGCGCGGGAAGATACGCGCCTGTTTTCCGGGCTCAACGAACAGGGAGATCTTTCGGATGAGGCGATGGACCGGACGGTCCGCGCCGTGCTGCGCCTGAAAAAGCGCGCCATTCAGTTTGGAGCGGAATATGTGATGCTGCTGGCCACCAGTGCAACCAGGGACGCCGGGAATTCGGAAGAATTCTCCCGGCGTCTTTTGGCTGGAACGGGGCTTAAGCTGAAGGTGATTTCCGGCAACAAGGAGGCCGAGCTGGCCTTCAAGGCCGCTTCCGGCGGCAAATACTGTGCCGTGCTGGACATCGGCGGGGGATCCGCGGAGATGACCTACGGGAACGAAGGAAAGATTGCCAAGTCCGTCAGCGCCCAGGAAGGGGCCAGCCGCCTGCTGAAAGAGGGCGAGATCGCCTCGGTCCGGGACGCGGAACGGGTGTACGCCCGGGTGATCGGCCGGCTGCGGAACGCCTACGCCCCCCTGCTTTCGATGAAGCGCCCCCCGGAGCTTCGGCTGATCGGCGGGACAGGGACGACGGCGGCGGCCATCCAGCTGGAGACGGATTCCCACGGCCAGGAGCTGGACGGGACCCGGCTGACCAAGGAGGACGCCCGCCGCCAGCTGGTGATGATTTCCGCCCTTTCCTTAGAGAACCGGGCGAAGATTCCCGGCCTCTATCCCTCCCGGGTGCACATCATGCCCCACGGCCTGTGCATCCTCTTGGCCACCATGGAGCTGACCGGCTTTGAGGAACTGACCGTTTCGACCCGCAACAATCTGGACGCCGCGGTGGACGATCAGGACCTGCTGAGCGGTCTGACAAGGGAAACCTCCCTGTAAATCTGAACGTTTGAGACTTTTAAAAACTGTAATGTTCGGATATAGAAGCGAATGAATATCGGACAAAAATACGGTTGTAAAAAGAATAAACGAAACCCTCAAAAAAAGTAAAAAAAGGTGTTGACAAGAGGTGGGGGGAAGTGATAAGATACACAAGCGCTCGTGAGGAGCGGGTTCTGAAAAGGCCTGAACCAAGAGAGCACGGTGGACCTTGAAAACGATACAGAAGAGTAAGAAAGAAGAACGACAGTCAATTTGAAATGAGTTTTAACTTGGTCTGCGGTAGGAGTTATGAAAGTAGCTTCGACACCAGAGAACAAGTTGAAGGATTAAACACAAGAGTTTGATCCTGGCTCAGGACGAACGCTGGCGGCGTGCCTGACACATGCAAGTCGAGCGGGGACTTACCGAATGAAAGCTTCGGCCGGATTTTGATAAGTTCTAGCGGCGGACGGGTGAGTAACGCGTGAGCAATCTGTCTCAGACAGGGGGATAACGCAGCGAAAGTTGCACTAATACCGCATGAGACCACA
>DGRV01000098.1:0-1563 GCA_002391225.1 Christensenella sp. UBA4379
ACATGATCACCGCCTTCGGCTGCGGGATCGGGGACGATTTCAACATCAGCAAGCTGCGCTACCACCGCATCGTCTGCATGACGGATGCCGACGTGGACGGCGCCCACATCCGCATCCTGATGCTCACCTTCTTCTACCGCTACATGCCGGAGCTGATCAAGCAGGGCTACGTCTACAGCGCCATGCCCCCGCTGTACAAGATCACCAAGGGCAAGCAGGAGTGGTACGTCTACGACGACGAGGAGCTGCAGAAAAAGCTGGACGAGATCGGCCGGGAATCCAAGCCTGAGATCCAGCGCTACAAAGGTCTGGGCGAAATGAGCTCCGAGCAGCTCTGGTCCACCACGATGAACCCGGAAACCCGCACGATGAAGCAGTTTACCCTCTCTGACGCCATCGCGGCGGACGAGGTTTTCTCCCTCCTGATGGGCGACAAGGTAGAGCCCAGGCGGGACTTTATCATCCAGAACAGCAAGATGGTGACGGACCTGGATCTCTAAAGGAGGAGCGGACGATGCGGAAACGGGCGGCGCTTTTCCTGATTTTCCTCCTCATGGCACAGCCCCTTTGCTCCCTGGCGGAGGCCCCCGGAGCGGACACCCAGCGCCTGCTTTTATCAAGCACCCTTTCCCTGTGCAAAATAATGGACGCCTGCGCGGACGACCCGGAGTATTTAAAGCTCTACCCCGCCAACGTTCAGGAAGCCATGGACCTCATCGGCCGGCAGGACTGGGCCTCCCCCAAGGCCGCCCGGCTGTATGTGATCAAGGAAAGGCTCTTTTCGGTCTATCTGTCCGCCTCTTCGGTGGACGAAGCCGCTTTGAGCGCCCCAGCCAGGAAGAAGTTGCGCGAAGCGATCCCCTCGTCCCTGACCGGCCTGATCAACACGGAGCAGACCGCCTTTCCCAGCGCGGCCGGGGCCCTTCGCTGCGGCGGAGTCTTGCCGCAAGTCCCGGCGGACACCCCAGAATGGTGCCTGATCTACCTCACCTTTGACGGCTCCTACGACGCCCTGTGTTCCTTTGTCAGGACGGACGGCGGTTGCGTTTCCGCCTATCTGTCCGCCGTTCAAAAGGACGGAATCGGCCGGCTGCTCAATCAGCTTAAGCGTGCCTTCATCCGGGAACAGGACATTTTCGAAGCCTACGATATTCAAATGAATCCATGATCTGCCGCGGGCAATCCCCCGCGGCGCTCCCGAAAGGAATAAAAAATGGCCAGTGAAATCAAAGACCGGCTGCTGCCGGCGGACCTTGAATCAGAAATGAAAACCTCGTTCATCGCGTATGCGATGGCGGTCATCATCAACCGCGCGCTGCCCGACGTGCGCGACGGTTTAAAGCCCGTGCACCGGCGCATCCTGTACGACATGAACGAGCTGGGCATGACGCCGGACAAGCCCTTCCGCAAGTCCGCCCGTATCGTGGGCGACGTGCTGGGTAAGTTCCACCCCCACGGGGACGCCTCCGTGTACGACGCCATGGTCCGCCTGGCGCAGGATTTCTCCATCCGCTATCCGCTGGTGGAGGGCCAGGGCAACTTCGGCTCCGTCGACGGCGACGG
>DGRV01000098.1:1692-24284 GCA_002391225.1 Christensenella sp. UBA4379
TCGACAAGGACACCGTCGATTTCATGCCCAACTTCGACGAAACCCTGCTCCAGCCCACCGTCCTTCCCTCCCGCTTCCCCAACCTTCTGGTGAACGGCTCCCAGGGCATCGCCGTCGGCATGGCCACCAACATCCCCCCGCACAACCTGCGGGAGGTGATCGACGGGGCGATCCACCTGATCGACCATCCGGACGCCTCCGTCGCCGAGCTCATGGACTACATCAAGGGCCCCGATTTTCCCACCGGCGGCGTGGTGCTGGGCATGGCCGGCGTGCGCGAGGCCTATTACACCGGCAAGGGCCACATCATCGTGCGCGCCAAGTCCGAAGTGGAGGACATGGGCCACGACCGGGCCCGCATCGTCGTCACCGAGATCCCCTACATGGTCAACAAGGCCCGCCTGGTCGAAAAGATCGGCGAGCTGGTCCGGGACAAGCAGCTCGAAGGCGTCAGCGACATCCGCGACGAATCCGACCGCAACGGCATGCGCATCGTCATCGAGCTCAAGCGGGACGTCCAGCCGGCGGTGGTGCTCAACTTCCTGTACAAGCACACCCAGTTGCAGGACACCTTCGGCGTCAACATGCTGGCCCTGGTGGACGGCACGCCCCGGGTGCTGAACCTGCGGGACATGCTGTATTGCTACGTCAAGCACCAGGACGACGTGCTGACCCGCCGCTGCCGCTACAACCTGGAAAAGGACCGCGCCCGCGCCCACATCCTGGAGGGCCTGTTAAAGGCGCTGGACAATATCGACGCGGTGGTTCACACCATCCGCCACAGCAAGGATACCCCTACCGCCAAGGACGCCCTGATGGCGAACTTCGGCTTTTCGGACAAGCAGGCCCAGGCCATCCTCGATATGCGCCTGGCCCGGCTCACCAACCTGGAGTCCGACAAGCTCCAGGCGGAATACGACGAAATCGAAAAGGACATCGCCTACCTGGAGGGCCTCCTGGCCGACAAGGTCAAGCTGATGGCCGTCGTCAAGGACGAAATGGCCGTCATCCGGGATAAATTCGCGGACGAGAGGCGCACGGAGCTCTCCCCCATCGACGGTGAGATCGACGTGGAAGACCTGATCCCGCCGGACAACATGGTGGTGACCCTCACCCACTTCGGCTACGTCAAGCGCATCACCGAATCCGCCTACCGGGCCCAGGGCCGCGGCGGCAAGGGCATTTCCGGCATGAGCACAAGGGAAGAAGACTACGCAGAGCAGATCTGCATCGTCCACACCCATCAGGACATCCTTTTCTTTACCAACACCGGGCGCATGTACACCATGCGCTGCTACCAGGTGCCGGAGGCCGGGCGCACCGCCCGCGGCACGGCGATCATCAACCTGCTGCAGCTCAGCACCTCGGAAAAGGTGGTCACGATGATGCCCCTGCCCAGGGTGGACGGCCAGTACGCCCTGCTGATGGCGACCAAGGGCGGCCTGATCAAAAAGACCAACCTGGAGGAGTTCAAAAACCTGCGCAAGAAGGGCCTGATCGCCCTGACCCTGAGGGAAGGGGACGAGCTGGTGGGCGTCCGCCTGTGCCAGCCGGGAGACACCCTGCTGATGGGCACGCACCAGGGCAAGGCCCTGCACTTCGGCGTCGACGAGATCCGCGCCTCCGGCCGGATGAGCATGGGCGTCCGCTCCATGCGCCTCAAGGAAGACGACTACGTGATCGACCTGTGCGTCACGGAGGAGGGCGGCATGGTCCTGTCCATCTCCGAAAACGGCTACGGCAAGCGGACCGACCTGGCCCTGTACACCGAGCACAAGCGGGGCGGCGGCGGCATGATCGCCATGGGCCTGAACGACAAGACCGGCCTGCTCTCCGCCCAGCTGATCGTCCATGACGACGAGGACATCCTTTTGATCACCGACGACGGCACCATCATCCGCACTCCGGTCAGCGAGATCCGCGTCTGCGGCCGCTCCTCCCAGGGCGTGCGCCTGATGCGCATCGCCGCCGGTAGCCGCATCATCAGCGTGTGCCGCGCCGACCACGTGGAGGAACAAAAGGAAGACGGAGCCGCGGCCCCAGCGCCCAGCGATCTCCTTTCAGAGGAAGAAACGGAAACCCTGCCCGGCGGCCTCAATGATCCCGCCGACACCGACGACACCGCCGGCGCGGGCGGAGACGCTTCCTCCCAGCCTGACGACGAACTGTAAACAATAAAACGCAACTGATCAGCCCGTGCTCGGGCGGTATCCCGGCACGGGCTGATCTTTGAAATGAGGCCTTTTCATGCTCTACCTGTGCTGCGGCAAAATTGCCTGCGGGAAATCCCGCTGGGCCGAGGCCTTCAAAAAGGAGCATCCGGCGGTGATCCTGTCCATGGACGGGCTGACCCTCCCGCTTTCCGACCTGCTTCAGGGCCCGGTGCACGACCGGGTAACCTCTGCGGTCAAAGAATACCTTTTCTCTACGGCGGAGCAGATCCTGGAAGCTGGCGCGGACGTGATCCTGGACTGGGGCTTTTGGTGGAAGGAAGAAAGGACGCGCGTCCGGGCCCGGTTTGAGGAAAAGGGCTTTCCGGTCTGCCTTTTGTACTTTCCCCTGTCCGACGAAGACTGGCAGAAAAACATCAGCGACCGCAACCGCCGCGTCGCCCAAGGAACCTATGACGCCTATCCGGTGGACGAGGGCCTCAGGGAGAAATGCCAGGCCCTGTTCGAAGCACCCGGAGAAGACGAAATCGACTTGCTGGTCCCGCTCCAGTCGGGCTCCGGCAGTCCCCTGTGAGGAAGTATGACGCAAAAACAAAAAAACCTGGTCGGCGGCATCTCGATCCTGGGCATCGCCGGGCTGATCTGCAAGGTCGTCGGGGTCATGTACCGCATTCCCCTGGCCTCCGGCATCGGGGCCCAGGGCATCGGCATCTACCAGCAGGTATTCCCCTCCTATAATCTGATGCTCACGGTCTCTTCCGCGGGCATCCCGGTGGCCATCTCGCGTATGGTGGCCGCCTACCTTGCCCAGAACGACCCCCGAAACGCCCGCAGGGTCGTAAGGGGATCTTTCCTGCTGCTGACGGCGGTGGGCGCACTGATGTCGCTGATCATGGCCCTTTTGTCCCGCCGCTTTGCCGAGGCCGTCGGCACCCCGGAGGCCCACCTGAGCTTCCTGTCCATCGCGCCCAGCCTCTTTTTAGTCTGCGCGATGAGCGCCTTCCGCGGGGAAATGCAGGGCCGCCGGCGAATGACGCCTACGGCGGTCTCCCAGCTGATCGAGCAGGTCGGCAAAGTCTTTATCGCCCTGCCCATGGCCAACTACATGTTCAGCCAGGGCGTCGGCATCGTGGACGCCAGCGCCCGCGGAGCGGCCGGCGCGCTGCTGGGCACCTCCATCGCTGAGGGCATTGCCCTGCTGTTCATGACCGCCACCCACTTCCTGACCGGGAAGGAGCTTGACGCCATCACCCAGGACGAAAGCCGTCCTCCGGTCCCCTATAAAAAGCTCTCCGCCCAGATCATCGCCGTCGCCGTCCCCATCAGCATCGGGGCCTGCATCGTCCCCCTGGCCAACACGGTGGACAGCTACATGCTCAAAAACCTGATGAGCCGCTGGATGACGGGCGAGGAAGCCCTGATCCGCTATGGGATCTATTCCGGCCTCGTCCTGCCGCTGATCAACGTGCCCACCGCCATTGCCATGGCCATGAGCATCAACCTGGTGCCCTCCGTGTCCGCCGGCATGGCCCTGTCCGACATGGACCACGTGCGCCGCGAGAGCGCCACCGGCCTTCGCCTGGCCAGCGTGATCGGCTTTCCCTGCTCCATCGGCATGAGCCTGCTGGCAGAGCCGATTTTGTCCGTTCTGTACCTGGGCGGCGGCCGCTATACCCCGGAGCAGATTCACTTAGGCGGAGAGCTTCTGACCTTCTCCGCCCTGACCATCGTGCTGTTCACCCAGGTGCAGGCCACCAGCGGCATCCTCCAGGGCATCCGCAAGCATAGGATCCCGATGTACACCCTGATCGCCGGCGTCGCCTGCAAAATCACGCTGAATTATATCCTGGTCAACATCCCTTCGGTGAACATCCACGGCGCACCGTTTGCCTCCCTTTTGTGCTACACCGTCAGCATGGTGCCCAACCTCTATTACGTGTCCAAATACACCGGGCTTCGCCTGAGCCTGAAGGACCTGGTGCTCCGCCCCGTTTTGAGCACCGGGGCCATGGCCCTGGCCGTGCTGGGGCTCAAATGGGCCTTTGGGGCCGATCAACTGGGCCGTTCTCTCCCGCTGCTGTTCCTGGTCATCGCCGCCGCCGTCCTGGTGTACGGGGCCGCCGCCCTGCTGACCGGGGCCGTCAAAAAGTCAGACCTGCCGCGCCGTCTGCGCCGCTTTGCGAAATAAAAAACAACTTTCTGATTTATTGGAGGAGCATTATGTCGGAAATTCTTGTCAGCGGAAAACAGTTTCACCTGCGCAACGCCCGCATCAGCTATGTGTTTGAGCTGGTGGGCGACGGCATCCCCGCCCACGTTTACTTAGGCAGAAGGCTCGAAAGCCTGAACAGCCCGGTGTCCCAGCTGTTCTGCGGCGCTCAAGACGAAGATTATTTCCACAACACCCTGGCCCTGGAAAAGCTGCCCCAGGAATACCCGACCTTCGGCCATGGCGATCTGCGCCACGGCGCCCTGGACATCGAGGACGCCTTCGGCGGAAACGTGCTGGACCTGTCCTACGTTTTCCACGAAATCGTGTCCGGCAAGCCCGCCCTGCCCGGCCTGCCCGCCTCCTTTGATCAGCAGGGCGAAAGCAAGACCCTCTCCCTCGTCCTGGCGGACCAGAAGCTCGGCCTCACGGTCACCCTGCTTTACACCATCTTTAACGACTGCGACGTGATCGCCCGCTCGGTCTCGGTCAAAAACGACGGCACGGCCGCCGTCCGCCTGAACCGGGTGATGAGCGCCAGCATTGATTTTGAGGACAGCGATTATTCCCTGATCACCCTCTCCGGCGCGTGGGCCAGGGAAAGGTCCATCGACTGCCGGAAGCTGGTCTGCGGCATCCAGGGGGCGGACAGCGCCCGCGGGGCCAGCAGCGCCCAGCGCAGCCCCTTCATGGCCCTGACCCGCAAGGGAACGGACGAGGACTGCGGGGAGGCCGTCGGCTTTGCCCTGGTGTACAGCGGCAACTTTTCCGCCACCTGCGAGGTGTGCATGTACGGGATGACCCGGGCGCAGATCGGCATCAACGACTACCAGTTCTCCTGGCTGCTGAACCCCGGGGAATGCTTCCAGACCCCGGAGGCCGTGATCGCCTATTCCTGGGAGGGCCTGTCCGGCATGAGCCGCGCCTTCCACACCCTGGTCAGCGCCCATATCGTCCGGGGCGCCTTTGCCCATGCCCGCCGCCCCCTGCTGCTCAACAACTGGGAGGCGACGACCTTCAACTTTGATGAAGAAAAGCTCCTCAAAATCGCCCGCAGAGGGAAGGAAGCGGGGCTTGAAATGTTCGTGCTGGACGACGGCTGGTTCGGCCACCGGGACGACGACCACACCTCCCTGGGCGACTGGACGGAGAACCCGCGGAAGCTCCCCACCGGCTTAAAGGGCCTTTCCGAAAAGATCCACGCGATGGGACTCAAATTCGGCCTGTGGTTCGAGCCCGAAATGGTCTCCAAGGACAGCGACCTGTACCGCGCTCATCCGGACTGGTGCCTGCACCAAAAGGACCGCACGCGCACCGAGGGCCGCTTCCAGCTGACGCTGGATATGAGCCGGGCGGACGTCTGTGAATATGTTGAAAACGCCGTGGCCTCCGTCCTCTCCCGGGCCGAGATCGACTACGTCAAGTGGGATATGAACCGCGATATGTCCCCGGTCGGCTCCGCCCTGCTGCCCAAGGAGCGCCAGCGGGAGACCGCCCACCGCTACATGCTGGGCCTGTACGGGGTGATGGAGCGCCTGACCGCCCGCTTCCCCAAGGTGCTGTTTGAAAGCTGCGCCAGCGGCGGCAACCGCTTTGACTTAGGCATGATGTATTACATGCCCCAGGCCTGGTGCTCCGACAATACGGACGCCGGCTCCCGCTGCCTGATCCAGTACGGCACGTCCCTGGTGTTCCCGCAAAGCACGATGGGGGCCCACGTGAGCCACGCGCCCAACTATCAGACCGGCCATATTACCCCCCTCAAAACCCGGGCGGACGTCGCCATGTGCGGCACCTACGGCTACGAGCTGGACCTGAACACCATGTCCGAGGAGGAATTCGCTCAGACCATCCAGGACGTCAAATACGTGAAGGCCCACCGGGACACCCTGCTGTACGGGAACCTGCACCGCCTCTCCTCCCCCTTTGAGACCGACCTGACCGCCTGGATGGTAGTGGGCCAGGGCGAGGCCGTCGTCACGGCCATCCGCATGTACGCAAGGCCCAATGCCCTGACCCAGCGCCTGCGCCTCAAAGGCCTCCAGGAAAAGGCCGATTACCTGGTGGAAGAGCTGAATCTATGTTTAAGCGGGGCGGAGCTGATGCGCTATGGCCTCCCCCTCGACTTCCCCGCGGGGGACTATCAGTCCCTCCGCTTCACGCTGAAAAAGCTGTAAGGAGCAAATCATGAGACTGGATAAATATCTGAAGGTTTCCCGCATCATCAAGCGCCGGACCGTGGCCAAGGAGGCCTGCGACGGCGGGCGGGTATCGATCAACGGCCGGGTCGCCAAGGCCGGGTCCGAGGTGGAGGTCGGGGACAAGATCTCCATCCGCTTCGGCAACCGCCTGGGCCTCTACGAGATCACCGATGTTTCCGAGGTCGTCCGCAAGGAAAACGCCTCCGCCATGTACAAAGTATTGGAAGAGGACGAAGCGACGAAGGCGGAGCGGGAATAAGCCCCGCCCCTTCGTCCGGCCAGCTTCCCGAACGGAGATGGTACAATGAAAAACTGGAAGGCTTATGTAAGCCCGCTGATTCTCCTGCTGATCTTTGAAGCCGTGGCCGTCACGCTGTGGCTGACCAAGGGCAATTTGTTCTACCTGTTCAACTTTACCTATATCGGCTTTTCCATTTCCCTGAGCGTCTTTCTCTTCATCCGCAAAAGCCCCCATGCCCGGCGGGTCGCCCAGCTGATGGTCGGCCTGTACATGCTGGTGTATCTCGGGCTGATCCGCCGCGAGAACATGCAGATCGAGGGCTTCTGGTACTATCTGTTTACCGGCGTGTTCGAGGCCGCGACGATCCACTACGCCGTCGCCAAAATATTCGGTCCCCTGCTTTTCGGCCGGGGCTGGTGCGGTTACGCCTGCTGGACGGCCATGGTGCTGGACTTCCTTCCCTTTAAGGTCCCGGCCCAGCCCAGAAAAAAGATCGGGTGGATCCACTACGTGACCTTCGCTGCATCCCTCGTCTTTGTTTCGGCTCTCTTCCTGGCCAAAGTCGGGCACATCGAAGAAATCATGTTCTGGGCCTTCATCGTAGGAAACGTCCTCTATTACGCCGTTGGCATCGCCCTGGCCTTTGCCTTCAAGGACAACCGGGCCTTCTGCAAATACATCTGTCCGATCACCGTGTTTTTCAAGCCCATGAGCTACTTTTCCCTGATGCGCGTCCAGTGCGACCACACCAAATGCGTTTCCTGCGGCAAATGCAAAAAAGTCTGCCCCATGGACGTCGACATGACCGACAACGCCCGGAGCAGAAAAAACGGCACCGAGTGCATCCTGTGCATGGAGTGCGTGAAAAACTGCCCTAAGAAGGCGCTGTAGCCGTTCTCAAAAAACAATTTCCCCGTCTAAGCCTAATTTACGAGGCCCGGACGGGGTTTTTGTAATGTTGATCATTCGTTCAGATGATGTACTTTGGGATCGTCTGTACGGCAAAGAAGATAGTCAATCCCAACATGAAAATAATCCGCAAGAATTAAAAGATTTTCTATTGAAAAAGATCTTTGACCATTTTCATATTTTGAAAGAATTGCTTGGTCAATACCCGTAGCGATCTGGAGCGCAATCTGCGTCATATGTTTAGCAGTTCGCAATTCTTTCAGCCGGTTGTCCATGCAACGCTCCTCCTGTTCCATGACATTTTGTCATGAAACAGGATTGACAAATATGACATTTAGTCATATTATAAATATGGTTTTCTCAAATTCATGATATGGGAAATATCTAAGGAGGCAATGTTATGGCTGTTTGTCCAAAATGTGGAAGCAGTAATATATCTTTTCAGTTGGTTCAGACCGGCGCAGTAACCAATACGAAAAAGAAAGGATGTCTGTTTGGCATTGGCAGACTCATTTTAATCGTTTGTACATGCGGACTTTGGTTGCTATTTGGCAAGAAACAATCCAAAAGCAAGACAACGATCAGCACTGAAAAGATAGCAATTTGTCAGAACTGTGGACATCAATGGAAAGCATAAGAACACGTAAAAGCCATCATCTTCCTATTTAAAAGACGCCTCTTCGGCGTCTTTTTAATATAGAATGAATCATTTTAATCTTTCTCTCCAATAATCTTTACACAATTCGATATACCGCTTTTCCGTTTTCCCGAGGAACCCGTCCATCCGGCTGCAGAGGGTGATCTGCCAGCTGGGGCGCTGGGGGAGGCGGAAATAGACCACCTTTCCCCCGTCCCCGGCGTAGCAGGCGGGGAGGAGGGCGCAGCCCAGGCCCGCTTCGACGATGCGGTATTTGCTGACGTTGGAAGCCGTGGAAAAAAGGACCTTGGGCGAAAAGCCCGCCTGGGCAAACAGGCTGTCCGTCAGCTCGGACATGGTCGAGGTCTGGTAGATGCGGATGAAGGGCTGGGCAGCAAAGCGAGGAAGATCGGTTTCCGGGGCGTCCCGCCAGGAAACAGCCCCGCCCTCCGAGAGCGGGTTTTCCCGGGGAACGGCCAACAGGATCTCTTCCCGCGCCATCGGGTGGTAGATATTTTCGTCCATCTGTCCCTCCGTCAGGGTCGCCAGCCCCAGGTCGATCTCCCCCAGGGAGATCAGCTTCTGCATCCTGCGGACGGGACACTCCACCGGCTCCAGCCGCACCTCGGGGAAGGCCCGGTGGAAGGCCGGATACACCGCCGTGAACATGTCGACGCCCCGCTCCGGGATCAGACCGACGGACAGCCTGCGCCGGTTTTCGGCGGCTGCCTCCGCGATGCGGTCATAGGCGTCCTTCTTCATCAGCAGCATGGAGCGAGCGGCCTGCAGATAGGCTTCCCCCGCCTGGGTCGGCTGCCAGTTGCCGCGGGCCCGGCGGAACAGGGGCGTCCCCAGCTCCGCCTCCAGCTTCTGGAGCTGCTGGTTTAAGGCGCTCTGGGTGACGAAGCGTTTCTCCGCCGCCTTGGTGATGCTCTTTTCATCGGCGATGGCCACGATGTTTTCGATCAGGTGCAGGTCCATCCGTCCATCCTTTCTGTTAGTCTGACTAACATATATATTATTTATACATATTTGACAAGTGCTTCGCCCTCCTGTATCATAAACCCAGATACAAAGTTCCGCAACCCCTTTTTGAACGGAAAGGAGCGATTTACATGCCATCCTATGACGTGATCATCATCGGCGGCGGCGTGATCGGCAGCGCCATCGCGCGGGAGCTGACCCGCTACCGTCTGAGCGTCGGCGTCCTGGAAAAGGAAAGCGACGTCTGCACCCAGACCTCCGGCCGGAACACCGGCATGCTGCATGCCGGCTTCCTGTACAAGACCGGGAGCCTCAAAGCCCAGTGCGCGGTGGAGGGCAACCTGGAGTTTGACGCTGTCGCCAAAGAGCTGGACGTCCCCTTCAAGCGCACCGGCAAGCTGATCGTCGGCTTTACCGAGGAGCACCGGGAGCGGCTTTTGACCATGATCGAGCGGGGCAAGGCCAACGGCGTGCCCGGCATGGAGCTGATCGACCGCAAGCGCATGGACGAAATCGATCCTTCCGCCGGCGGCAACTTCGCCATCTACTGCCCGACCAGCGGCATTTTGGACCCCTTCCTGTACACCATCGCCCTGGCGGAAAACGCCGTTCAGAACGGGGCTGCCTACCACCTGTATACCAAGGTGACGGGCCATGAGGTCCTGGCGGACGGCACCCACCTGCTCCACACGGACGGAAAGGGAGATTTTACCTGCCGCTGGGTGATCAACAGCGCGGGCCTGCACAGCGCTGAAATCAGCGAGATGCTAGGCATCCCCGGCTACAAAATCCAGCCGGTCAAGGGCGAATACTTCGTGCTGGACAAGAAGGCGGGCGTATACGCCAAGATCCCCGTCTACCCCGCCCCGACGCCCAAGAACACCTTTGACACCCACGCCACCCCCACCGTGGACGGCAACGTCCTGGTGGGCCCCAACAGCTTTAACGTGGACGACGGCGAAGACTACAGCGTCCGCCAGGTCGGCATGGACGGGCTGCAGGAAAGCGGGGCCCGGATGTTCAAGCACATGAAGCGGGATTACTACATCCGCACCTTCGCTGGGGCCCGGCCCAAGCGGGTCGACCCGGAGACCGGCGAAATTCAGGATTTCCTGATCGAGCGGCGGGACGAGGTGCCCGGCGTGATCAACCTGGTGGGCATCGAGAGCCCGGGCCTGACCAGCGCCCTGCCCATCGCCCGGCGGGTGGTCAAGCTCCTTGAGGAAAAGGAAAGCCTGACCCCGAACCCCTCCTTTAACCCCGTCCGCCGCGGCATCCGCCGCTTCCACGGGCTGAGCGCGGAAGAACAGGCCGAACTGATCCGGGAGAACCCGGACTACGGCGAAATCGTCTGCCGGTGCGAAACCGTCACCCGGGCGGAAATCATCGCGGCCATCCACAACCCCCTGGGCGTCTGCACCGTCAACGGCATCAAGGTGCGCACCCGGGCCAGCATGGGCCGCTGCCAGGGCGGCTACTGTGAGACCCGCATCACCGCCCTGATCCGCGAGGAGCTTGGGAAGGCCGTTCCCGACGTCCGCCTGGGCTCCGGCGATTCCTACATGTTTACCGGCTACGTCAGAGAGGGGGAACAGGCATGATCAAGCGGCAGGCAGTCATCGTCGGCGGCGGTCCCGCGGGCCTCGCGGCGGCGCTCCGAATGAAAGAAAACGGCATCGACGACATCCTGATCCTGGAGCGGGAGCATCTGCCCGGCGGCATCCTCCGCCAGTGTATCCACGACGGCTTCGGCCTGACCCGCTTTGAGGAATCCCTCTCCGGCCCCGAATATGCCCAGCGCTTCATCGACCGGGCCAATGAAGCTGGCATCGAGTGCTGGACCGACTGCACCGTGCTGGATGTGTCCAAGGACAAAGTGGTCACGGCCGTCAGCAAGGTGCACGGGTTCCTCCAGATCAGCGCCCAGGCGGTGCTCCTCACCATGGGCTGCAGGGAGAGGACCCGCGGCGCTCTGGCCACCCCCGGCACCCGGCCCTCCGGCGTCTATACCGCCGGGGTCGCCCAGGCTTACATCAACCTGCAGAACATCATGGTGGGCAAAGAGGTCGTGATCCTCGGCAGCGGGGACATCGGCCTGATCATGGCCCGCCGCCTGACGTTGGAAGGGGCGCACGTCAAGGGCGTGTATGAGGTTCAGCCCTACCCCAACGGCCTGCCCCGCAACATCGAGCAGTGCCTGAACGACTACCACATTCCCCTGCACCTGAGCCACACGGTGATCGAGATCCGCGGCCGGGAGCGGCTGTCCAGCGTCGTCGTCGCGGCATGTGACGAGCACTTCCGCCCGATCCCCGGGACGGAGGAGGAGATCCCCTGCGATACGCTGATCCTCTCCGTGGGCCTGATCCCTGAAAACGAGCTGACCCTCGGGGCCGGCATCGAGCTGGACCCCAGAACCCGCGGCGCTTTTGTGGATGAAAACTGCCAGACGGCCGTCCCCGGCATTTTCGCCGCCGGCAACGTCCTGCACGTGCACGACCTGGTGGACTTCGTCTCCCTGGAGGCAGAGGCCCTGGCCGACAGTGCGGCCCGGTATTTAAAGGAAGGCGGACTGACCCCCTGCCCGCTGACCGTCGTCGCCGGGAGTGACGTAGGCCACGTGATCCCTCAAAAGGTCAGCGGCACGAAAGACTTTACCCTGTGGCTCCGGGTCAGAAGGCCCTTAAACGGCGTCAGCGTCGTCGTCCGCCAGGGCGGGCGGGAGCTGCTCCGCAAGAAGATGCGCAAGGCCCTGCCGGCTGAAATGATCCAGCTTTCGATCAAAGCGCAGAAACTGACCCAGGACGCGGATGTGGAGGTGTCTGTCGAATGAAGAGAACCTTTACCTGTATCGTCTGCCCCAACGGCTGCGAAATCGACGCCGAGTACGAAGGGACCAACGTCCTCTCCGTGACCGGCAACCTCTGCCCCAAGGGCAAGGCCTACGTCACCCAGGAGCTGATCGACCCCCGCCGCACCATCGCCAGCAGCGTGCGCGTTTTAGGCGGCACCATGCCCCTGGCCAGCGTCCGCCTGAACCGCCCCGTCCCCAAGGACCGCATCTTTGACGTCATGGCCGAAATCCGCCGGAAGACCATGAAGGCCCCCGTGCGCATCGGCGACGTGGTGATCGATAACGTCCTCGGCCTTGGGAGCGACGTCGTCATCACCAAGAACGTGGAAAAGGAGAGGGCGTAAATCATGGAATATCAGAAGCTCGGGGATACCTATTTTGTCCGCCTGGACCGGGGCGAAGAAGTGCTGGACCGCCTGACCGCCCTGTGCCGCAAAGAGGACATCACACTGGCGCAGGTGGACGGCCTGGGCGCGGTGGACGAAGCCACCGTCTGCGTCTACGACGTGCCCAGCAAGCAGTTTTTCCGCAAGACCTTTTCAGAGCCCATGGAGATCAGCAATCTCTGCGGCACGGTCACCCAGATGAACGGGGAAGTGTACCTGCACATCCACGCCACCGTCTGCGACGGCCAACTGAACGCCCACGGCGGCCATGTGAACGCCCTTCGGGTGTCCGCCACCTGCGAATTGACCGTGCGGGCCGTGCCCGGCTCCGTCGGCCGCGTCCACGACGACAGCATCGGCCTGAACATTTTCTCTTTTGAAAACGGAACCAGGCTCTAAGAAACCGGCTTTCTGCTCCGCCCCATCGGGCGGGGCTTTTTACTTTTATCGCCTTTCCCCTGCGGCCAGCGGGGCAGGGCCACTCGATGATCCGCAAATTTGCATTTTTTAATCTCAAAAATTTCATTTTTCGGCCGAAATAATGTTTTTTCAGTGAATAAATCGATTTTTCCGGCGTTATGTATTGCGTTTTTGGCATTTTTGTGCTATTCTCCGAGGGTATCATCCGTTTATGGAACCGGGAGGTTTTCCTTATGCCGCTGACGCTCTCCAAAACCTGTCAAAATATCGCGCCCTCCATCACGCTGAAAATGAACGCCATCGTCGCCGAAATGCGCGACCGCGGGGAAGACGTCATTTCCCTGGGCGCGGGCGAGCCGGACTTCATCACCCCTCAACACATCCGGGAGGCCGGTAAAAAAGCCATCGACGATGGGAAAACCAAATACACCGCCGCCAGCGGTATGCCCAGCCTGCGCCTGGCCGTGGCCAACTTCCTGCTCAAGGACAAGGGCCTTTCCTACACCCGCGAGGAGGTCATCGTCGGCAACGGGGCCAAGCAGGTCATTTTGGGCGCCCTCCAGGCGATCCTCAACCCCGGCGACGAGGTGCTGATTCCCGGCCCCTGCTGGGTCAGCTATCCGGAAATGATTCAGATGGCAGGCGGCGTGCCCGTGTGGATCAACACCACCAAGGAGCAGGGCTTCGTGCCCTCCCGCGCTCAGATTGAAAAGGCCATCACGCCCCGCACCAAGGCCCTGATGCTGAACTCCCCCAACAACCCGACCGGCGCGGTCTGGAGCAGGGACCAGCTCAAAATGCTGGCCGACCTGGCGGTCCATCACCAGTTTTACGTAATCAGCGACGAGATCTATGAAAAGCTCGTTTACGACGGCCAGAAGCACGTTTCAATCGCCACTTTGGGCCGGCGGATCTTTGAGCAGACCATCGTCATCAGCGGCTTCAGCAAGGCCTACGCCATGACCGGCTGGCGGCTGGGCTACGCGGCCGGGCCCAGGCCCGTCATCGCCGCCATGTCCGCCTTCCAGAGCCACGCCACCGGCAACCCCAACTCCATCGCCCAGTACGCCGGCCTGGCCGCCCTGAACGGAGACCAGTCCTGCGTGGAAGAAATGCGCAAGTCCTTTGAAAAGCGGCGGAACCTCATGTACAGCTGCCTCACCCAGATCCCCCTGGTCACCCCCTTCAAGCCCCAGGGCGCGTTCTATATCCTGCTGGACATCCGGGAGACCTTCGGCCATTCCTTCAACGGGGCGGTCATCCACAACAGCCTGGACTTTGCAGAGCTGTTGCTCAAGAACGCCCGCGTCTCCGTCGTCCCCGGCGATTCCTTCGGCGCACCCGGCTACTGCCGCCTTTCCTACGCCATCGGCGAGGAACGCATTCTGGAAGCCATCCGAAGGATCGGCAACTTTGTAGACCATTTAAGCGAAATGAAGCGGAGCGCCTGAGGGCGATCTACCTCCATCGTTTTCCCATAAAAGGGGCTGCCCGGCAGCCTCTTTTTTGTTTGTCCGTTCCCCTCCTTCCCCCGCCCGTCCCTAAAGGCCATTGTTTGGGGCACACTTTTTTCCCAAAAAATATGACCGAAAATATTCGTCACAATGAACAATATTATTGATACTCTTTTGTGCATATTAAACAAATATTCTATAGTTTCCTCCTCCATCCGCGCGAAACGACGAAGCATTCGCGCGGATTGTTTTCTTTCTTGTTTTTTCAGAAACCCCAAAAGACGCAAAAGCTGGGAATCCGGCAAAAAAAGAAACAAAGCAGAAACTTGAAAACTGACAAAAAGTGGGGTAAAATGGTTTCAGCGGACACGAAAGTGGAGATTTTGTGGCAGATTGTGTGGTGATCGAATGCCGGACCAGGAAAACAAGGACGGTCTGACCGGGCGTCCCCCGGAAGCGGACCGGGCCGAAGCGCAGCCGGCGTCCGGTCAGGGGCAGGATCTACGGTCTCTGTACCAGAAGTCCCGCTGCCTGTTCTCGGGCAGCTATACCCACGGCATCGACGCGAAGGGCCGTCTGATCATCCCAGCCACCTTCCGCGAAGACCTGGGGCCAAAATTCGTCGTCGCCCCGACGCCTGATTTTCAGGCCGTCGCCATCTACCCGGTGGAGGAATGGATCCGCCAGGAAGAAAAACTGGAAGCTCTGGCTGACCTGGACGCCCGGGCCATCCGCCTGATCAACCAGTTCAGCAAATACAGCTACAAGGACAGCGAGACCGACCTGCAGGGCCGCCTCCTGCTTCCCCAGAAAATGCGTTCCAAATATCTGGACAACGTGCGCGACGTGGAAATCAGCGGCGCGAAAACCTATATCCGCATCGTCAGCGCTGAGGCCGGCGAGGAAGAGGACGAGCTCTTCAATAAGGATTTCCCGGATCCGCTCGCCTTCATCGCGGAGCTGCAGCAGCGCGGACGTTCCTAACCGATCCCCTTCGTTTCCCCCATCTTCCGTTTCTAACCCGATCACAAAGAGGTGAGTCACATGTCACTGGCCAGAGGCGCTAATTATTCCCAGGCAGGGATTCATACCACGCTGAAAGATTCCTTCGGCGTCCGCGACTCTGTGCGAATCAGCGGGGCCACCGCCGGCGCCCGTCAGCCCATCTATGAAGGGGACGAAGCGGACGATCGCCTCAAGGAAAGGAGCTGGAAGCCGGGCTTTACCCTGCTGCACGCCGCCATCGTGCTGGTCGTCGTCATCATGGCCCTGGCCGCCGTGTATGTGTACCGCTCGAACGAGGTCGCCAGGCTCGCCATCGAAGTCAACAAGATGAACGATACGATCAACAGCCTGATCGCGGAGATCTCCGACCTCGACCTCAAAATCCTCGTGCAGAAGGAACCGGAGCGGATCGAATACGAAGCCCAGGTGCTGGGCATGGTTCAGCGGGACGAGGCAGAGTTTTATATGATTCACGCCCCGAACCCCCGGCCCTACGAACGTAAAACCGCCATCTCCGCTGCCGGCATCTGACCCGGCAGCTTTCGCTTGTAAAACAGTGAGAGGAATCTAAACCGATGAAACTCAGACAGCTTGCCGAAAGCATCGGCGCAAACATTTCATCCTGTCCGGATACAGAAATCAGGGAGCTGTTTATGGACAGCAGGCAGTCGGTACAGGACGGCTTGTTTTTCTGCATTTCCGGCTCCACCTTTGACGGCCACCGCTTTGCCAGGCAGGCCGTCGAAAAAGGGGCCTGCGCCCTGGTGGTGGAGCATCCGGTGGAGGGGATTTCTGTCCCCCAGCTGGTCGTTCAAAACAGCCGGGTCGCCATGGCCCTGGCCGCCGCTGAGTTTTACGGCCACGCCGACCGGGAGATGAAAATCATCGGCCTGACCGGCACCAAGGGCAAGACCACCACCAGCTACCTGGTCAAGGGAATCCTGGAAGCCTTCGGCTTTAAATGCGGCCTGATCGGCACCATCGGCAGCCGCATCGGGGAGAAGCTGATCAAATCCGGCCTGACCACGCCGGACCCCATCGACCTGCACAAAACCCTGCGGATGATGGCTGACGAGGGGGCCGACTACGTGGTGATGGAGGTTTCCGCCCACGCCATCGCCCTGCACCGGCTGGAAGGGATGCGCTTTTCCACCGGCTGCTTTACCAACCTCTCCCAGGACCACTTAGACTTCTTCGGCACGATGGACAACTATTTTGAGTGCAAGAAGAGCTTCTTCCGCTCAGCCTGGCTGGACAATGCCGCCATCAACGCAGACGACGAGCGGTCCAAGTCCATCCTGAGTGACATCGACGTTCCCCGCATGACCTTCGGCATCGCCCAGGACGCGGACGTTTCCGCCCACGACATCGAGATTTCGGAAAACGGCGTCCGCTTTACGATGCGCGTCCTCCAGATGGACGAGTATCCCGTCAGCCTCAAGCTGACCGGCATGTTCAACGTCTATAACGCTCTGGCGGCCGCGGCGGTCTGCCTGAACCAGGGGCTGGATCCCGCCCAGGTCGCCGCCGCCCTGCAGACCATCAAGGGCGTTCCCGGAAGGGCCGAGCTGCTGGACACCCACACGCCCTACAAGGTGATATTGGACTATTCCCACTCCCCGGACGCGCTGGACAACATCCTGAATACCGTCCGCACCTTCGCCCGCGGGCGGGTCATCGTCCTGTTCGGCTGCGGGGGCGACAGGGACCACAAAAAGCGCCCCATCATGGGCGAAATCGCCGGCAGGCTGGCAGACTATTCCATCCTGACCAGCGACAACCCAAGGACCGAGGACCCGTTTGACATCCTCAGGGCCGTCGAAAGCGGCATCCGCAAGACCAAGGGCAAATACACCGTTATCGAAAACCGGCGGGAGGCCATCCGCCACGCCCTGGAAACCGCCCGGGAGGGTGACATCGTCGTGCTGGCCGGCAAGGGCCACGAGACCTATCAGGAAATCAACGGCATCCGCCATCCCTTCGACGAAAAGGTCGTCGTTCAGCAGCTGCTGGACGAAATCAATCATCAAGCTTAAAAAGGAGTCCGTCCCATGTGGTTTTATCTGATTCTTCTGCTGATCCTGCCCGTACTGCTGATGCTGATGCTGATGCCCAAGCTTCTGCCGCGCCTTCGGGCCATGAAGATGGGCCAGACCATCTATGAGCTGGGCCCTAAGCACCAGCAAAAGCAGGGCACGCCCAACATGGGCGGCATTCTGATCGGCGGGATCACCGCCGTCGTTTTCCTGGCGGGGGGAATCTATCAGCTCATCCGCATGGGCGAGCCTGTGTTTAGCCTCAAGCACCCGCTCTTCCCCCTGCTGCTGATCACCCTGGGCAGCATGGCCATCGGGTTTGCGGACGATTACATCAAAGACGTCAAAAAGCGCCATGACGGCCTGTCCCCCAAGCAGAAGCTGATTCTGCAGCTGGGGGTCGGGCTGGTTTTTTCCATTTACTGCTATTTCTACGTGGGCTCTGATATCCTCCTGCCCTTCACCCAGAAAACCTGGGATCTGGGCATCTTCTATATCCCTGTGATGACCCTGGCCGTCATGTTCATGACCAACAGCGCCAATCTGCAGGACGGGCTGGACGGACTTTTGTCCACGGTGACATTTTTCGGCATGTTCGCCTTCGGGGCCGCCGTTTTCGCCCTGGGCGAAGCTGCCGGCATTTCCCAGTCTTCCAAGGTGCTGCTGCTGACGGGCTGCCTGTCCCTGTGCGGGTCCGTGGCCGGTTTCCTGGTGTTCAACCACTATCCGGCCAAGATCTTCATGGGCGATACCGGGAGCATGTTCATCGGCGGGATGATGGTGGGCGTCGGCATGCTGTCCAAGTGCGCCTTCCCGATGCTGATGTTCTGCTTTACCTCGGTCATGTCCTCCGTCTCGGTGATGCTGCAGGTAGCCTATTTCAAGGCCACCCACGGCAAGCGCCTGTTCAAAATGTCCCCCATCCATCACCACTTCGAGCTTTGCGGCATGAAGGAACCGCAGATCGTGCTGATGTACGCCGGCGTCACCATCCTGACCTCCCTGATCGGGATCTGGATGATGTCTCCCTTCTTCCCCGCCAAATAAGGAGGAGCCGCGATGCAGAAACAGAAGTCTTTTGATTACCAAGGAAAACGGGTGCTGGTGGTCGGCATGGCCCGCAGCGGGGTCGACGCCTCCCGGCTGCTTTTGAAGCTGGGCGCCATCCCCCTTTTAAACGACCGCAAGGACGAAAAGGCCCTAGGCGGCCAGCTGGACTGCCTCAAGGGGACGAAAGCCGAATGGCACCTGGCCGAAGACCCGGTAGCCCTCCTGGACCAAGCGGACGTCTTGCTGATCAGCCCCGGGGTGCCCATTGATTCCCCGGTCGTGCTGGAAGCAGCGCGCAAAGGAATCTACACCATCGGCGAATTGGAGTTCGCCGCCCAGCAAGCAAAGGGCGTCCTGATCGGCGTCACCGGGACCAATGGGAAAACCACCACCGTCACTTTGCTGGGTGAAATCTTTCAGGCCGCCGGCCATACGGCCTATGTGTCCGGCAACATCGGCACGCCCTTCAGCCAGACGGCCATGGTCAGCCGGCCCGAGGACATTCTGGTGACCGAGATTTCCTCCTTCCAGCTGGAAAGCGTCGACACCTTCCACGCCCGGGCCGCCGCCGTGCTGAACGTCACCGAGGACCACCTGATCCGCCATTACACGATGGACAACTACATCGCCATGAAGCGGCGGGTGTTCAATCACCAGGACGCCGGAGACGTCGCCGTACTGAACGCGGACGACCCGATCTGCGTGCAGATGGCGGAGGGGCTTTCCGCCCCGATTGCCTGGTTCAGCCGCTTGCGCCAGGACCTGCCCGGCGCCTTTGTCCGGGACGGGAACATCCTGATCCGCTGGGACGGAAAGGAAACCCTCATTTGCCCCGCCAAAGACGTCTACATTCCCGGCGCGCACAACCTGGAAAACGCGCTGGCCGCTTCCGTGATCGCCTTCACCCTCGGGGTGCCGGCATCCGTCATCGCCGATACGCTCCGCACCTTCCGCGGGGTGGAGCACCGCATCGAATTCGTGCGGGAGCTGGACGGGGTCCGCTACATCAACGACTCCAAGGGTACCAACGCCGATTCGACCGTCAAGGCCATCGACACGATGACCGCCCCTACGGTGCTGATCCTGGGCGGGTATGACAAGCATGTCTCCTTTGAGGGACTGGCCCGGCACATCGTCGCCTCCCCCCAGATCGCCCATACGGTGCTGCTCGGGGCGACCGCCGATCAGCTGGAACGAGAGCTCAGGCAGGTGGGATATACGAGCATTACCCGCGCCGCCACGTTTGAGGAAGCCGTATCCCTCTCCCGCTCGCTGGCGCAGCGGGGCGGAAACGTCCTGCTCTCCCCCGCGTGCGCTTCGTTTGACATGTTTTCCTGCTTTGAAGAAAGGGGCGAACGCTTTAAGCAGCTCGTCCATGAGATGGAGTCAGCATGAAACGGAACCCATCTTCCCGGGAGGCGCAGCGGAACGACTACGATCCCCTGGACCCCGGGAGCGCCTACTATACCGCCGGGCGGCAGGATGAAGACCTGCCGGACTTTATTCCCGCCGGGGAACCCCTGCCGGAGGAGGAGCCTTTTTCGTCTGCCCGTCCCAAGGCACGCCGCCAGACCCGCAGAAAACAGCCCTCGGGCAAAAAAATCATTTGGACCCTGGTATCTTTAGGCGTGGTCATTCTGCTGCTCAACCTGTTTGTGTTCCGAATCCGGCACGTCCGGGTGGAGGGCTACGGCCGGCATGACCCCAACGAAATCGTCCGCATGGCTGGTTTGGATAAAAGCGTTTCCTTTTTCGGCCTGAACCGCTCGGACGTGGAAGCAGCCCTGATGTCGGACCGGTATCTGAAGGTCGTCGGCTTTGAAAAGCGCTTCCCTTCCACCCTGATTCTGACCGTCCGGGAAAGGGGACTCTGCGCCAACGTCCAGTTCAACAGCGTCTGGTACATGGTGGACGAGGACGGCTTTGTGCTGGAGCGCCTGGGCCAGGAAACGCCCCGAAATACCCTGCTGACCGTGAACGGGATGCAGGTCCGTGACGCGCGGATCGGCTCCAGGATGATTCCCGCCCGGGAGGACCAGCTGAACGCCTACTGCCTGGTTATGAAAGAGCTGCTCAACCAGGGCTATGCCAACGCCATCGCGGAGATCTACGTGGGCGACCCAAAGACCGTCACTCTCCTGACCCGGAACGGCTTTACCGTGCAGCTGGGCTCGGCCGAGGACAAGCTGATGGCGAAAATTGCCGTCACCCGGGGCGTCGCCGCCAAGCTGGTGGAGCTGGGAAAGGAAAGCGGCTCCATCGACGTGACGGACGTCAGTGAGGCCATTTACTCCCCCTGAGGGCGGAAAACCATCTGTTTCCTCCACCGAATATAAAAAAACGCGAAAAATTTTCATTTTTGGTCGGAAATCCGGTATGTTTCTGGCTTTTTTCAAATTTTAACTCTTGCCAAATCATGACAAAAAGGTTACAATTAAATGAACATTTGAAGTACTGACCCGGGCCTCCGGGCTGATCCTCTGGGTGGGAGATGAACGAATGAAAACGATTGTTACAGCGATGGACTTTGGTACAAGCAAGCTCGTGGCCCTGGTTGCCCAGGCGGACAATCATGAGCGCTGTGATATCGTCGGTGCCGGCACTGCTCTGTACGACGGTTTCATGAACGGGCAGTGGAATGCCCCTTCCGAGCTGAACAACGCCATTCATCACGCAATTCAGGAAGCGGAAACCCAGGCGCGGGTCCGGATCCGGGACATCAACATCGGCGTCCCGGGCGATTTCTGCACCGTGCGCGCCGTGGAAGCCAAGGTGGACCTGCAGGGCGCGGACCCGCACGTGACCATCAAGGACATTGACGAGCTCTTCAACCGCGCCACCGAAGCCCTGGGCGAGGTCCGGGGAAAGATCATTCACCGCAGCCCCGCCTGGTTCATGGTGGACGACGGGGAGAAGACTTTGGAGCCCATGAACATCCGCGGGTTTGAACTCCGCGCGATGGTTTCTTTCGTCATCGCCGATCAGTTTTTCATCGACGACGTCCAGGCGCGCTTCCGCAAACTGGATATTAACGTGGTCGGCTGCTTCTCCTCCCCCACCGGTCAGGCCATGCTGTTCGTGCCGGACGCCGAGCGGGACCGTACCGCGGTCTTGATTGACATAGGCTACCTGACCACCGAAGTGATGACCGTGGAAGGCGACGCGCTGACGTATCTCAAAACCATTCCCCTGGGCGGCGGCCACATCACGGCGGACCTGGCCTACGGTCTGGATGTCTCGATGGACGCGGCTGAGAGCATCAAGCGCTCCTATATTTACGGCCTGTCCGCCGGGCAGACCACCTTTGAGGCCCCGGACACCACCGGCGCCACCAAGACCTTTGAGCGGGAACAGGTGGAGCTGATCCAGGAAGCGCGGACGGACGAGATCTGCGAGGCCATCCAGGACGCCATCAAGGAAAGCGGCGTCAAGCTGAGCAACTGGTCGACCATTTATCTGACCGGCGGCGGCCTGGCCATCAACCGCGGCGGACGCGATTATCTGTCCGCCAAGCTGGAACGCCCCGTGCGGGAGCTTCCGCGCAAGGCGGTCAAGCTCTCCAGCCCCGCCTACTCCAGCGCCCTGGGCCTGCTGGACCTGGTGATCGACACCATTTCTTCCAACCGTTCCGCTGCGGGCGGCCTGGCCGGCTTTTTCCGCAATCTGTTCGGCGGCTGACAATTAAGGAGGTTACAACATGCCTTTTGAAGTAAAAGTGGACCAGTCTTCCTTCGCCACCATCAAGGTGGTCGGCTGCGGCGGAGGCGGCACCAACGCCGTCAACCGCATGGTGGAAGCCGGCCTGAAAGGGGTAGACTTCGTCGCCATCAATACCGACCGTCAGGCCCTGTCCCTGTCCAAGGCCCCGACCAAGATTCAGATCGGCGACAAGCTGACCAAGGGCCTGGGCGCCGGCGCTGTGCCGGACATTGGCCGCCGCGCCGCCGAAGAGAGCCGGGAGGAAATCTCCCAGGTGCTCAAAGGGTCCGACCTGGTCTTCGTCACCGCCGGCATGGGCGGCGGCACCGGCACCGG
>DGRV01000098.1:24397-24518 GCA_002391225.1 Christensenella sp. UBA4379
GTCGTCACCAAGCCCTTCACCTTTGAGGGCAAGCAGCGCATGAAGAACGCCGAAATGGGCATCAACGAGCTCAAGCAGTCCGTGGACACCCTCGTGGTCATCCCGAACGACCGCCTGCTGC
>DGRV01000098.1:24624-31959 GCA_002391225.1 Christensenella sp. UBA4379
CTGCGCCAGGGCATCCAGGGCATTTCCGACCTGATCGCTGTGCCCGCCCTGATCAACCTGGACTTTGCCGACGTCAAGACCGTCATGGAATCCGGCGGCATGGCCCACATGGGCATCGGCACCGGTTCCGGCGAAACCCGCACCATGGACGCCGCCCGCAACGCCATTTCCAGCCCCCTGCTGGAGACCAAGATCGACGGGGCCCGCTCCGTGCTGATCAACGTCACCGGCGGCGAGGACATGAGCATCATGGACATCAACGAGGCCGCCAACCTGATCATGGAGTCCGCTGACAGCGAAGCGAACATCATCTTCGGCGCCGGCATTGACCCCGAGCTCAAGGACGAGGTCCGCATCACCGTGATTGCCACCGGCTTTGATAAGGGCACCTTCCAGCAGAGCGCGAAGAAAAAGCCCGTCGCCAAGCCCGCGGCCATCCCCTACGGGGCGGCGATCCCCTCCTATAATCCGTATGAGAGCCGCTCCCGGGTAGAGACCCCCAGCGCGGCCCCGACAGCCGCGGCGGCTCCCGCTGCCCCCGTCGTGCCCCCCGTGCAGGCGGCCCCGGCCGCTCCCGCCGCTCCGGCGCAGGATTATTCCTCCTTTGAAGCGCCGAGCCCCGCCGGCTTTGAGTCCACCCCCTATGCGGGCACCGGCCGTCCCGCGGCCCCCGGCATGTCTCAGGCGACCGCCGCGCCGGCCCCCTACCAGCCCTTCATCCCGGCCGCGCAGACCGCGCCGAATTATTCATTCCAGCCCTATCAGGCCCCGCAGCAGTATAACGCGCCCGCCTACACCGCTCCGGCGGTGGAGCAGCCCAAGGTGCAGCCCGCTGCCAACGAAAAGGACGATCTGGGCGTGCCCGCCTATCTCCGCAGGGACCGCAAGCGCTGACCACAGACAGAAAAAGGATTCCCCCTGCAAAAGCAGGGGGTTCTTTTGCCCCAAGGAATATTTTCCCTACCGTCATCAAACCGGAGGCTTTCTGCAATGAAAAAACATCCTGAAATGCGACTTTCTTTGGCTGGCCGGAAGGGCTTCCTGCTTCTGGCCCTGCTGCTGGCTGCCCTGCTGATCAGCGGCACAGCCTTAGCGGCGGATGGCGACGACATCCCGCTGACCCTTGATCAGGAGAAAACGGCCACCATCAGCAGCGATGTCTGGTTTACCTATACCCCGAGTCAGACCGGAAACTATCTCTTCAGCTCCTTTGGAAATGCGGAAACCAACTGCAATTTTATCCTGTATCAGCGGGACGGCGAAGAATACATCGTCGAAGGGACCGATATAACACAGCTGAATGGGAATTTCCGGGTCACCTGCCGCCTGGAGGCCGGCACGGAGTACAAATTCTCCGTAGCATACGCCGAAGCCGCCGCTGGTTCTTTCCGGGTGCTGATCAGCAGGAACCGTTTTATCGCGGATAACGGCGCTCTGCTCTGGTCGTTAAGCGGCAGCAATGCGCTGACTGTCTCCGGTTCCGAGGCGATGCCGGAATATATTGGCGGTGATACGCCCTGGTTTGACTATGCTGATCAGATCACTTCTATCGTGCTGAAAAACGGCGTGCCGAATATCGGCCCCTACGCTTTTACGGAATATCCAGCGCTCACCAGCGTTACTGTTCCCGCCAGCGTGACCGACATCGGAGAATATGCGTTTTTCGGCTGCAGCAGCCTTTCCAAAATCACCATCTCCAGCGGGCTGACCGATGTGGGCAACTATGCCTTTGCAGATTGCACAAGCCTGACCACCGTCACCCTGCCGGGTACGGTCGCTTCCATCAATGACGGAGCCTTCTCAGGCTGCGTGAATCTGACTTCCCTCACGGTGCCTGAAACCGTCCACTTCAAAGGGCCGAGCGTACTGGAGGGCTGCGACAAACTGGCCAACTCCAACGGATACATCGTACTGGGCAGCCTCCTGGCCGGTTATATCCGGGAGGGCGTTGCCAACCCGGCAGATGTGCCCGGCACCGTTCGTGTGATCGGTGACTATGCTTTCTATGGGAATACGACGCTGAATAGCATCGTTCTCCCGGACGGCGTCACCGCCATTGGGGATTTTGCCTTCGCCTTCTGTGAGAACCTGTCCGAAATCTCCATCCCGGCCGGTCTCTCCGACATTAGTCCCTCCGCCTTCACCGGCTGCACCAAACTGAACACCGGGGACAGCGAGGATTTCCTGATTCTCGGGACGATCCTGTACCGCTACACCGGAAGTGCCTCCGCCGTCACCATCCCGGACGGCGTCACCGAAATCGGTATCTCCGCCTTTGACGGGAACAAAGATATCACGAGCGTCACCTTCCCCTCCAGCCTGACAGGGATTGCGAACTACGCCTTCCGCGGCTGTTCTTCGCTGAAAAAGATCATCGGCCCGTCCGGCTCTTCCACTGTCACCCATTATCACTACAACCGCTATGACGGCCTGTATGCCATCGAACTGCCCTCCACCGTTCAGACCTGCGGCGAGAACAGCTTCACCGGGACGGCCCTTGGTCAGAGCATCCAGCCGAACTTTGTGCTCCCGGAAAACTACAACAGCGAACTGGTCATTGAAGAAGAAGCCTTCTCCGGCATCGCCGCGACCTATGTCTTTGTGCCCGCTTCTGTCAGCCGGATCAGCAGCAGCACCTTCGCGGGCTGCACGGAGCTCCGGTTCATCTACTTCAGCAACCCGGACTGCGTCATCGCGGACGACGCCTTTACCGGCTGTGACAGCAGCCTGACCTTCATCTGCCAGGAGGAAGGCGGCACCTCCAGCGTTCACAGCTTTGCGGACGCCCATCACTTCCGCTTTATCGAGGACGCGGAGGAAGAAATCGACGAATAAAGCGACCGTCCTCCACTTATCCATTCCGTTCCCCCACTTTCAAACTGAAAACACAAAAAAAGCATCGGTTTCCGATGCTTTTTTGGGTTTCAATTTCCACTTTCAGGGGTTCGCCACCACCGGCGGGGCAATATCCGCCCCGTCCAGGATCTCTGCCAGGGAAAAGCCGATCTGATCGCAGGCCACGCACTGATAATGGACCCCGTCCTTTTCCCCGTTGAAGGCGTTTTTCCCCGCCGCTCCGTGCAGATGGCCGTAGACGGCATAGGAGATTCCATGCCCGCTCAGCAGCTCGCTGAGCGGCGTCTTTTGCCCGTCTTCCGGCAGGGGCGGATAGTGGAGCATGGCCACCTTGAGCCCGCCCAGCCTGTCCGCCGCCTCCAGGGAAAGGCGCAAGCGGCCGACCTCCCGGTCGAAGATCTTCTGATCCTCCGCGGTGGTCTGGCTGCCGGGGAGGGTCCAGCCCCTCGTCCCGCAGACGGTCACGCCGCCAAAGCGCAAAGCGTCGTTCTGGACCGCGTACATCCCCTCCGGCAGGACGGACCTCAGGCGGCTGATGCCGGACCACCAGTAATCGTGGTTTCCCCGCGTCAGCACCTTCATGCCCGGGAGGCTGCCGATGGCCAGAAGGTCGGGCAGCGCGCCGGAAAGCTGCATCGCCCAGGAAATATCCCCGGGGATCAGCACCAGGTCCTGAGGGCCCACTTTCGCCCGCCAGTCCCGGCTGATCTTTTCAAAGTGGCCGGCCCACTGCGCCCCGAATACGTCCATGGGCTTGGAGCCGCCGCTGTCCAGATGCAGGTCCGCGATCGCAAACAGTTTCACCGCTTACACACTTTCATCGTCTTCGTCTTCGTCCTCTTCCTCATCTTCGCCCATGGCTTCCAGGGAGAGTTCGTCGTTGATCTGCTGGTATTCGCTGCCGGGGATGTCGTCGTTGATTTCCGGCATGATTTCGTCCATGGAGCTGACCGGATCGTTTTCCATCAGCGCGTCTTCGCTGACCTGGTGCTGCTCCTCGCCGTCGTTCAGGTCGGAATTGTCGTTGTTGACCTCGTTCATCTCTTTATAGCACAGATAGCAGATGTCCTTGCCGGGCATCGCTCTGCGCTCGTTGCAGATGGTGCACATTTCAGGCTCGTCGTGGCTGATGTCCCCCATCATTTCCTGCTTGCAGATTTTGCAGTAACCTTCGGACTCTTCGATGTAATTAAGTTCACACCTCGGGCATAAAATATATGCCATGGCAGTTTCCTCCAAAGCGGCCATATTCTCTTTCCTCATGGAAAGGCAACGGCATTATACAACGAAACTTCTCTGTATGCAAGCCCATATTGTACAGTTCTCTATTTTTTCTTTTTTGGGAGATTTCTTTCCTCCGGCTTGCATAAAGGACGGGAATCTTTTATACTGGTCTGGACGGCGGGAATTGACCGCCTTTGGAGGAACAAAATGACGCAGGATCAATGGGAGGGCCTGATCAGGCTCACGGAAAACGCCCTGAAAGAGGCCCATGCCGGGCCGCGGCTGCTGGTGGCCGTTTCCGGCGGGGCCGATTCGGTGTGTCTGCTGCTCTGCGCCTGCGCTTTGAGGGAGCGGGGCTTTGAGGTCACCGCCGCCCACGTCCGGCACGACCTGAGGGAAACGGCCCTGCGGGACGAACGCTTTGTGCATGGCCTGTGCGGGCGGCTGGGCGTGCCCTTCCGCTCCGCCGCCGTCCATGTGCCCGCCTGCGGCAGCACGGAAGCAAGGGCCCGGGAAGTTCGCTACGAAGCCCTGGAAGACATGTACCGCGCAGCACAGGCGGACGCCCTGCTCCTGGCCCACCATCAGAACGACCAGGCGGAAACGGTCCTGATGCGGCTGATCCGCGGCTGCGGGGCGGAGGGACTGGCCGCCATGAAGCCTGCCGTCCGCCACGGGGAAATGCTCCTGCTCCGCCCCTTCCTGTCCGTTTCCGCCGCGGAGATCCGGGATCTCCTGCGTGCCTCTGGCCAGCCCTGGTGCGAGGACGAAACCAACGAGGACCCCCGCTATACCAGGAACTACCTGCGCAGACAGATCCTTGCCCCGCTGGAGAGCGTCCTGCCGGGCAGCGTCCGCGGGCTGTGCCGGAGCGCTGAGATCCTGGACAAGGAAAACGGTTTTTTAAACCAGCTGACAGAGGAGGCCCTCCGGGACACCGCCTGCCTGCTTTCCCCCTGCCGGTTCCTGCTTCGGGATAAGCTGATGACCCTGCATCCGGCCCTCCAGCGCCGGGTGATCCGCCAGTTTCTTTCTGTCTGCGGAACGGAGAGCGGGTTTGAAAAGACCGAGGAGATCCGGCTTTCCCTCAATCATCCCCCCGAGGCCGTCAACCTGAAAAGCGGGGCTTCCCTCCTGTTTACCGAAAAGCGCCTCCACTATGTGCCGGAAACACCCGAGTCCTGCCCGGTACCGGAGGATTTTTTCGAGACCATTTCATCAGAAGGAACCGGGGACGGAAAAAAGACCCAGGCCTTCCCGGCGGCCCTTTATTCACGGACTCAGGTGCGCTTCGCCCGGCCCGGCGACGTGTTTCAGCCCTTTGGACATCAAAAGGAGGTCCGGCTGTCCCGTTTTCTGATCGATCAGAAAATTGACCGGCCCTTCCGCCCATTTATCCCTTTCATTTGCATGGAAAATGTGGTATTATGGATCCCCGGGGTTGCCGTGTCCGAGAGGCTGCGGCTGCGGCCGGGAGAACCGTCCGTCACCCTGACTGTCCGGGGCAGGCTGCCCTGGGAATGTCCCGCGCAGGACAATCAACAGGAGGAAACGTCCGATGGATACCACCGCGCACATCTATCAAGATTTGGACAGGATTCTGGTGACCCGCGAGCAGATCGCTGAAGCCGTCCGCAAACTGGGCAGACAGATCACCGAGGATTACCAGGGAAAGGATCTGACGATGGTCTGCATCCTGAAGGGGGCCAGCGTCTTTTTCACCGACCTAATCCGCGAGGTGGACCTGCCGCTTTCCATCGGCTTCATGGCCGTCTCCAGCTACGGCAGCGGCACCTCTTCCACGGGCGTCGTCCGCATCATCAAGGATTTGGACCAGAACATCGAAGACAAACACGTGCTGATCGTGGAGGACATCGTGGACAGCGGCAAGACCCTCCACTTCCTCCTCCAGGTCCTCAGCCAGCGCCACCCCGCCTCCATCCACGTGGCCGCCCTGCTGGACAAGCCCGCTCGGCGGGTGGTGGACCTCAAAACCCGCTATTCCTGCTTTGACATACCGGATGCCTTCGTCGTCGGCTACGGGCTGGATTTCGATGAAAAATACCGGAACCTCCCGGACATCGGCGTCCTGCATCCGAGGATCTATCAGAACGCCTGACGGATCGGGCGCTGATGGAAATATAGAGGTGCATTGTAATGAAAACGACACTGTTGATCATGGCCGCCGGTCTGGGCTCCCGCTACGGGGGCAACAAGCAGATCGACCGCATCGGCCCGGGCGGGGAAATTTTGATGGAGTATTCCATCCATGACGCCATCTGTGCCGGCTTTGATAAGGTAGTGTTCGTGATCCGCCGGAGCATGGACGAGGTGTTTCGGAAGATGATCGGCGACAAGATCGCCCAGAAGGTGGAAACCCATTACGCCTACCAGGAATACGACAGCCTGCCGGACGGCTTTATCGCCCCCAAGGATCGGACGAAGCCCTACGGCACCGTCCACGCCGTTTACTGCGCCAAGGACGTCATTCACGAGCCCTTTGCCGTCATCAACGCGGACGACTATTACGGCAAGGACGCCTTCATTGCCATGGCGGACAGTCTGCACCGGATGGCCGGGCAGAAGGCCGCCGCATCGATGGTGGCCTATTACCTGAAAAACACCATCTCCGAAAACGGAACGGTGACCCGCGGCATCTGCGGGCAGGACAGCGAAGGCTTCTTATCCAAGGTGGTCGAGACCTACCAGATCAAGCGGGACACGGACGGCGTCATCAAGGACTTTGCCAGCGATCCTGCCGGCGTCCCCCTGCCGGACGACGCCCTGGTTTCCATGAACTTCTTCGGCTTTACTCCCTGGTATTTTGAGGCAGCCGGCGCAAAGCTGGCCGATTTCCTGAAAAACGCCCCGGGAGACGAGCTCAAAAAAGAGTACGTCCTGCCGACCTTAGTGGACCAGCTGATGAAGGAAAGCGGTCTCAAGGTCGAAGTCCTTTCCACCCACGCCGTCTGGTTCGGCGTGACCTACCAGGAAGATAAACCTTTGGTTCAGGAAGCGCTCAGAAAATTACATGAAAGCGGTACTTACCCGCCAACATTGTAATCATTCAATCTTTATAAAATGGGCTGCTGCATTTTTCTGCAACAGCCCATTTTATATCAGCAAAATTCATCTATCACGGGATGATAAAAAAAGTCCGGAGATCAAAAATCTCCGGGTGGTTTGGAGGGGCCGCAGCCCCTCCAAGTGAAATCCGCAGCAGCGACATGTGCGGTGCGAGGATGAATTTTTGCG
>DGRV01000096.1:0-60893 GCA_002391225.1 Christensenella sp. UBA4379
GTAACGAACAAGTACACACCTGAGATCACTCATATTGAAATCAAGAAGGTCTGGGACGACGACGGAAACAACGACGGCTATCGTCCGAGCGCCGCGGAATACGCTAACAGCGTACATCTGATGGTGGGCGAGGATGAAGTCACTGTTGAAGCGCCGATCGTGAAGACCGTGACCGACAACGACGACAACACCTACACCGTTACCTTCACCAACCTGCCCAAGTACGCGGAAGGCAAAGTGATCGATTACACGGTGAAGGAAGACGAGATCGAAGGATACACCGCCGACAATTCCGAGGTTAGCAACGGCGGGAAGATCACCAACACGCATGAAGCGGACAAGACCGAGACGACTGTCACGAAGATCTGGGACGACAGCGAGAACCAGAAGAAGGTGCGTCCGGAGAGTGTCACGCTGAAGCTGCTGGCAAACAACGTCGAATACGCAAGCTTCGAAATCGGACCGAACTATCAGGCCGAAGAGACCGCCGCGTATAAGACGGAACTGAAGCTGGAAAGCGAAGACAAGTGGACGCTGAAGGTCACCGAGTTGCCCGCGTATGAAGATGGTGTGGAACTGACCTACAGCTGGATCGAAGTCATTCCGGATGGTTACACCATCAGCAAGTTCGATGTCGATCCTTCTGACGGCTCTGCTGAAATCACCAATACCTACAATCCCGAACGGTTCTGCCTGACTGTGCTGAAGGTGTGGGACGACGACAACGACAGCGCGGGCTTCAGACCGGAAGAGATCAAGGTGAAGCTGAGCGCGAAGTCGAGCGAAGGCGAAGAGATCGAAGTAACCGACGCGGAAGGCAATAAGTTCGAAAAGGACTACACTCTGACAGCGGCTAACAACTGGTCTGCGATGATCCTCGGACTGCCTGTCTACTACGAAGGCGAAAAGATCAATTACAGCTGGACAGAATCTGCGGTTGAAGGGTATGAATCTAACATCACCAAGGATGAAACCGGCAAGATCACCTATCTGACCAACCGTTACATCGAAGAGCCTGAGAAGATCGAAACTAATCCTTATGAAGGCACCGGTGAACTGGGCGGCGTGAAGGTCGGCGACGAGATTACCTACGAGATCAACTACAGGAACTATAAGTTTGTCTCGGCAGATGTCAGCATCGCGGATAAACTGGACGCGAACGTTGAGTTCGTAAAGGCTAGCAACGATGGCGCCTATGACGCTGCGACCCATACTGTCAACTGGAAACTGGTTGGAGTAGCAGCCGGTAAGGCGGACAAGGTAAGCCTGACGGTGAAGGTGCTCGAAGGTGCGCTGCAGAGCAAGGGCGGCGAAGGTAAGGTCGTGAACGGCGGTGAGTCTACATCGGTACAGATCAATAATGAAACTGTCTACCATGTGGAAGAAGTCGTGAACCCCGTACCTGAAGAACCGCACAAGAAAGAGAAGACGCCTTACGAAGGTACCGGCATCCTCGGCGGCGTGAAGGTCGGCGACGAGATCAGTTACGAGATCAGCTATAAGAACTACAAGTCTGTTGCTGCTGACGTAACGATCAAGGATAAGCTCGACGCGAATGTTGAGTTTGTCAACGCTGACAACCAGGGCGCTTATGTGAAGGAAGACCATACGGTCGTCTGGACAGTGAAGGAAGTGCCTGCTGGTGAGGAAGGCAAGGTCACGCTGACGGTCAAGGTACTGGAAGGCGCTCAGAAGTCTAACGGCGGCGAAGGCAAGGTCGTGAACGGCGGCGAATCTACAACTGTGAAGGTCGGCAACGATACTGAGTACAGTGTGGAATCCGTCGAGAACCCCGTGCCCGAAGAACCGCACAAGAAGGAGATCACGCCTTATGAAGGCACCGGCGAACTCGGCGGTGTCCAGGTGGGCGACGAGATCACCTACGAAATCAGCTACAAGAATTACAAGGCCGAGGCTGCTACAGTCACCATCAAGGATACGCTGGACGAGAACGTAGAGTTTGTGTCCGCGAGCAACAATGGCGAACATAAGAGCGGCATCGTGACCTGGAAGATTGAGAACGTCGCGGCAGGCGCAGATGGCAAGGTCACTCTGACGGTGAAAGTGCTCGAGGGCGCGCTGCAGAGCAAGGGCGGCGAAGGCAAGGTCGTGAACGGCGGCGAATCTACAACTGTGAAGGTCGGCAACGATACTGAGTACAGTGTGGAGACTGTCGAGAACCCGGTGCCCGAGAAGCCCGTGAAGAAAGAGACTGCGCCGTATGAAGGCACAGGAGTGCTGGGCGGCGTGAAGGTCGGCGACGAAATCACCTATGAGATCAGCTACAGGAACTACAAGTCTGAAGAAGCTGATGTAGTCATCGAAGACAAGCTGGACAAGAACGTAGCGTTCGTGTCTGCTGACAACGAAGGTACAGAGGCTGACGGTATTGTAACCTGGACGCTGAAGAAGGTGCCTGCAGGCGCAGAAGGTAAGGTCACCCTGACGGTGAAGGTGCTCGAGGGCGCATTGCAGAGCAAGGGCGGCGAAGGCAAGGTTATTAACGACGGTAAGACAACTTGGGTATCGGTTAACAACGAGACCAAGTATCATGTGGAATCCGTCGAGAACCCCGTGCCCGAAGAACCGCACAAGAAGGAAATCGCGCCTTACGAAGGCACTGGTGTGCTGGGCGGCGTGAAGGTCGGCGACGATATCAGTTATGAGATCAGCTATAAGAACTATAAGTCTGTTGCTGCTGATGTAACGATCAAGGATAAGCTCGACGCGAATGTTGAGTTTGTCAACGCTGACAACCAGGGCGCTTATGTGAAGGAAGACCATACGGTCGTCTGGACAGTAAAGGAAGTGCCTGCTGGTGAGGAAGGCAAGGTCACGCTGACGGTCAAGGTACTGGAAGGCGCTCAGACGTCGAACGGCGGCGAAGGCAAGGTCGTGAACGGCGGCGAAACCACGACAGTACAGATCGGCAACGATACTGAGTACAGTGTGGAATCCGTCGAGAACCCCGTACCCGAAGAACCGCACAAGGAAGAAACCGCGCCTTACGAAGGCACTGGTGTGCTGGGCGGCGTGAAGGTTGGCGACGAGATCACCTACAAGATCAGCTACATGAACTATAAGTCTAAAGCTGCGAATGTGGTGATCAGGGATGCTCTGGATGGAAATGTAGAATTTGTATCCGCGAGCAATGACGGCGAGGAAGCCGATGGCGTTGTGACCTGGACGATCAAGGAAGTGCCTGCTGGAGAAACTGGCTTTGTCACACTGACGGTGAAGGTGCTTGAAGGAGCGCTTGAATCTAACGGCGGAGACGGCAAGGTGGTCAACGGCGGCGAGACGACGACGGTCAAGGTTGGCAACGACAGCGAGTACAGCGTCGAAGAAGTCGAGAACCCCGTGCCCGAAGAACCGCACAAGAAGGAGATCACGCCTTACGAAGGCACCGGCGTCCTTGGCGGTGTGCATGTAGGCGACGAGATCACCTACGAGATCAGCTACAAGAACTACAAGACCGAAGCGGCTGTCGTGACCATCAAGGATACGCTGGATAAGAACGTAGAGTTCGTGAAGGCGAGCAACGATGGTACAGCAGCAGACGGCGTTGTGACCTGGAAGATCGAGAACGTGCCCGCTGGTGCAACCGGCAGCGTCACGTTGACGGTGAAGGTGCTGGAAGGCGCTCAGACGTCGAACGGCGGAAGCGGCAAGGTCGTGAACGGCGGCGAATCCACGACGGTACAGATCGGCAACGATACTGAGTACAGTGTGGAAGAAGTCGAGAACCCTGTGCCCGAAGAACCGCACAAGACGGAGACCGCGCCCTACGAAGGCATCGGCGAACTGGGCGGCGTCAAGGTCGGTGACGAGATCACCTACGAAATCAGTTACAAGAACTATAAGCTTGAGCCTGCCACTGTGACCATCAAGGATACACTGGATAAGAACGTAGAGTTCGTGAAGGCAAGCAACGATGGTACAGCAGCAGACGGCGTTGTGACCTGGAAGATCGAGAACGTGCCCGCTGGCGCAACCGGCAGCGTCACGCTGACGGTGAAGGTGCTGGAAGGCGCTCTCAGATCGAATGGCGGAAACGGCAAGGTCGTGAACGGCGGCGAATCCACAACGGTACAGATCGGAAACGATACTGAGTATCATGTGGAAGAAGTCGAGAACCCCGTACCTGAAGTGCCGCACAAGAAAGAGATCACGCCTTACGAAGGCACCGGCATCCTCGGCGGCGTCAAGGTCGGCGACGAGATCACCTACGAAATCAGCTACAAGAACTATAAGTCTGTTGCTGCTGACGTAACGATCAAGGATAAGCTGGACGCGAATGTTGAGTTCGTATCTGCGGACAACAAGGGCGCCTATGTGAAGGATGACCATACGGTTGTCTGGACGGTGAAGGATGTGCCTGCCGGTCAGGAAGGCAAGGTCACGCTGACCGTCAAGGTACTGGAAGGCGCGCTGAAGTCTAACGGTGGCGCTGGCAAGGTGGTCAACGGCGGCAAATCCACGACGGTACAGATCGGCAACGATCATGAGTACAGTGTGGAAGAAGTCGAGAACCCGTTGGATATTACTACAGCGACCGTCACCAAGATCTGGGACGACAGTGAGAATCAGAAGAATGTCCGTCCCGACACGATCGTCCTGAAGCTGCTGGCGAACAACGAACTGTATCACAGCTTCACCATCGGCAAGGATTATAAGGCCGAAGACGAAGCAGGATACAAGACGACCTTCGAGAAGAAGGACAACGAATGGGTACTGAAAGTAGAGAATCTGCCGATGTACTCTGAAGGAGTCCAGCAGGCGTATACCTGGGTGGAAGAAGTTCCTGAAGGGTATACGATCAGCAGCTATGAAGTTGCCAAGGATGGCAAGACTACCATTACCAACACCTACGACAGCGAACGGTTCTGCCTGACGGTCCTGAAGGTGTGGGACGATGACAACAACAGCGCCGGCTTCCGTCCGAAAGAGCTGAAGGTTATCCTGAACGCGAAGGCGGGCGAGACGGAACTGAAAGTCACCGAACTCCTTGACGCGGAAGGCAAGGCGAGCTTCAAGTCTGAGTATACGCTGAGTGACAGCAACAACTGGGCCGCGATCGTGACCGGTCTGCCGATCTACTACAACGGCACCGAGATCACCTACAGCTGGACCGAGGATGAAAAGGATCTTGGCAAGTATACCGCGACGCAGTCTCTGGACGAGACAAAGAAGATCACCTACCTGACCAACACCTATGTGCCTGAAACGACTGAGACCACGGTCAAGAAGGAATGGGTGGACGAAGGACATCAGGACAAACGGCCGGAGAGCATCGTCATGATCCTGAAGGGGAATGACAAGACGGTGGCTTCCGCTGAGCTGAAAGCGCCCGACTGGAGCGCGACTGTCAAGGATCTGCCGAAGTACGCTGAAGGCAAGGAAATCGATTATGTCTGGGCTGAAGCCGCTGTGCCGGCCGGATATAATCCCAAGCCGACCAGCAAGGTGGATGGCAGCACGACCACCATTACGAACACGTATCTGACAGGTTCGCTGGTGATTGAGAAGGCCTTCTCCGATAACGTGAAAGACCTTGACGCGGTCAAGAACCTTGAGTTCCGTATCGTGGGTCCGGACTATGACGAGAAGGTGAAGCTCTCCGAGTTCGTCAAGCAGGAGGACGGCAAGTTCAGGTATGAGATCAAGAACCTGACGCCCGGACAGTATCTGGTCTATGAGACCAATGCGGATACCCTGTTTGCACAGACGAACCCGAACCTGAAGTATGTCGGAGGCTCGAAGCCGGTCGAAGCCAAGAAGGTGAATACGGGCGAGACCGTGACCTTCAGCTTCACCAACAACTACAGCGGCGTCTCGACTTCCGTGAACGTGATGAAGATCTGGAACGATATGGATAACCTGGATGGTTCCAGACCGGAGTCTATCACGATGACCCTGACGAACACCGGCGCAACGGTCACCCTGAATGAGGCGAACGGATGGTCTGCTTCGATTGACAATCTGGATCTGTACGATCAGAACGGAAAGGAAATCGAGTATATCTGGTCCGAGCCTGAGGTGGAGGGCTATACGCCTGAGACGATGAAGTACGGCAACGTCACCGTCTTCATCAACACCCACGAACCGGAGCTGACCAGCGTCACCGTCAAGAAGGTCTGGGACGACCGGAACAACCGTGCGAAACTGAGGCCGTCCATCCTGAGAGTGCATTTGAGCACCGGAAACGACTATTACCTGACAGAGGACAACAACTGGACGGTAACGGTCGATAACCTGCCCAAGTATAAGAACGGTCTCGAGATCGAGTACACCTGGAGCGAGCAGACCGTGGTCGGTTACACGCAGTCGAACGTAGAAATTACGACGGCCAACGATGGAACGAAGGTTACCACCTTCACCAACCGTTACCGTGTGACGACTCCTCCGACGCCTGGCAACCCGCCGCCCACGACTCCTCCGGTAGAGATCGAAGAGTATGAGACGCCTCTGAACATCCGTGTTCTCATCAACCACGTTGGCGACTGCTTCGATTAACAAGCACCAAATCTCCCGTAGCCGTCCTCCTCTGATACCGGGCGAAAGCCCGATCAGGGGAGGCGGCGGGGGAGCAGACAAAAGAAAGGAGATAGCGTAAATGAAAACCAATAAGTGCTTGTCCCTTCTGCTGGCGCTGGTGCTTTGCTTCACTTCTCTGGCAAGCACGCTGACCGTAGCGTTCGCGGAGAATGAAGAGGAAATCGAGGAAACCTCTGAACTGCCTGAAACTGAAAACGCCGAATCGGACGAAGATTCGGAAGATGACGATGATGCCGAGGAAGCCGAACTCTCAGAAGACGAAGATCTTTATCCTGACGAGCTGAGAGTAGGCCATCCGACCATCACCAAGGGCGATTTCTTTACCGAGATGTTCGGCAACGATACGGCCGATATCGACGTAAGAGCCCTGATTCACGGCTATAACCTGGTCAACTGGGACCAGAACCAGGGTGTGTACCTGATCGACGAATCCGTCGTGGAAAGCGTTCTGGTGGTGCAGAACGAGATCGGGGATAAGACGTATTACTTGGGTCTGTACGACGATCTCTATTATTCCGATGGAACCCCCATCACCGCTTGGGATTATGCTTTCAGCATTCTTCTGATGATGGCCCCGGAGATTGAGCAGATCGGTGGGAAGATATACCGCTCCGAGCATATTCTTGGGTCTCATGAATACCTGACGGGGCAGCTTCCCTATCTGAACGGCGTCGCCGTGATCGACGATCATCAGCTGGCCATTACGCTGGATCATAAATTCCTGCCCTACTTCTTCGAGACCGGTCTGCTGCTGACCGTCCCGTATCCGATCTCTGTGATCGCCCCTGGCTGCAAGGTATACGCGGGCCAGGCGGAGGACCTGGGGGATGGCTACGGCTTCGGCATCCGCATCGGCAACGAGGACGAGAGCGTCGAGGAACCGATCTTCACGGCGGAACTGCTCAATAAGACGATTCTTGACCCGGAAACCGGCTATAATTCCCATCCGTCCGTCGTTTCCGGCCCTTATAAGCTGATTGATTACGATTATGAGACCGCTCATTTTGAAATCAATGAATACTTTAAGGGCGCCTGGGTGTACAACACCCTGCCGGAGGACTTCCAGTTTGACGTCCAGCGGCACGCTGGCACGGGTACCGGCACCCTGGTTCACAACAACCATACCGGCCCCAACATCTATGCCTATAACCGGCTGGACCGGGAAGGCAACGAGTATGAGATCTACCTGGTGAAGCCCACCATCCAGCACATCAGCTTCTCCGTGGCCGACAACGATACCATGGCGGAGGACCTGGCGACAGGCAAATTCCACCTGGTGAACAAGGTCGTCTACGGCCCGACGATCCAGGAATGCATGGGCCTTCGCACGATGGGCTCCATCGTGCCGGTGCCGGATCACGAAGTGGAGGATCGGGAAGAGCCGAGAGAGGCGACAGCCAGCATCAATTATCAGAACTATCCGCGCATCGGCCTTGCTTTCGTGACCTTCAGCTATGACTGGCCTACCGTCCACGAGATGGAAGTCCGTCAGGCCCTGGCCTGGTGTATGGACCGTGACCAGCTGACGCAGGATTACTGCCAGGGCTTCGGCCAGACGGTGGATGGGTATTTCGGCATCGAACAGTGGGAATACCTCATCTGCACGGATCAGCTGGAATATCCCGTGAACTTCATCAACGACCCGATCCACTTCGGCAAAGACCTTGACGAGCTGGCCATGTACAAGAACATGTACGCGACCACCGATGAAGAGTACCAGAAGATGATCGAGGCCTGGGAAAAGCTGAACCTGGATAACCTGGTGCACTACGGTGTCTATGACCTGGAAAACGATCCTGGACGCACCGATAAGATCGGTATCCGGAAGGCCAATCTCCTTCTGGACGCCGCTCACTGGACGCTCAACCGCGACGGAGAAAAGTATGATCCCGCGAAGGACGACGTCCGCTGCAAGATGATCGACGGGAAACTGATTGCGCTGGATCTGACGATGCTGTACCCGCGCGGGAACCACATCGTGGATACCCTGCAGGAGAACTGGTTCGACAATCTGGCCCAGGTCGGTGTCAAGGTTACGCTGGTCCCCGAGGATATGGAGCTGCTGCTGAAGCGGTATTACCGCGAGGAAGAGCGCACCACCGATATGATCTACCTGGCGACCAACTTCCACGTGATCGTCGATCCGGCCATCACCTACAGCACGGATGACACCGCGGATCACCTGATCTGGAATAACACCTATTCTGACGACGAAGACCTTTGGTACCGCGCTGTCAACATGCGCAAGACGGATCCGAAGGACGTCTACGACTACGTGGTCAAGTGGATCAGCTTCCAGGAGCGGTACAACGAAGTGCTGCCGACGATCCCGATCTACAGCAACATCTACTTCGATTTCTATACCTCCCAGCTGCAGAACTACTGGATTACCGCCCACGTCACCTGGACCCAGGCGATTCTGGAGAGCTACTTCGGCGAAGCGCCCGAAACGCAGAGCGAAGCGCCGGCCGAAGAGAGCACGGAATCTGACAGCGGACTGGTTGAAATCGAATGATCTGACATTCAGAAGCCACAATCGTTAAAAACATACGGACGCCTGCCGACCTGATGAAGGGAAGCGGGCGTCCGTTCTATTTTGACGATTCAGAATTGTAAAAACTGAGACAAAGGGTGGCAAATGTCACGATGATGCCATTATTAACGCTGAAAAACACTTGAAAAACAGGGCATTTCTTGCTATAATGAGACGACGAAGCTCAAAAATACTTCGGACGATTCTGCTTAGGAGGATGAATGGGTGTAACGAATCAGCCGGAACGCGGATGGAAGACGGCCAAACGGAAGCGCATCACGGAAACGGGCTTCAATATTTTCTCCGAGAGGGGCATCGAAGCGGTGACCATGCCGGAGGTTGCTGAAGCCAGTGGGGTGAGCCGCGCCACCCTGTATCGCTATTTTCCCACGAAGCTGGACCTGGTGTTAGCCATCGGCTTGGAGACCTGGGCGGATTACATTAACTACAGGACGGAGCTTATTGCTCCCGAGACCAATGCGAACTGGACAGCGGCGGAATTTCTTGGCTATTTTCTGGATTCCTTTATCGACCTGTACCGACATCATCGTGACCTGCTTCGTTTCAATTATGACCTGAACAGCTTTATGCGCAAGGAAAGCGGTGCCGCGCAGGTAATCGGTATATACCAGGAAATCGCTGTCGGCGTGCGCGCCCAGTTCCACGACCTGTTTGAGCGCGGCAAGAAGGATGGGACGATCCGGACGGACCTCCAGGAGGAGAGCATGTTTTCCGGGCCCTTTCACATCATGCTGGCGGCCATCACCCGTTACTCGGTGGGCCTGCTGTACCTGACACAGCCTGAGGAGCAGGAGCGGGAGCTGATCGTCCTTCGTGACTTGCTCTATGACCACATGACCGTGAAGCGTGAAGCGTAAGCTTCATACAATTGTAATCCTTTCTTCATAGCTTTTTTGCAAAATGCAAAGAGAAATGATGTTATAATGTAAGTTGAAGAGTGCACTCTCCAGTACCTGACCTTCAGTGTTTTCGCCTGTTGAGAAAGGAATTTTCAGGATCTGCGCTCCCATCACCCCTCCGATGATACTTGATCTGTATTTTAAAATCGGGGGGGGGTAATAATATTTGTCATAACTAACTGAATGTGATACAATTCCTGACTGTTTGTAAGCTTTTCGGAGAGGAGGAAGACGGTTATGGCGGACAACGTTCGGATTCGCGCGATGGGTTCATTTTCAATAGAAGTCAATGGAGTTTTCCATGAAGACCTGACCATCAGGAGCCGCAAGGGCGTCACCCTCCTCCTTTATTTGATTTTGGAAAGAGGCAAGGCCGTTTCCACCCAGCGCATCATCCGGGAGATCTGGGGCAGCAAGCACAGCTATTCCCCGGAGAATGCCCTGAAGACCAGGGTCAGCCGGGTCCGGGCTCTTCTCAACGAGCTGTCCGACGGCCTGGGGGACTGCATTGTCTCCACCTCCGGCGGCTACCGCTGGCAGAGCGGCGAAAACGTGACGGTGGACGTGCTGGAGGTCATGGACCTCTTCGATTGCCTGCGGAGGGACTGCTCTCCTGAGGAGCGGAGGGAAAAGACGGAGCACCTGATGGACCTTTATCAGGGCGACCTGTTCAGCACCGGCGAAGCCCGGAACGACGTGGTGATGGTCAACTTCCTGCACCGGGAGTATCTGGACGCGGTATTCAAGTACGTGGCTCAGCTGCGCAAGGAGGAAGCCTATAACCGCATCTGCGAGGTCTGCCGCCGCGCCATGCTGATTGACAGCCTGGACGAGCAGCTTCATATTGAGCTCCTACAGGCCATGGCCAACCTGAACAAGACCAGCGAGGCCATGACGGAGTACCGACGCATCACCCGCAACGTACAGCTGGAGCTGGGGGAAGAGCCCAGCCAGGAAATGAGAGCCTGCTATGACCGCCTGGCGGAAGCAGGCAGCACCCTGAGTTACAACCTGGACGTCATCCGCAACGAGCTGGCGGAAACCGCGTCCGACCGACGAGGCCCCTTCTTCTGCGATTATTCTACCTTTAAGGAAATCTACAACATCCAGCTGCGCAACCTGGAACGCATGGGTTCCAGCATCTTTTTAGGAATGATCATGCTCGGGGATCCGGGCGGCCGAATGAGTCCCATCTCGCGGGAAAGCGGGATGGCGGGCCTGCAGGAGATCATGCGGGCAAACCTGCGCAAGGGCGACATTATCACCCGCTTTGCCGATAACATCTACGCGATTCTGCTGCCGACGGTGGATTACAAAACCTGCGCTACCGTCATCGAGCGTATCGAACAGCTCTTTTATCAGGAGTATCCGTCGGGCAATATCACCTTCCACGCCCGGTTCAGCCCCATGGGAGGAAAATAAATCGAATTTTTTCAAATTATTTTGCAAGTTTCCGAAATGTTACCCGAAGCGTAACCGGTAGGGGGTATACTGAACTTGCAAATCAGGCAAGACAGCCTGAGGCGCACACCCTCTACCGCACAACGAACGGTTATGATAGGAGAATGAAAAGATGAAGAAAATGAATGGAAAGAAGATCGCCGCTCTGATGACGGCCCTGGTCCTGGCCCTGGGGGTCAGCATCCCGGCCAGCACCGCCCTGGCAGACGAAAAGACCGACTCCCTGAGGGACGCGATCTACCGCACCCTGAAGGAAAAGCAGAAGGCTCAGGAAGAAGCCCCCGCCGAGATCGTGGTGCCCCCCGTTTCTACGGACAGCGGCGCCGCCCAGACGGAAGAGCAGACTGAAGCCCAGCCGGAAGAAGCGGCCGCTGAGGAAGCCGCTCCGGAAGCCACCTCTCCTTACCTGAGGATGAAGGTCACCGGCGCCGCCACCCTGATGGACATCACCGCGGAAGCCGCCAACACCTTCACGGACGCTGAAGTGCTCGCCGCCTTCCGCATCGAGAACGCGGACCTCAGCTCCACCGTCACTGTCGCCCTGGCTCAGAAGCCCACGATGGCCGAAGGAGATAAGCTCCAGCTGGTTGGCCTGAACGACTGGATCATCAACAAGCGGATGGTGGTCGGCGGTCTGGAGATCGGTCAGAAGGTTCAGTTCACCGTCCGCATGGTCGATGGTTTCGCCCTGATCCTCCACCGTGCTGAACCCGCTGCTGAGGAAGCCCCGGAAGCCGCCCAGCCTGCTGAAGAAGTGAAACCCGAAGCGGAAGTCAAGTCCGAAGTCGAAGAAGTTAAGCCCGAAGAACCGGCTCAGCCTGAAGCGGAACCCGAAATCACGGCGGATGCCGTGACCACCCCCTTGAAGGCGGATGTCGCAAAGCAGATCCTCAAGGACCTGACCGCCCACACCGAAGAACCGGCCGCCGCCGAAGCTGAACAGCCTGAAACTGCCACGGAAGATACCAAAGTCCAGAACGACGAAGAAGCCCCCGCTGACGAACCTGCCGAAGCCTCCGAAGAACAGACTGAAGCTGTAGAAGAAAATACCGAAGTCCAGAATAACGAAGAAGAAAATGAGGAAGAAATCAGCGAAGAGCTGAATGAGGAACTTCCCGAACAGCCCGAAGCCGTAGTCAGGGAAGAAGAGGAACTGAGCGAAGAGCCCGCCGAGGAAGAAGCGGAAGACGAAGAGATTTCCGAAGAATCTGACGAGGAAGAAGCAGGAGAAGAAGCTCCCGAAGTCGAATTAGAAGAAAAAGCTGCTGAAGAGACTGCCGGCGAAGCCGAAGAACAGATCGAAGCTCCCATCGAAGAGACTTACAACGAGGCTCCTGTAACTCATATCGAAGAGACCATGAGCGAGGCTCATGAGGCAGCCGCTGACGAGCCCATCGAAGAAACAGAAGCTCCCATTGAAGCTCCCATCGACGAACCTGCTGAAGAAACTGAATCTCCCATCGAAGCTGCTGTCGAGGAAACTGACGAAGCTGTCATCGAAGAGAACGCCGAAGAAATTCCTTCCAACCCCGAAGACCTGCGGAAGCTGGCCCACAAGTTCAGCGACCTGGTGATCCTGGATGATTACAACACCCCGCTGGGCATCGAGGACTTTAAGAAGATCACCATGCTGGATGTGACGGACGTCCGCATCGATCCCGACGGCATGAGCCCCATATTCCTCACCCTGGAGAAGGATGAAGAAGTAACCCTGATCGGCATGGAAGGCGACTGGGCCCAGATCGTGGTCGGCGAAGAAATCGGCTACATCTGGAAGGATGCCCTTGAAGCTCAGACTGAGGCGGCTGAAGCCTTTGCGGAAGATCTGGCTGCCGGCAGCGCGGCACTTGTTCCGCAGACTGTCTCAGCGGAGATGGGCGACGCTGTCGCCATCCTGTCCGGCAACCTGCCCGAAGGCGTGGCGATGGAAGTCAAGCTTCTGACTGTCTCTGTGGCCAACCTGAACGAAGAAGACACCGGCATCGAAAACCTCTACGCCTTTGAGCTTTGTCTGACCAATGCCGACGGTTCCGAGTTTGTTCCGGAAGACGGTTCCCTGATGATGACTGTCAGCGGCGGCAAAGTGGCGGACGCCATTGCTGAAAACCGGTTTATCAGCGTTTCGACTTTACCCGGCAAGGAAGCCGCAAAGGACTTGGAAGTGACTCTGACCAAGGATTCCGCTTCTTTCCCTCTGAACGGCGTAGCTTTCCGCATCGATGCTCTCCCCGTTTCCGATACTCCGGTGATTCCGGAACCGGATCCTCTGAACGTGACCATTGAAAGCTCCATGACGGGCATGGTACGGCTGGGCGACCTCATCACCCTGACCGGTGTAGTCGGGAATGCCGATACTGAACCGCTCTATTATCTGTGGGAGTGCGATCGCGGAGCCGGTTTTGAGCCGGTGGTAGAAGCTGATGGCGCTCAGGTCTCCTTTGCCGCCACGGCGGAGAGCATGCTGTGGAACTGGCGGCTGACCGTCGTCGTCGAAACCGCCCGGGTCCCGGAGACGAACGTATAAACCGCTTTCCCGCCGAGCCGGGAACCGTCCCCAAAAACTCCGTTTCAACTGTGTTTTAACATTAAATATCTTCACTCTTCACTCTGATTTATGTAAGGAGGTAAGCAGCTTTGAAGACCATGAAACGCACAGCTGCCCTTTTCCTGTCACTGCTGATGCTGTGCCAGCTGCTTCCTGTCGCCGCTCCCGCGGAAGGCACCGCGGAGTATCATGCCCCGTCTGCGGTTTATACTGTCATCTTCGGGGAGGAAACCTATCTGGTTCCGGAGGGGTATACCATCGATCCCCTGCCTGATCCTCCTGCCCGGGAAGGGAAGATCTTCACCGGCTGGTATGACGGGGAGAAGAAAGCGGAAGCGCCTTTCACTCCCACCGCGGACGCTGTGTTCACCCCGATGTATGAGAGCGTCCTCTCCGTCCAGGCGGAGGACGGGGCTTTGATCACCCTGTCCGGTTCCTTTCCGGAGGGGTACGAGTACCTGTCCGTGGTGGAAGAGGGCCTTGAAAAGAGCGTCGCAGAGCCTCTGAGGAAAATCAAATCGAATACCAAATCCATGACCAAGACGATGGCCGCGCCGGATCTGTCGCCGGTCTCCCTCTATACCTACGATCTCACGCTGACCAACGCGGATGGCCGGGAATATCAGCCGGAAGACGGCCCTCTCACCATCACGGTTCAGGGGCAGAAGTTTGAGGATGCTCTGGCGGAAGGCCGTTCCATCGAAATCAGCCAGACGCTGGCTGAAAGCGGAGATCAACAGATCATTTCCGATCCTGCCGTCAGCGGGAAGACTGTATCTTTCCAGGTGGATCAGCTGTCCAAGCTGACCTTCACCGGGATTTATGACCTGGATGAGGCCTGGGAAAGCGGCAGCCTTACAGATGGCGATGTGAATGTTTCCCTGGCTGGCACGATGCCGCGGGGGGCTGAAGCGAAGGCTGAAAAAGTTGACCCGGAAACCAAAATAACGGAGGAAGAGACAAAAGAAAAAGAAACTGTTGCGGTTCTTGCCGCGGCGGAAATTACCCTGCTCAACGCTGATGTCCAGGCGGAACCTTTCCGTTGGGGCGGTACTGTTCATGTGACCATGTCCAGCGATAAACTTTCCAAAGCTCTTGAAAAGAAAGCCAAAATTACCGTGTATCATATCGACAGCGAGGGCAATCAGACCCCTCTGACCGATGATGATATCAACATCAATGAAGATGAGCATACTGTCTCTTTTGAGGCGGACGCTTCCTACGTGTATGCGGTGGCCGAAATCGTCATCGAAAAGACTGTGCTTGCCTCTGACGGACATAATTACAACATTACGGTAACCTGTGAGGCCGAATCTGGCATTCCCGAAGACGCTGATTTGTTAGTTGAAGAGATACTGAGCACATCATCTGAATACATGAACTATGTCAAAAAGACTGAGAGTACGCTGGGCTGGGAAACTGGATCCGCTTCATATGCTCGTGTATTTGATATCAGCATCGTTAAGAATGGTGTGAAGCTGCAGCCTGCAAGTGGAACAACAGTTGATGTACGTATCGAACTGGCTGACGCCGGAAATAATAATACACTCAGCGTTGTTCATTTTGAGGATAACAAAGCCGCAGGCGATAAGGTTCCGATTGTGACCAATGGCCAGGCTCTCAGCTTTGAAGCTTCAGGCTTCTCTATCTATGTTGTAACTGACCAGACCAAAAGACTGATCTATGAGTTCTATAAAGATGGTAATGTCATTGCCTCCCAGTATGTAAAAGATGAAGAAACTCTTGTTGATCCGGGTGTTGAATCTGATTACGGTCAAACTTTTATTGGCTGGTACATCGGAGATGAGATTCCCGCAAATCTGAATGAGAATGATTTGATTCTGAACATCGATGGCTTGAATGCTGACCTTGTTGCCAGAAAGCAAGCTGGGTTTGAGGATGGGGATATTGTGAAGGTTCACGCAGTATTCCGCGAAGCCTGGTATTTGCGTTATATGTATCAGGATACCAACGGAAGGATCACTATCCTGACAACCAAAGAAGTTCGGAAGGATGCTTCGAATAAGCAGGTTACGATCGAAGACGGATCAGAATATACTACAGATACTTTTGAGTATTGGATCGATGTATCGACCGGCTACAAGTATTTTGCGAACAGTACAATAACCCTCGAACAGCATCTTGATCTTTATATGAAGGTTGATGGGCGCAACTGGCTCGTGTTTGACGCTAATGCGGGCGGGCCTGGCAGTGGCGCGACCTACACGACGCCGCAGCTGCTTGTCGGAGGTGATGTGACGCAGCGAGTCGCAGACCCAACGCGCAAGGGATATCGTTTTATAGGTTGGAATACAGCACCTGACGGCAATGGCGATGACTGGCTTGTTGTTAGCTATGATGACGAGGGCAATCCTATTTACTCGGATGATCGTTTCGGCAGCACCATTTCAGAGGATACCGTGCTTTATGCACAGTGGGAAGGAATCCCGACAGATTATTATGTGGTTTTCTGGAGACAAAAAGTTGACGCAACGGGAAATGATCCTGAGAATGACTATGAATATGTCATCAGCGAAAAACGTATCGGCCTGGTGGGCGAAACGGCGTCCCTTGAAACGGCCGACACTCAGAAAAACAGCACAGACAGCGATTATGAACATTATGTCTACAATACGGAACTGTCTGATTCAGAGGGAAAGGAAATCAATGCGGACGGATCTACAGTACTGAATGTGTATTATGATCTTCAAACATATCACTTGAGGTTTTTCTTTGCGAGAGAATACGATGCAGTTGTTGGAGGAACAACAAGTTATGAATACATTCCCGTAGCAACCACCAATGGGAATGGTGCAATCACTTGGTATTCCGGATATAATTACTCAAATTCGACACAATATTTTTATAACACGAATGGTAATAGGGCTTACTATAAGATTGGGAATGGCGGTTGGTTTTCAAGTAGGTCAACAAGTAGCTCTACATCTTACAGAATTAATAATGGCACAATCTATATCAGACAAGAGGTTATCAATGGAGGAACTACCCGAACATATCTCCAGGTAAACAATAATGATGAAGGTTTCCGCTATCATAGGACTAATGGGCTTGAGAATGCTCTAAAATATGTATATTCAAATGACTATGAAAGAATCGGTAATACAAATACATGGAAAACAATCGGTACTACAGATGTATCAAGTTTGATTTCCAACGACTTTCTTGCAAGTAACGGTCTTTCTTTCGATCCCACTAAAGATTATATAACTGTAAACAACGTTACCACTTGGGTGTTCACCAATGCCAATGGTGCAGTGCCTGGTAGCAGTTCAACAGTAACTGCAAAGTATTATTACATTCCTATTGAAGTTAGGTACGGCCAGAATCTTACAACGATTTGGCCAGGTGCATCGAATTTTGGCTCCCAAACAATGTCAAACTACAATTACGAAGGAAGAGGTTCGCCTATCTATCCGCTGATGTGGGGTTTCTTCTCGTCTGGCAACAGTCAGAGCGGTGCTTACGAAAAAGCAGACGATGGACTTATCTATAATAATGCAACGCACGCCTATGAGGATTATGGCAACTTTCTTCTCTATTGGAGATTCGAAACGTATTCTACGTATGCATACCGAGTCTACTTCTCAGCTCTAGAGGGAGAAACAGGTGGTGTGACAGTCGATGGTGTTCAGTATATTGAGCAACCCGATTTGAATTACATTGCTACGCTGGGAACAGGTGTAAACATAAATGAAATACAGACGCTGTCATTCAATGGTGCGACTGTACATAGCCGAGTGAACAGCACAACAGCTACAACTTATAATGGTCAGAATGTAAATGGCACAGTATCAGTTTATTATGATCGCAACAAACACGATATCACCTTCGTAACCGACAAGCATCTTGCAAACGGCGTAACCCGTGAAGATCACGTCATTGCAGATATTCCCTACGGAACGAATATCAGCAAGTATGCCAAAGATGGTTCGGCCTATTATACTCCGTTCGATGGAGACGAGAGTAAGCTACAAGATGGGTACTTCTTTTCGGGCTGGTATACCGATCCAGACTGTACAATCCCTTATGATTTCACAGGCAAGACCATGCCAGACAGCAATATCACGCTCTACGCCAAGGTGGAAACCTTTCGTACCCGCGTTGTATTGATTCCAACCAAGAATAATCAGCACAATGCTGAGGTGACATTTGCTAATAACCAGGCTCTTTCCTTCCGTCTTGACAGAAATGAGATTCTTCACAGCACAAATATCGATTCGGAAAATGCTATCAGACACGGTTACAAACTGGACGGTTGGTATTATGATGAAGACTATCAGCATGAATACCGTCTTGATGAGCCTGTGAATGAGCACACTCTGGGTGTTAACATGAATTATCAGAACACTTCAGATTGGAACAACAACACCTACGAGGACAACCCAGATGGCAACGGCGTAAGACACACAGAGGTTCAGGCCATCCTGAAGCTTTACGCCAGGTGGGTGTTGGATATCGATGAGACCGAAGTGTTTGTTGAGTATGAAGTAGAAGACCAGTACTTGACAGACAATACCAGGATTCCAACCGACCCGAGCTCGTACACGATTCCGCTTGATGCCGAAGATACATATGAGATCAACCCAAACATAGCTTCCGCACCGACCGATTATGCTAACGGTTTTGCCTTTACCGGGTGGGTGCTGCTTGATGCAGACGGTAATGAAACGGAAATCGAATTCAAGCCGGGCGATAGGGCAACGCTGCAGAAGCTCTATCTGGAGTCCAGAACCGTAGGGGAGGACATCGGGGAAGAAGGAACCATTCGTTACTTCAAGCTTCGTGCAAAGTTCCACGTCGCTAGTGAGGCTGCTACCTCTGTGACGTTCAATGGCAATGGCGGAGTAACAAATGATACTGCCTCCAAGACAGAAGTCAGTCAAGCCTGGCTCGTCAATCAGGACTTCAATATCCTTGATAGTGCATCATTTGTAAGAGAAGGGCATAATCTGATTGGGTGGTCGTTTGATAGTGAGACAACTGAGGAACAGTTCAAAGACGCCCTTGCTCGGTATCCCAGCGAGACTTCGGCCGATTTGCAGGCATTGGCTGAACTGGGTTATTTCAAACCGGGTGAGCAAGTTGCTGCTGATAACCTGGCACTAAGCAGCAATAACAATTGGGACCCCCTCGAAAACACTATCTACGCCGTGTGGGAACCTAATAGGTATACAGTCACCGTTAAGAAGTTCACTACGGATGGTGAAGAAGACGCAGTCTTCTCATTCAACTACACCTATCAAGAGGCAAAGCAAACAACGTCCAGCAGCGGAACCTTCACGCTGCATCACAACATGACCTGGACATACAACAATAGTACAGAAAACGTCCCCTATGGCACTGCGTTCAGTTTATTCGAAGTCTTCTCAAACAATGGTTACATTGTGAAAACAGTCGAAGCGAAACAAACGAGCAGGCCTGATAAGACATCACTTGCGGAAACCGATTACCTTGATCTGGAAGGTGCTGACGGTAAAAGCTACGTTATTAAAGGCGATACGACTATTATCTATACAAACGAACCTATCCCTGATATCTATGTAAAGAAAACGGTTTCCGGTAACATGGGTGACTTGAATAAGCCTTTCAACTTTACCATCACTGCCGAAAAGGGCGCAGAAAACGTTCTGTTTTACATCAAAACAGCGGCCGATGGGGAAGCTACGGCCTGCAACGGGACTTACAACGGTACGCGAGTGCATGGTGAACAATACATCATCTCTGCGCCCGTTGGTACAATGCTCACCATCACCGAAGACCCCGAAGACTATACGCCATCCATCGCCTCTACAACCGTCACAACCGGCACTGTCAGCAGTGACAAAAAGACCTATACCGTGACTGTCGCTGCCGCTGACGACGGCAAAACCATCACCTTCACCAACGACAAATCCATGACACCTGACACCGGCGTCCGTATGGACACCATCCCCTATATTCTGATCCTGGCGCTGTGCGCGTTGGGGCTGGCGCTGCGCAGGCGGCGCGTGAAGGGAGGGGTGTGAGATGCGGTTTCTCCCGGACTATGAGGAGAAGATCGCGGCATTCCTCCAGGGTTTGAAGTTCCGCAGGAAGATCTTCGGCGGCGTGGACGAACAGGACGCGCTCAGGAAGATCGAAGCGCTGAACGAATTGTACAAAGAGGCCCTGCTGGCCGAGCGGGCGCGCTGCGACGCCCTGCTTGAGGAAAGGGGTGATGCGCGTTGAGAGCTGGAACCTGTACGCTCATCCGCGGGCCGAATGAAAGGGGGCAGCCGCCATAGCAGAAACAAACGGCCCGAGCGTGGAGCAGATTCTTGCGAAGCGCAAAGCGGACCTGGCGGACCGGCGGGCCATCAAAGGCCTGGTCCTGCGCGTGGCGGTGCTCGCCGCGGTGCTGGCGCTGGTATTCACCCAGGGCTTCCTCATCACTCAGGTGAGGGGGCAGGGGATGTTTCCGGCCATGAAGGACGGCGACCTGTGCGTCGTCTTCCGCACCCCGGCCATGCGCCTGACAGGCCAGACCCTGGCCCAGGACGATGTGATCGCCTACACCCACGAAGGGCAGCGGTATTTTGCCCGGGTGGTGGCGGTCGCCGGCGATGAGGTGGAGCTCACCTCCTCCGGAAACGTCACGATCAACGGAGCCGCAGTCGGCGGGGACATCCTGTTCCCGACCTACACGCGCGGCGACCTCAGTTACCCCCTCACCATCCCTGAAGGCTGTGTGTACGCTCTGGGTGATTACCGCACCCACGCGTCAGACAGCCGGGACCACGGCCTGATCCCCCTGGACCGGGTCGAAGGCAAGGTGATCACCCTGCTCCGGAGAAGAGCCCTGTGACCGCCGAGGCCAGACAGAACCGCGCCGAAAGGCGCACCACAAACCCGCCCTGAACCGGGACATCCCGGCAGGAAATACAACGTCCCCAAATATTTTTAGGAGGAAAACACATGAAAAAAATTGTTGCAATGATGCTGGCACTGGCAATGGTGTTGGCGATGACGAGCGCGCTGGCGGCGATTGATTCTAATTATCCCAAAAATATCGAAGTCAATGATAAGCGTGAAATCCAATTCATAAAGAACTACACCATTAATGGAGTAGACAACCCGACCGATGCGCATCCTGCAGATGCATTCAAGTTTAAAGTTGCTGATAAGAAGTATTATGTTGCCGGTAAAGTAGCCTCTCTTCCCACCGATAAAACAATCCCAGACATCACTTTCTCAAAAGTTGAACCCACTGAGGAAGTTTTCGATGACAATAAATATGCAGTTAAATTTAATCTTCCCGATTTTTCTGGTCTGCCGGTCGGCGAATATGTATATCAGTTGATAGAAGAGACGCCCGATGGCAAGACAGCCGGTGTAACTTACTATGATACTGATACCAATAAGCTTTATCTCAAGATCACGCTGGTCAACGAACTTGGTGCAAATGATGTTCCCACAGGGAAAATTCTCATCGGCGGTATTGCCCTGCGTGCAGGTGATCCCGAGGTCGGCGATGGCCCTTATGGGGAAAAGCTGAGCAATGCTGATGGTTCTAGTACTGGTGTCCATAATAATTACAACAAGGGCAGTCTGACTGTTGAAAAGAAAGTTACCGGTAACTTGGCTGATACAGGCAAACCCTGGATCTTTAAAGTACAATTCACGCCTGCTGCTAGCGAGACAATCCGCAGCACCATTGCTGTTAATGACTCCAGCACCGGTACGTTCTGCGGGAAAAACGAACCTTCAGCAAATGCCGCCGGCGAGGTAGCATTCACGGAAGATTCAACTAAAGTGATTGCAGTAGCTGATGCTACGAAAGAGATTTATTTCCTCCTGACAGACGGACAGAAAATGATCTTTGACAACATTCCCGAAAATGTCACATACGTAATCACTGAAGTTGAAAGTGGTAAGTATGGTTATGATGAAGCGGTAGAAACCTACAGTGATAGTGCAAAGAAGATCAGCAAGGGTGATGCAGATACTGCTACGTTCACCAATAAGAAGGATCTCACGCCTGATACTGGTATTGAACTTGAGGCTGTACCTTACATCATGATCATGGCGATTGCTCTGATGGGCGTTGCGATGATGTTTGTACGCCGCAGGGAGGAAATGTAATTTTCCTAGAAAGCGCGGAAAAGCGTAAACAGTAAATAACAACAACGAGCACCAAATGATCCACAGAGGAAGCCGGGCTTTTCCGGCTTCCTTCTCCCAGGCACTTTTAACGTTCCCCACGCTGTGTGTTATCTGATGATCATGTCGGTCGCTCTGTCTGGCGCTTCAATGATGATCGTGCGCCGCAGGGAGGAAAATGGTTTTTCCTCAAAAAAGCACGGTACTCGTAACAGAAAGTAACAATAAACAACAATTAACCCACGGAGGAGGCCGGGCCTTCCCGGCTTCCTCTTCCCCTTTTGGGGGCTGTCATTCTTTTGAAACGATTAAATTGGAGAAATATTGACGATGCGGCGAAAAATCATCCGCTTCTGCCATGGACTGCTGACTGCAGTGGAGCTGCTGCTCATGATCGCCGCTCTTGTGTACGCAGGCTATTCCTTGTGGGACAACCGCCAGGTCTATGACCAGGTGGAGAATGTGACCCGGGACCTCCGGGAAATCAAGGCCCTCAACGGAGATGACCCACTTAGTCTTTTTGACCAGCTTCGTTTCATCAACCCGGACGTACACGCCTGGATCACGATGGAAGGCACATCCATTGATTACCCTGTGTTGAAAGGAAAAAACAATTTCACCTATATTGACACAGACGTGTATGGTAATTTTGCCATGCTGGGCAGTATCTTTATGGACTACCACAACAGTGCAGACTTCAGAGATATTTATACTGTCCTGTTGGGACACAACATCAGTGGTCACCGCATGTTCAGCGATGTAAATCTGTATAAAGACGAAGCTTTTTTCCGTCAGCACACCACGGGTATCCTGACGTTAGCGGACGGGGACCATGATCTGATGACTCTTTCCTGCATGGTCACCAGCGCGGGCAACAGCCTGATATTCTTTCCGAAAAACTGGGATTATCTTACCCCGGCACAAATCTATGAGAGTGTCCTGGAAGGTGCCATGCATTTGAATCCAGAGGGGCTGCGGCTTCTCAAAGCCATGCTGGACGCAGGGACGGATGTGCATATTGTGGCCTTGAGCACCTGCTCTACCGAATATTCTGACGCACGAACGATCCTTTTGACGCTGATGGATCCCATGAGCGCCAAAGCTAGCATACAACACCCCGCCTTTGCGCTGTGCGCGGGCGAATGCTTAGAGTAACAGGGGGAACAACCATGTCGAAAAAATGGATTTTCGCTCTCTTGGCCGGCCTGGCTGTCACCGCGACGATTGTCGTGCTGGCCGTGTCGAATTTCACGTCCGCGCCGGCTCCGGCGCCGACGCCCCAGGTGAGCGATGTGGCCAGCCGTGCCGTTCCCGGTGGGGCGGGGGGCGCTTCCGCCAGCATCGGCAGCGATCCTTTCCGCGTGAAGATCAACACGACGGGCGCCGTGCCGGAGGAGCAGGTGAGTTATACCCTGACGCTCACGGGCGAGAAAGATACAACGCCTATGCCTGAAGGGAGTACGGGGAACGTCTGTACCCTGATCGTGAAGCTTCCCGCGGAGGAAGGAAAGGAAGAAAAGTTCCCTCCCATTACCTACAACACTCTGGGTACCTATAAGTATGTGCTCGCGCTGACGGCTGTGAGCCATGAAGACGCCGTTTGGGATAAGTCGGTCAAGTACACCCTGACCATGACTGTCATTCACAACGAGAAAACCGGCAAGATGGAAATCGTTCCTTCCATCCGCAACAAGGACGGGGAAAAGATTCCCGGGCCGATGGAGTTCGATGTGGAATACCCGAAGATGAAGCTGACGGTTACCAAGGTCTGGGACGATGGAGACAACCGGCTCGGTATCCGGCCGGAGAACCTGAAGGTCAGCCTGGCTGACAGCGCGGGAGAGTTCAGCGAGACAGTCACCCTGAACGAGGCGAACCAGTGGACCGCCATGGTTGAAGTACCCGTGAAAGAAGGCATTGTCTACACATGGACCGAGGAGGGCATCGACGGGTACAGGCCTGCCGAGGGCAGCCCCGCCTACGATGAAGAAACCCGCACCACCACCTTTACCAATATCCTGGATGCCGAGACTGTCAGGGCCGCGGTAAAGAAGGTCTGGGCAGACGGGAATAACAAGGACGGCAAGCGCCCGGCCAGCATCACCATGAACCTGATGCGGCGTCCCAGCGGGAGCGAGGGCGTATACACCACGATCGATTACATCACCCTGAACGAGGACAACAGCTGGGCCGCGGCGGTTGAGCTGCCCGCTTTCGTAGGCGGGAAGCGTATGGAATACGCCTGGACGGAGGAAATTGACAGCCGGAACCGTTACCAGGAGGTCCATGTCACCGAGGGCGACGCCTCCGACTTTACTGTCACCTTCACCAATACGCTGGCGGACGAGTTCACCGTCATCAAGGAGTGGGTTGACGAGCAGGATCCGGATGCCCGTCCGGCAGTCATCACAGTGTACGTAACCGATGGTGAAAAGACGTACAGCCAGGAGCTGAACGTCGAAAATGACTGGACAGCCACCTTTGAACTGCCGCTGTATAACGGCGACGGGGAACTGATTGATTATGTATGGACTGAAGAATATGTGCCCGGTTACACCATGACGATGGAAAAGAACGGGAACACCATCATCATTACCAACACCAGACTTACCGAGGTGACGGTCGATCCGACCAGTATCGAGACCACCTTTGCGACAAAGATCGTGGAAGGCAGTGGGTTTGCCGAGAAGGAGTTTAGCTTCACGCTGAGGGAGGTCGACGCGGAGGGCAAGGAAATTGTCGACGGCGAGAAACAGAGCAAGACGCTGAAGTTCAACTTGGCAGCCGAGAAGCCTGTAGGCTTCGATGAGATCAAGTACACCGAAGCTGGTACCTATTACTACAAGGTGCAGGAGACGACGGAAGCCAAGGCTGGCGACGGCTGGACGCTTGATACAGCTGAGAAGACCGTAACCGTGGTCATCGAGGACAACGGCGAAGGCGCACTGGAAGTGAAGAGCGTAACCGGCGTTGAGATCAAGAACAGCTACGAGGCTGGCAGTGTGACAGTCGATCCGACGGACGAAAAAGCAAAGACGGTATTCGGCACGAAGGTAGTTGAGGGCGAAGGTTTCGCGGAGAAGGAGTTCAGCTTCACACTGAGGGAGGTCGACGCGGAAGGCAAGGAGATTGCCGGCGGCGAGAACCAGAGCAAGACGCTGAAGTTCAGTGAAGCTGGTAGCAAGATCATCGGGTTCGAGGCGATCAGATACACCAAGGCCGGTACCTATTATTACCAGGTGCAGGAGACAACGACTGACACTGAGAGCGGGAACTGGACGTTAGACACCAAGGCAAAGACCGTAACTGTGGTCATTAAGGACAACGGTGAAGGCGCGCTGGAAGTGGAGAGAGTAACCGGTGTTGAGATTACCAACACCTATCGTCAGGCTATGACGACGCTGACCGTGTATAAGGAATGGCGCGATGCCAACGATCCGAACGCGAGGCCGCTGTCCATCACCGTGTACCTGACCGGAAGCGACGGATCTTCCTACAGTCAGGTGCTGAGTGCTAACGACAACTGGCAGTGGACCGTCTCCGTGCCGATGTATCATAACGGCAAGCTGATCACCTATACCTGGGCGGAAAGCACCGTGCGCGGATACAGAGGTACGCAGACCACCACCGGCAACGTCACCGTATTCGTCAACACCAGAACCGGTGGCGGCGTGGTGCCGCCGACCCCGCCGACTCCTGAAACCATCGACGAGCCCGGAACGCCTTTGGGCCTGGGCCAGGTCTACATCAACGTCGGCGACTGCCTGGAGTAATCACCGCAAACAGGTCCGCGCCTGTCCCTGATCCAAAACCGATCGGGGACAGGCCGGGCCGGGCACAGAATCTGTGACGAAAGATCACAAGAAAGGATCATCTATGAAAAAGATATGTGCTTTAATGCTGGCGGCAATGCTGGTGATAAGTTGTCTTCCGGTGGTTGCCGAAGCAACGGAGACAGGGGAAACGGTATTCCCGGATCATCTGGTGGTCGGAAACCCGACGCCCATGCGGGGCGAGTTCTTTACAGAGCTTTGGGGGAACGCTACCAGCGATATCGATGTACGCGACCTGCTGCACGCCTACAACCTGATTTACTGGGACGGGGAAAACGGTATGTTTACCTTCGATCCTACGGTGGTCAGCGCGGTGGAAACCATGGTGGACGAGGCAGGAAACAAGACCTATTCGATTACCCTGATGAACGACCTTTATTATTCCAATGGGGCGAGAATCACCGCCTGGGACTATGCCTTCTCCTATCTGTTCACCATCGCGCCGGAACTGGCTGAAATCGGCGCTACTCCGCTGCGCAGGGAGCAATTCCTGGGCTATGAGGAATATATCAGCCGTCCCATGAGCGTGGAGCCCCGGGTTCTGTCCGGCGTCAAGGTTCTGTCGGACTTGACCTTCAGCGTCACCCTCCGGCACGAGTTCCTTCCCTTCTTCTATGAACTGGGCCTGTTGCTGTGCAATCCGTACCCGATCAGCGTGATCGCCCCCGGCGTCACCGTGCGGGACGACGGAAACGGCGTCTACCTGGCTAATGAGGATCCGTCGGTCCTGGAGCCCTTATTCACCGCGGACCTCCTGGAAGAGACCGTGATGGACAACGATGACGGCTATCTGTCCCATCCCTCTGTGGTGTCTGGTCCCTATACGCTGCTCAGCTGGGACGGGGTTACGGCAGAGTTCGAGACCAACCCCTTCTTTAAGGGAAACACCAGGGGCCTGATGCCCAGAATCCGCCACCTGACCTACACCCTGGCGGAAAACGACACGATGATCGAGAAACTGGAGGCCGGTGAGTTCGGCTTGCTGAACAAGGTCATGCGGGCCGACCGGATCACTGCCGGAATCGGTCTGATGAACGAGGGCGGCATTTCCTTCAGCAACTATCCCCGTGTGGGCCTGAGCTATATCAGCTTCTGCTGTGAAAAAGAAACGGTGGAAAGCCTGGCTGTCCGTCAGGCCATCGCCTACTGCATGGACCGCGATCAGGTGACAGCGGATTATACCGGCGCTTTCGGTCAGCGGGTGGATGGCTGGTACGGCGTGGGTCAGTGGATGTACGGCGTGGTCATGGGCAATACTACCCCGCCCATCGCCGCCCCGGAGAACGAGAACGACGCCGCGGCCATGCGCGCCTATGAGGTGGAGCTGGCTTCCTTTGAAAACCTGAGCCTGGACGGCCTGAACCCCTACGGCGTCAATATCGACCGCGCCAACGCCCTGTTAAACGGGGACGGCTGGGTGCTGAACGATGATGGTCTCCGGGAAAAAGACGGCGTTGTGCTGGATCTAAAGATGATCTATCCCGAAGGAAACAACATCCCCGCATCCATGCAGACGAACCTGGTGGACAACCTGGCGCAGGTGGGCATCCGCCTGACGATGGAAGCTGAGCCCATGCAGGAGCTCCTGACGGAATGGTATAAGCAGGATGACCGGGATGTGGATATGATCTATCTGGCCACCAACTTCTATCTGGTCTTTGATCCCTCCGTTCACTTCCTCACCAATGAGGACGGGACGCATGACTGGAGCTATACCAACCTGCACGACGAGCAGCTGTACAGCGAAGCCGAGGCCATGCGCATGACCGAGCCCGGCGACGTGCTGACCTACCTGCAGCACTGGATCTCCTTCCAGGAGAGGTTCAATGAGATCCTCCCGATGCTGCCGGTGTATTCCAACATCTACTTTGACTTCTATACCGATACTCTCCAGGATTATTACATCGCTGAAAACATCACCTGGGGGCAGGCCATCGTCGGCGCGTGGCTCGGCGAAGCGCCCGAGGAAGAAGCGGCTCCGGCGGAGGCCGGCACCGAAGGCGGCATCGAAATCATCGAATAACAAGGCGGAAGTTACGGCTGTCAGCAAAGACGTTCTCTGCCGCAATCAAGAGAAGCGGATGCACGTTTCTCCATTAGATGGATCTGCCGGATGCATGACGCTTGGAAGAACAAAACCCATTGGCTGGCGGAACAGGCTGTTCTGCCAGCCATTTTTCAAAAGTTGCAATTCCTTGCGCAGGTATGATAGAATAAGAACGTTAAAAACAAAGTGACAATATGCGCTGATCATTGAAGCGTTCCTTTTTCTGAGAGGTTCCCGCTATTTACGGGAGACAGTTCAAGATACAAAATTTCCCATGGAGGTTCCGACATGCTGGATACGCACGTGACATTTCATTCCGTCAACGGAAAACGCAGGATTCTGGTGGTGGACGACGAAGCCATCAACCGGGCGATTCTGGGCGAAATGCTGGCGGAGCAGTACGATGTGCTGTACGCTGAGACGGGCGCGCAGGCCCTTGCTGCTGCCGCGGAGCAGCAGAAGACCATCAGCCTGGTGCTGCTGGACCTGATCCTCCCGGATATGAATGGTCTGGAGATACTAAAGCAGCTGCGCCGGGACGCCCACCTCAGCAGGATTCCCGTGATCGTGATGACCTCGGACCGCGAGGCGGAGGCGGAGTGCCTGGCCCAGGGGGCTACGGACTTCATCCCCAAGCCCTATCCGCTGCCCAGGGTGGTGCTGGCACGGGTACTGAGGACCATCGAGCTCTTTGAGGACCGGGACATCATCCGCACCACTGAGCGCGATCATCTGACGGGGCTGTACAACCGGGAGTTCTTTTACCGGTATGTGGAACAGATGGACGCCTATCATCGGGAAACTCCTACGGATGCCATGGTGGTGGACATCAGCCATTTCCACATGATCAATGAGCGCTACGGCAGAGCCTACGGAGATCAGATTCTCCGCCATGTGGCGGCCCAGCTGGAGAGCGAGGTAGCGGAGGATGGCGGCATCGCCTGCCGGCAGGACGGGGATACTTTCCTGCTCTACTGTCCCCACCGCATGGACTATGTGGACATCATGGAAAGCGCTCTGGAAGGATTGGGCGGCCGGGTGCGCCTGCGTATGGGCGTCTATGCAGAGGTGGACAAGACGCTGGACGCCGAGCGGCGCTTTGACCGGGCCAAGATGGCCGCGGATACCGTGCGCAACAGCTTTACCCGCATGGTGGCCATCTACGACAACGCTCTCAGGGAATCCGAGCTTTTCGCGGAGCAGCTGCTGGAGGATTTTCCAAAAGCCCTCAAGGAGAACCAGTTCAGAATTTTCTATCAGCCGAAGTACAGCATCCGGCAGGAACAGCCCGTGCTGTCGGGGATGGAGGCCCTGGTCCGCTGGATTCACCCCAGCCTGGGGACGGTGAGTCCTGGCGTCTTTATCCCGCTGTTTGAGAGCAACGGCCTGGTCAGACAGCTGGACGGTTACGTCTGGGAAACGGCGGCCGCCCAGATCCGGGACTGGAAGGACCGGCTCGGGGTTTCCGTGCCGGTGTCGGTCAACGTCTCCCGGGTGGACATGTTTGACAGCGACCTGGTGGAAACCATGGTATCCCTGATCCGCCGGTATGACCTAAAACCAGAGGAGTTTCTGCTGGAAATCACGGAATCGACCTATACCCAGGATTCGGAGCAGATCATCCGCACGGTCAACCGCTTAAAGGACGCCGGCTTCCTGATCGAGATGGACGACTTTGGCACGGGCTATTCGTCGCTGAACATGATCGCCACCCTGCCGGTGGACGCGCTCAAGCTGGACATGCAGTTTGTGCGGAACGCCTTCAAGGGAACGCGCAATACCCGTATGCTGGAGCTGGTGATTGACATCGCGGAATCCCTGGGCGTGCCCACGGTGGCGGAGGGCGTTGAAACGGCGGAACAGATGCTGATGCTCAAATCCATGGGCTGCGACGTGGTCCAGGGTTATTACTTCTGTAAGCCAGTCCCGCCGGAGCAGTTTGAGCAGCTGCTTTTGTCCGCTGCCCCGCCCGCAGCGCCGTCTTTGGAGCAGCTTCGGGCCGCTCAGCGCCGCCAGGCCCGGGATGAGGACAGGCCCATCTACGACGCCCTGCACGATCAGCAGACCGGCCTGTACAACCACAGCGCCTTTGAGATGATGCTGCAGGACGCGGACGTGGCCCACTCGGCCCTGATGCTGATTACCATCGATGATTTCGCGGCTCTCCGGACCACGCAAGGGCAGACAGGGCTGGACCGGATCATCGAACGGGTGGCCGGCGTGATCCGGGCGAATTTCCGCTCGGTGGACAACGTCTGCCGCATCAGCGAGGATGAGTTCGCGGTGCTGATGTCGCGGGTCACCGGGGCGATGACGCAGACGGTGGTGGACAAGCTGGGGCTGGTCAACAGCCTGCTTCGTGAGCCGCTGGAGGGTGTTCCGGTGGCCAATGTCAGCGCCGGCGTGGCTTTTGGGGACAGAAAGAACCCTCAGGGCGATATCTTCCATGACGCGGATCTGGCGCTCAACCGCCTGCGGGAAGCCAAGGAAACCGGCTGTGCGGTGTATGGACAGGGTGAATAATCAAGGAGGCAATCTTCTGTGACGGACAACGCCCCAACTCTTCGCAAGAGCGTTTCCCCGATCGGCGCTTTTTCGCTGGCGCTGGGCACCAGCATCGGCTGGGGGTCCCTGGTGGTCACCTGCAACGAATATCTGGCGGTAGCAGGCCCCTGGGGCAGCGTCATCGGAATCCTGATCGGATCCTTGATCATGCTGGTGATCGCCTGGAATTACCACTACATGGTCAACTGCTTTCCGGAGGCGGGAGGCGTTTACGCCTATACCCGGGAAGCTTTTGGGTATGATCACGCCTTTGTGGCGGCCTGGTTTCTGAGCCTTTCCTACCTGTCCATCTACTGGGCCAATGTAACCTCCCTGCCGCTGTTCGCCCGATATTTCTTTGGGGAACAGAATCCCTTTACCTTTGTCAAGCTGTACACCATTTTCTCCTACGACGTCTATCTGGGCGAGGTCCTGCTGTGCGGGGCCGCGGTGACGCTGTTCGGCCTGCTTTGCATGAGGAGCAGCAAGGTCCTGATGCGGGCGATGGCCCTGCTGGCGGGCGTGTTTATCCTGGGGATCGCGGGGTGTACGATCGGCGCGCTGATCAGCCGGGGCGGAGCGCATTTTGAGCCTGGTTTTCATCCGGATACCTCGGTGATCCGCCAAATTGTGCACATTGCTTGCATCTCTCCCTGGGCCTTCATTGGATTTGAGAACATCTCCCACGGCGTGGAGGAATATTCGTTCAGGCGGAAAAAGGTCTTCCGTATTCTAGCCGAGGCGGTGCTGACCGCGGCTGCTCTCTACATTCTGGCCCTGCTGCTGTCCGTCAGCGCTTATCCGCCGGAGTATCATAGCTGGGTAGACTATATCCGGGATCTGAACAACATTTCGCCCAACGCGGAAAACTACAAGGGACTGCCGGCCTTCTATGCGGTGAGCGTTTATTTAGGACCGAACGGGGTGCTGGTCCTGATGCTGGCGCTGCTGGCCCTGATTATCTCCAGCCTGATCGGCAACGTCTATGCCTTGAGCCGTCTGCTCTACGCCATGGGCCGGGATCAGGTGGTTCCTGAGGGCCTGGCCAAGCTGAACCGGGCCGGGGCGCCTTCCCGGACGGTGCTGGTGATTATGGGCATTTCGCTCCTGATTCCCTTCCTGGGCCGCATGGCCATCGGATGGATCGTGGACGTGACCACCATCAGCGCAACGCTTCTGTACGGGCTGGTGGCGCTGGCGGTCATCCGCATCGCGCGGAAGCGGGAGGATACGCGGGAGCTCTGGACGGGGCGGATCGGCCTGACGCTGATGATCCTTTTCGGGGCTTATCTGCTGCTGCCCAACTTCTTTACCCAGAGCACCATGGCCACGGAGACCTATCTGCTGTTTGTGGCCTGGTGTGTGCTGGGCTTTCTGGTGTTCCGCCTGATCCTCAAGGGAGACAAGCAGAAGCGTTTCGGAAAGACCATCGTCGCCTGGGTGGCGCTGCTGCTGATGGTGCTGATGGTGGCGCTGATCTGGATGAACCAGTCCATGCTCAGAGCTTCCAGCGAGACCCGCGCGGTCATCCATACGCATTACCAACAGCGGGAGGCGGATGAGATAGGCGCAGCGGACGAGGAATTTATCGACAGACAGATCGACCGCCTGAGCCGGACCAACACCCAGACCATGATTGTGACCGCAGGTATGTTCGCCTTTGCGCTGGCGGTGATGTTCACCAATTTCAGCTATATCAGCAAAAAGGTGCAGGAAAGCGAACTGGCGCTGAGCCGCGCCAACAATCTGATGAACACGGATCCCCTGACCGGGGTCAAGAGCAAGCACGCCTATGCCGAGCTGGAGCAAAGCCTGAACGAACAGATCAAAGCGGGGACGGCCGGAGCCTTCGCCCTGGCCGTGTGCGATGTCAACGGCCTCAAATATGTCAACGACAGCTATGGACACAAGGCGGGGGACGAGTATCTGAAGTCCGGCAGCCGCCTGATCTGCGAGACGTTCCAGCACAGCCCGGTGTACCGGACCGGCGGAGACGAGTTTGTGGTGCTGCTTCGTGGCCATGACCTGGAAGAAAGGGATGCCCTTCTCAATCAGCTCAACCGCCAGGTGGAAGAAAACATTCCGCAGGAAAAGGCCGTGATCTCCGTGGGCGTCGCGGTCTATGATCCCGTCCATGATCACAGCCTCCATCAGGTCTTTGAATACGCGGATACGGCCATGTATGTCCGCAAGCAGCAGCTGAAAGCCATGGGAGCCCATGTACGAAACTAAAGGAATCATCTTCAAAAGCCCTCCGCATCGGCAAAACCGCCGGTGTAGAGGGCTTTTAAACGATATTTGTTTATGCTCTTTTTTCGGGCTTTATGGCTGCTGCGCCTCGCCGATCAGCTCCTCCAGCATCCGGTACAGATGCTCGGGCTCCACAGGCTTGGTCAGATGGGCGTTCATGCCCACCTGCAGGGACTGCTGTACGTCCTCGTCAAAGGCGTTGGCGGTCATGGCGATGATGGGCACCCGGCGGGCGTCCTCGCGCGGCAGGGAGCGGATGGCTGCGGTGGCCTCCAGTCCGTCCATCTCCGGCATGCGGATGTCCATGAGGACGGCGTCATAGTAGCCGGCGGGGCTGTTTGAGAACATGGTCAGGGCCTTTCGGCCGTCGGTGGCGTGGTCGATGGTGGCTTCTTTCATGGATAAAAGCTGCTTCATGATTTCCGCGTTGATCAGAATGTCCTCGGCCAACAGGATGTGCCGCCCTTTCAGTTGGGCGCGGGGCTTTTCCTGGAAGAGCTTCAGTGTGCCGCGCTGGGCGATCCGTCCAAACTCCTCCAGCACGCTGCTGGCAAACAGGGGCTTGGACAAAAAGCTGTCCACCCCGCACTGGAGGGCTTCGTTCATGATGTCGTCCCAGTTGTAGGCCGTCAGGATGATGACCGTGGTCTCATGGCTGTACCGCTGGCGGATCAGCCTGGCGACCTCCACGCCGTCCATCTCCGGCATCTTCCAGTCCAGCAGCACCAGGCTGTAGGGGTCCATTTTGGTGTGGGCAATCTCCATCATGTTGAGCGCATCCCTGCCGCACAGGCAGGTGTCGGTCCTCAGGTCCGCTTCCTCCAGCACCATGCGGGCATGCTCCAGGGCAATGGGATCGTCGTCCACCACCAGGGCCCGGATCTCTTTGGGGTTAAAGCTGCTCCGGGCCGGGGCCATTTGTTCGCACTTTTTGAGGGGCACCAGGACGGTGAACGTGGTTCCTACGCCCTTTTCGGAAGTTACCGAGATCGTGCCGTTCATCAGCTCCACCATGTTTTTGGTGATGGCCAGCCCTAAGCCGGTGCTGCCGTATTTGTTGTTGCGGGAGGAATCCTCCTGAGCGAAGGAGTCGAACACCCGGGGGAGAAACTCCTTGCTGATGCCGATGCCGGTATCGCTGATGACGAATTTGAGCGAGGCCTGATCGTCAAAGACGGCAGTCTGCTCCACGGTCAGGGTCACTCGGCCCGGCGCTTCAGTAAACTTGATGGCGTTGCTCAGGATGTTGATCAGCACCTGCTTGAGCTTCATCACGTCGCCGATGTAGGCGCCGTCCACCAGGTTCAGGATCTGACATTCAAACGTCAGCCCCTTATCGGAGCACTGGGCCATGACCAGGGTGTTGATCTGCTCCAGCATCCCGCTGAAGGAGAAGGTTTCGTGGCGCAGCACCATCCGGCCGGACTCGATGCGGCTCATGTCCAGAATGTCGTTGATGAGCTCCAGCAGGTGGCGGGCGCTGTCGCCGATTTTTTCAAGATAATCCCGGGTCTGATGCGGCAGCGTCTGATCCTTCAGCGCCAGGCTGTTCAGGCCGATGATGGCGTTCATCGGGGTGCGGATTTCGTGGCTCATGTTGGAAAGGAAGGCGGTTTTGGCGCGGTTGGCGGATTCCGCCTGGACCAGCGCTTCTGCCAGGGCTTTGTTCCGGGCCATGCCCTCGCGCATTTCCGCGTCGATGACCGTAAAGCCCACGCCGACCGCGTGGACGATGTGATCCGTCCGGTCTTCCGCGTGGCGGACGCCGGCCATCCGGATCATTTCATAGTATTCCCTGCCGTCCCGCATGGCCAGATACCGGTACATGATAATGGCGTTGTCCGCCAGGGCGTCGCGGACGCTGTCAGGCTGGATGAACTGCAGGAAGCCTTCCCGGTAGCTCTCGGCCACGTTGGTATGGGCGTAGTGGGTAAAGGCCTCCAGATAGGGGAAGTGTACCCCTTCTGCATAGCCTTCGTGATCGCTTGGATCGGCCCGATAGCATACGGCGTCGTCCCTGTCCAGGTCCACGTGGTAGACGCTGCGATAGTCCGAAGCCAGGGCGGTGATCATCTTGTCCTGCTGGCGGCTGATTTCCTCCTTTGCTTTCAGCTGCTTCTGCAGGGCCAGGCGGTGCTCCCGCTCCTGTTCATGGGCCTGTGAGGCCGCTTCCGCGGTTTTGGCCTTGGTCATCAATGTCACGTTCACGCACAGGCCCAGGGTGCACAGACGGCCGCTTTCGTCTGTAAACCGCACCTTGGTGGTTTGGAAATGACGGGGGTTGCCCGCGGCGTCCGGGACGTCCTCGATGAAAATATAGGGCTCGTCCATGGACAGGGCCTTCTGGTCGTCCTCCACAAAGTGGGCCGCGGTGACGGGATCAAAGATGTCCGCGTCCGTCAGGCCGACCACGCCGGCAGGGCTCGTTTTGTGGGCGTATTCGGCAAAGGATTGATTGCAGGAGAGATATTTTCCTGTAGCGGCGTCCTTGGAAAAGATCATGGCCGGCATGTGGGCAAGCAGGGCGGCGGTTTCCACTTCCCGGCCGCCGCTGGCTCGATACAGAAGTTCGCTCATATCCGTTTCCTCGCTGTCGTTCAGAATAGTTTCTCAGGTGGGAATCAGGCTTTCCAGCGCTTCGTACAGGCTGTCCGGATCTACAGGCTTGCTTAAATGGGCGTTCAGTCCGGCCTGCAGGCTGCGCTGTACGTCCTCGTCAAAGGCGTTGGCGGTGAGGGCGATGATGGGGACGGTCTTGGCGTCCCCCCGGTCCATGGCGCGGATGCGGGCGGTGGCCTCCAGCCCGTCCATTTCCGGCATCCGCATGTCCATGAGGATGGCGTCGTAGGTGCCTTCCGGCTGGCTTTCAAACTTTTCCACGGCGATCTTGCCGTTTTCCGCGACGTCCACGGTCATCTCCCTGGACTGGAGCACCATGGTCATGATCTCCGCGTTAATCTGGATGTCCTCCGCCAGCAGGATGTGGCGGCCCTTTAGTTCCGCCTTTCTTGGGCCCAGCTTGCCCAGCAGGTTCTTTTTCGCCAGGGCGCCGCGGAATGCCTCCACCACATTGGCGGCAAACAGCGGCTTGGGCAGGAAGCTGTCTACGCCCGCCTGGAGGGCTTCGTCGTATACGTCGTCCCAGCGGTAGGCGGTGAGAATGATGATCGCGGACTCGTTCCCCGCAATCCCGCGGATCTGCCGGGAGACCTCCACGCCGTCCATCTCCGGCATTTTAAGGTCCACTAAAATGAGGCCGTAAGGATCCCGCCGGGCGTGATGCAGCCGGACCATGTCAACCGCCTGGGCCCCGGAGAGCACCGTGTCGCTGGTGATGCCCGCCTTTTCCAGTTCCAGCTTGGCGTGATCGCAGGCCACAGGATCGTCGTCTACCACCAGCACCTTGAGCGCCGAAGGATTAAAAGTCCCGTCGTTCTGTCCGGCGGATGCGTCGTCCGCGTCGGTCAGCGTGACCGTCACGGTGAACGTGGAGCCCTTGCCCTTTTCGCTCTCTACGGTGATAGAGCCGTTCATCATCTCCACGATGTTCTTGGTGATGGCCAGGCCCAGGCCGGAGGAGCCGAAGCGGTTGGTGGCGGAGGAATCCTCCTGGCTGAAGGTGTCGAAGATCCGGGGGAGGTAGTCGGAGCTCATGCCGATGCCCGTGTCCGCCACGATGAAGCGCAGGGTGGATTTGCTGTCAAAGCGGGCCGTGCACTCCACGGAGAATTCCACGCGCCCGCCCTCGGGCGTAAACTTGACCGCGTTGCCCAGCAGGTTAATCAGCACCTGCCGCAGCTTCATATCGTCGCCGATGTACCAGTCGTTCACCGTGCCGATCACCCGGCAGCGGTAGTCGAGCCCCTTGTCCTGGCACTGGCTGCTGAAAATGGTGTTGATCTGCTCCAGCAGGCGGGCAAAAGAGAAGGTTTCGTTTTTCAGCGTCATTTTGCCGGACTCGATGCGGCTCATGTCCAATATGTCGTTGATCAGGCCCAGCAGATGGTGGGCGGAGGTGCCGATTTTTTCCAGGTACTCCCGGGTCTGGGGGGAGATGGTCGGGTCGTTCAGGGCGATGGCGTCCAGGCCGATGATGGCGTTCATCGGGGTGCGGATCTCGTGGCTCATGTTGGAAAGGAAGGCGGTCTTGGCCTTGCTGGCCTGCTCCGCCGCGTGCAGGGCGTCGTTCAAAGTCTGGCTCTGGAGCAGGGTCTTGCGCGTTTCGGCGTCCACGTTGGTAAAGCAGGCCCCGACGGCGTGAACGAGATGGTCGCCCAGGTCCTTGGGATGGCTGACGCCGGCAAAGCGCACCATCTCCCAGGATTCATGCCCGTGCCGGTACACCAGATAGCGGAAAGAAATGACCCGCTCGTCCTTGAGCTCCTTTTTCACGTTGTCCGGCTGAATAAACCGAAGGAACTCCTCCCGATAAGCGTCGGTGACATATTCGTTGGCGTAGGCTGTGACGGAGGAAAGATAGGGGAAGCGTTCGCCTACCTTGAAGCCGTGGTCCAGGTCCTCATGGGACTGATAGCAGATGCCTTCGTCCTTGTCCAGGTCCAGGTAATAGACGCTCCAATAGTCCGCGGCCAGCGCCTTGATCATGTTTTCCTGTTCGGTACGCTGCTTTTCCTGTTCCAGCAGCTGCTCCTGAAGAGAAAGCCGGTACTCCATTTCCTGCTGTTTGACCTGGCTGGCCGCGGCCGCGGTTTCCTTTTCCAGGCTCAGCTTGGCGTTTTTGCGGGTCTGCCAGATGATGAAGGTGAACATGCCCAGCAGAATCAGGGCGGTCAGCAGAGAAAGAAGGAGGCAGCGCTGGAGAATGACGTCGGAAATGCCCCGGATTCGCTCGGAAAGCACGCTGTCCCGGATCATATAGGTGAGGAACCAGTCGGTCTCAAAGGAATCCTCCGGGTTTTCATCCGTATGGTGGACCGGGGCATAGCTCAGGGTCTCCGAGATGTCCCCGCTGGGGTAGTGGACCACGAAGGAGACGACCCCGCTGCGGCGCTCCCGGAAATCCTGGATGATGCCGTCCAGGGTTTTGCCCTTCTCAAAGGTCGCTCCTTCCAGGGCTTCCATCAGGGTGGAGGCAGAGGACTGGCCGCCCAGCACCATGCTGGTCAGCGGAATGCCGTCCGCGTTGTACAGGTTGCAGAAGGTGGCACTGCCTTTATCCGGCTGCATGGACACGCCCTCGGTCAGCGTCTGAACACTCCGCTCAATGAAGCAGACCTTCATGGTGTGGCCTTCTACCTCGAAGGGTTCTGTAATGGGCACGGCGATGATGACGCGCTTTTGATCCGTGTCCAGAGAGCGGGCGTAGATCATGGGACGCTCCAGGTGAGCGTCAAAGCGGAATTCCCCGGGCGCAGGTTCGCGCCGCCCGTCGTCGTAGGTATAGACCGCGCCCTCCGTGTCCATGAAAGCAAAGCGGCTCAGCCCGAACAGGGTGATGATCTGGCCCTGATACGCCCGCATGGACGTTAGGTCCTTTCTGCTTTCCGCCGTCATGCTGCCCACGGCGATACGGACCTTTTCGATGTTGTCGTTGAGGTTGGAGGCCACCACCTGTCCGCGGCGGTCCGCCAGCTCGTCCAGGTAAAAGCGGCTGACCTGACGGACGGCTTCCTGTGTGTCGTGGCTCGCGCCGTTGCTCATCCACATGGTGCCCAGCACCAGCATCAGGATCACAAAAACGCCGCCTGTGACGCCTACCGCGACCATGCTGATCTTTGGCTTGTGATGCAAAAATATCATCCTTTCACCGGGAAAGGGTCCGGCTCTGCCAGAACCGCCGCCCTGCCGTCGTATGGAGATGGAAATACTCTGAGCTGTGAAGCAATGTGCCTGTTTTCGCCAATTTTGTTTCCTTATTTTATCATGGTTCCGCCGCAGCGTCAAGCACGCAGTGAGGGAGGAACATCATCTGGAAGGTTCACGTGAAAATCCGCCGAAATCCGTCAAAACCCCTTGTCTCGCGGAGCAAAATGCGATAATATATACGGAGAAGTTTTATTCGGTTTTTGGATTTTGGAGGGCGTGCCCTCCGAGCGGACCCATTGCGAGGACAGAAATATGGACGCCAATTACGGAAGGATCAACGGGCTCAGACGCCAGCTGCTGATTGTAGACGACGACCCCATCAGCCGGGCTATTCTCGGCAATCTGATCGGAGACGCCTACGACATCGCCTACGCCGAAAACGGGCGGGAGGCGCTAAACTGGCTGGAGCGGGCCAGCCGCACGGTGTCTTTGGTGCTGCTGGATCTGATGATGCCGGTGATGGACGGCGTTGAAACCCTCAAGCGGATGAAGGAAAGCGAAACGCTCCGCCAGATTCCGGTCATTGTACTGACCTCCGAGGGAGACGCCGAGGCCGAAACCCTCCGTGGAGGCGCTACGGATTTTATCACCAAGCCCTATAAGGAAGAGATCGTCCGCGCCCGCATTGCCCGCACCATCGAGCTGGTGGAGGACCGGCAGATCATCCAGACAGTGGAAACCGACCGGCTGACGGGGCTCTACAGCAAGGACTTTTTCTTTGAGTATGCCAGCGCGATGGTAGAGGCCCATCCCGGCATCGTGATGGACGCCCTGGTGCTGGACCTGGACCACTTCCACCTCTACAACGAAATGCGGGGCCGGGCCGCCGGGGATCAGCTGCTGTGTGCCCTGGGCGACGCCATCCGTCAGGAGCTGAGCGGGACCATCGGCATCGGCTGCCGCTGCCAGGCGGATACCTTCTTTGTCTATATCGAGCATACTGACGCCCATGCCTCCATCCTGGAGCGCATCACCGCCCGGGTGACGGAGGCCGTCAACGGCATGGCCCGCGTGCGCATGGGGGTCTGCACCCGTACCGACATCACCAGCGACCTGGAGGGCCGCTTTGACCGGGCGAAGTCGGCCTGCAACCGGATCCGCGGCGATTACCTGCACGCCCTGGCCTATTACGACGACAGCCAGTACGAGCAGGACATTCATGCCCAGCGCCTGATCAACGAGACCAAGGAGGCCCTGCGCAGCGGTCAGTTCAAGGTCTATTATCAGCCCAAATACGATATTACCGGCAGCCGGCCGACGCTCATGAGCGCGGAAGCCCTGGTGCGCTGGCAGCACCCGGAATTTGGTATCGTGAGCCCGGGGCTGTTTATCCCTCTGTTTGAGGACAACGGGATGATCCGGGCCCTGGACAGCTATGTGTGGAAAACCGCGGCCCGGCAGGTCGCCGAGTGGCGGAAACGCTACGGCCGGGTGATTCCCGTTTCGGTGAACGTATCCCGGATCGACCTGTTTGACGAATCCCTGCTGGAGCGTCTCAACAACATCCGGGAGGCGAACGAGCTTCCGCCCGAAGCCCTGATCCTGGAAATTACCGAGTCCGCCTACACGGAGGATACGGAGCAGGCCATCGCTGTGATCGCCAGCCTGCGGGCGGCGGGCTACCGGATCGAAATGGACGACTTTGGTTCGGGCTATTCTTCGCTCAACATGCTTTTGCACATGCCGGTGGACGCCCTCAAGATCGACGGTGCGTTCATGCGGGCCATCAGCGTCAGGGAAAAGGACAAGTGGCTGATCGCCACCCTGGTGGACATCGCCCGCCATCTGAACGTGCCCACGGTATTCGAGGGTGTGGAAGAAGAGCAGCAGGTTAGCATGATTCGGGAAGCCGGGGGGCAGATTGTCCAGGGCTACTATTTTTCCCGCCCGCTGCCGCCGGAACCCTTTGAGCAGATCATTGAAAAAGACATCAAGGAGGCAGAACAATGCTGACAGTGGATGCCCTGAAGGCCTATGGGGCCAATACGGAGGAGGGCCTGGCCCGCTGCCTGAACAACGAGGCCTTTTACCTCAAAATGGTGGGCATGATGAAGGACGATACCCATGCCCAGGCGCTTACAACCGCCGTCGCCGAAGGAAATCTGCAGGCGGCTTTTGAGGTAGCCCACGCCCTCAAAGGCTCGCTGGCCAACCTGGCGCTTACGCCGGCGCTTAATGCGGTGACGGACATCCTGGAGCCCCTGCGCCGCAGGGAGGAAAGGACAGACTATCCGGAAATGGCTGCGCGGGTCCAAAGGGAGATGGACCGCCTGCAGACGATCATCCGTGGCTGAAACCGGGGGAGTGAAACCGATGAGGAAACGCTGGATGGCGGCAGCCGCGCTGGGGCTTCTGCTCATGGCGGTATTGGCGGTGTCGGTCTCTGCGGCCGGGGCCAAATGGCCCGCGAAGCCGGGCGCCAAGAGCGGCGGCGTCAAGAAAAACGGCAAGCTCCAGGTGGATGTCGCCAACGCACAGAACGGCTATATCCAGGCGGCCCTGCAGAAAAAAAGCTCCAAGCGCATGAAGCTCAGGGTCAAAAAGGGCAGCAATACCCTGACCTATGATCTCAACGGGGACGCCGCATACGAGGTGTTCCCCCTGCAGCTTGGCAGCGGCAAATATGAGATCACGCTGTATGAGAACGTCAAGGGAAAAAGCTACACCGCGGCCGGGAGCATTACCCTGAACGTAAAGCTGTCGGATCAGGAGGCCTGCTATTATTATCCCAATCAGTACGTGAATTACAACCAGAGAACGCCCGCAGTGATTCAGGCGGACAGGCTCTGCTCCGGTATGAAGCCCGCGGAAGCTTTCGACGCCGTCCGGGGGTATATCAAATCCAATTTCGCCTATGACTATATCAAGGCGATCAACATCAAGTCCGGCATCCTGCCGGACATCGACGGGGCCTGGAAGAAGCACATGGGCATCTGTCAGGACCTGTCGGCCATCACCTGCTGCATGCTCCGCACCCAGGGCTTGCCGGCCCGGCTGATGATCGGCATGGCGGATAATAACTATCACGCCTGGGTGGTGGTGAAGATGAACGGCAAGGAGCAGCTGTACGACCCCACCGCGGCGGTGAACGGCATCGCCAACGTGAAAAAATACACCGTAGAGCGTTACTATTAGAGCGCTTCTCAGGCAATGAAGCAGACTTACAGGCAGGGGGATAACAACCATGAGCGAAAGCTGGCATGAAGAAAAGAAGAACCCGGAAACGACCCGAAAAGATCAAAAGGGCCTCTCGGCGGCGGAACTGAGCACCTTTTGCGGTCAGGTGGCCCTGATTTTGGAAGCGGGTCTGCCCCTCTATGACGGGATGGAGACCCTGGCCGGGGCGGACGCGGCGTCAGGCAACGCGGACATGTACCGGGCTGCAAGTCGCGGCGTGACCGAAACCGGCTCCCTGTACGACGCGCTCAAAGCGGACGGCCGCTGGCCTGAATACTTGGTGGAAATGGTCGGCATCGGCGAGCGCTCCGGCCAGCTGGAAAAGGTCATGCGGGGCCTGGAGGGTTATTACGCCCGGGAGGACCGGATCCGCTCCTCCGTGGTCAGCGCCGTCACCTATCCGCTGGTGCTGGGCGCGATGCTGGTGGTCATCGTGCTGATTCTGCTGCTGTTCGTGATGCCGGTGTTCCGCCGCACCCTGGACAGCATGGGCGTTGCGGACAATGCGCTGATGCGGGTGGGCACGGTGATCGGCTGGATGGTGATGGCGGTAGTGGCCGTGGTGATCATCGGCGTGATCGTAGCTCTCGTCCTGCTGCGCACCAAGAAGCGTGACAAAGTAATCGCCCTGGCGGAAAAGGCTGTTCCCTTCCTGGGGAGGCTCAGCCGCAGGCTGACGGCGTCCCGGCTGGCGAGCGTGCTGTCCATGATGCTCTCCGGCGGCTTTCAGACCGGCGAAGCGCTGGACATGACCGCCAACGTGATCGGTGACAAGGCAGCGGCGGAAAAGGTCCGCGGCATCCGGCAGAGCCTGGAAAACGGCGGTACCTTTGCCGACGCGGTGACCGAAACTGGCCTGTTTGACGAGCTTCACGGCCGAATGATCAAGATGGGCTCCGCCACAGGCCGGGAAGACCAAGTGCTGGGAAAGCTGGGCGAACTGTATGAAGAGCAGGTGGAGGACGACATCTCCCACGCCGTCTCCATCATCGAGCCGACGCTGGTCGCCCTGCTGGCCGTGGTCATCGGCGCGGTTCTGCTGACGGTGATGCTGCCCATGGCGGGAATCCTTTCGAGCCTGTAACGGGAGGCACGGCATGAGCAAACGGGATTGGATCAAGCTGGCGGTGATCGCCGCGGTCCTGGTGTGCGCGGTGCTGCTGGTGCTGCGCATCGATACCTCCAGAGGCACCCGGGAAAAGGAGCTGCTGGAAAAGGCGGTGCGGGACGCCGCGCTGACCTGCTACGCCGCGGAAGGGGCTTATCCTTCGCAGCTTTCGTATCTGAGGACCCACTATCAGCTGGCTTATGACGAAAATCGCTACATCGTTTTTTATGATGCCTGGGGTGAAAACGTCATGCCGGACATCGTGGTGAGCGAGGCGGGGGTGAGCGGCGCATGAGGAGGCAGAAAGCCGGATCACACGCCATCTCAGGGGTTTTTGTCTTTCTGCTCCTGGGACTGTTCGCGATCTTCGCGGTTGTGATGGTGCTGCTGGGCGCTGGCGCCTACAGCCGTACTACAGAGAGCGCCGAAGCTCATAACGGGCAGCGAGTGGCCCCGTCCTACATCAGGACCATGATCCGCGGCCACGATGAAGCAGGCGGGGTTCAGACTGAACGCCTGACCGGCATCCTGCGGGAAAACGAAGATACCGGCGAAATTTGGACCGAACAGGTGGACCTGGACGCCATCGTCCTGACGGACGAAACGGCAGTCACCCGTCTCTTTGTTTATAACGGCTGGCTGTATGAATGTACGGAAGTATCTTCGGATCCGTACGCCGGATCGGAGGACCTGGAAGCCGATTTCACCCAGGATGACGAGATACTATTGATCGATGAGACCGCGCCCGAGGAAGAGACCCAGGAAGCGCCGGTCTTTATGCCGGGCGTTTGTGACGGGGCTTGCATGCAGCAGGTCTGTCAAGCGGATGAAATGACGGTAGAGCGTACGGGGAATCTGCTGACGATCCATCTGAGGAGCGGGGAAACCTGGCATACGCTAACCTGCGCTCTGCATACCGGAGACGCGTGAGGGGATGATGAGATGAAACCGCGAAACCACGGCAACGCCCTGCTGGTGGAACTGCTGATCGTGCTGATGTTTTTCATGCTGGCAGCGACGGTTCTGATGCAGGTGTTCGCCAAGGCGAGAAATTTGGGAGACCGGGCCAGGCTGACCGCTGAGGTGACGGCGGAAGCGCAGAGCCGGGCGGATCAGCTGTACGCGGCGGAGGATCCTTTGGCGGCACTTTCCGCCATGGGCTTTGTAGAGCGGGAGAACGCCTGGGTCTTTGAAAGCCCGGATTATATCACCCGGGTTACCCTGGAGGACGGGGCGGACGGACTGACAAAGCAGGTGTTGACGGTACAGGACAGCGCGGGGGAAACCCTGCTGACTCTGCCCTGTTCCCGGCTTCGGGAGGTGCGCCCATGAAAAAGAAAAGCAGCATCGCCTTAGGGCCGGGCGCTCCGTCCCTGATTCTGATTTTTGTCGTGCTGAGCATGTCCGTGCTGGCCATGCTTTCTCTGATGACTGCCCGGAATGACCTCCAGCTCTCCAGGAGAAGCGCCGATGTGGCGGAAAGGGTATACGAGCTGCGCGAACGGGCGGAGGAAAAACGGGCTGCCGTCCAGGCCCTGCTGGCGTCGGGCGGCGAAGCGGCCGTGGACGAAGCGCTGAATTCGGACCCGCGCCTGGAAGGCGTGACCTGGGACGGCGACACCCTTACCTGGATCGAAACGGATCAGACGCGCACCCTGTCCTGTGCCCTGCGGCTGGACGGAGGCACAGTCTGGACGGCCCAGCGGCTTTCCACCAACATCGCCGAAAACACGGCGGAGGAACTGGAGTACGCGGCCAAGGACGCGCTTGCAAACGAGATCCTCAGGAGGCAGCAGGCGCTGGATGAAATGCTTCAGCGCTGCGCCGAGGGCGCGGCCGACTGGCAGGACTATCTGAAGCGCGTAGCCGAAGCAATGGCAAACGAACCGGCGGCGGAAGGGGTTCGCCTGGAGGACGACCATCTGAACTGGGTGGAGACGGACGGCACCTATCGTTATGCCTGCTCCGTAGTGATCCATCCCCTGGACGCGGAAAGGCGAAGCGATTTTGCATCCGTACCCGTGCTGCTGGAAGAGAATGTGGAGGGTCGCTAATGGAAATTGTAGAATTGCTTCGCAAGGCTGTCTCCATGCGCGGATCGGATATCTTTATCGTTCCCGGCGCGGCCGTGACCGTAAAGGTCAATAACGATATGCAGCCCCTTTCGGAGGGCCGGCTTTCTCCTGCTATGACCGAAGAGCTGGTGCGTAAGATGTACGAGCTGGCGCACCGGGAATACGGCATCCTTTCGCGCGAGGGGGACGATGATTTCTCCTTCGCCATCCTGGATGTGAGCCGTTTCCGCTGCAACGCGTACAAACAGCGCGGCACGGTGGCGGCTATCTGCCGCATCGTGAATTTTGAACTGCCGGATCCGTCGGCCATGGGCATTCCGCAGATGGTGTTGGACATGGCCAACCTGCGCAGCGGCATGGTCCTGGTGACCGGCCCGGCGGGCAGCGGCAAGAGCACCACCCTGGCCTGTGTGGTGGACCGGATCAACAGCACCCGCAGCGCGCACATCGTTACCATCGAAGACCCCATCGAATATCTGCACCGGCACAAAAAGGCCCTGGTCAGCCAGCGCGAGGTCCCGAACGACGCTGCCACCTTTTCAAGAGCCCTTCGAGCGGCCCTGCGCCAGGCGCCCGATGTGGTGATGCTCGGCGAAATGCGGGACCTGGACACCGTGCGCACGGCAATCACCGCCGCCGAAACGGGCCACCTGCTTTTGTCCTCCCTGCATACCATCGGGGCGGCCAAGACCGTGGACCGCATGATCGACACCTTCCCGGCGGAACAGCAGGCCCAGATCCGGGTACAGCTTTCCATGGTCCTCAAGGCCGTGGTATCCCAGCGCCTGGTGCCCACCGTCGACGGCGGACGGGTGGCAGTTTTTGAAGTGATGACCATCAACCCCGCCATCCAGAACATGATCCGGGACGGCAGGACCCATCAGATCGACAACGTGATTTACGGGGGCAGCGACAAGACCATGCTCTCCATGGACGCCGAGCTGGCCCGTCTGGTACGGGAGCGCCGCGTCACCCGGGAGATCGCCCTGCTCTACGCCGCCAATCCCGAGACGCTGGCCAAGCGGATCTGAGCCTTTTTCCGGGTACCGGATACTCTCACTGAACACGGGAGGCCCTCATGACCCTACAGAAACCCGAACAACTCAACACCATCTCCCGCATCGACGAGCCTGCGGCCCGGCCGGAAGGAAAGCGGGGCATTCCCCTGCGCACAGCGACCGCCGTCTTTTCCCTGCTGGCCTTCCTGACGGCCGCGGCCCTGTTTCTGGCCGACCGGCAGGTCAACTACGGCTATGAGAACATCCAGCAGGCCAATGACCGGAATTTTCAGGCGGAAAAGGTGACCAACGATCTGGCGGTTACCTCGGATTTCCTGACGGACCGGGTCCGCTGTTATGTGTCCACCTACGAGCGCCCCTATATGGAAGACTTTATCACCGAGGTGACGGAGACCCGGCGCAGGGACAAGGCGGTGGAAGCGCTGGAGGGGCTGCTGGGGGATAAGAATCACGAAGCTTACGACAGCCTGGCCCACGCGCTGGAGCGCTCGGACGATCTGGTGCAGGACGAGTTTCTGGCGATGCGCCTGGTGCTGGAGGCAAACCAGGATCCGGACATCCCGGAGGTTCTAAAAAATCTACCTGCTTTCGATGCGGCTTTGCAGGCGCTGACCAGCGAAGAAAAAAAGGAAAAGGCCCAGGAGCTGGTCTTCGGGGAAAGGTATATGACCGTCAAGGACGAGATTCAGCAGAGCACCGCTCGATCCCAGGAATTGATCGCGGGGCAGACCCAGAACGCCCTGGACGAAGCCAGCCGGCAGATGCGAAGGCTTTTGACGATCCAGACCATCCTGACCATCGTCATGCTGGCGGTGGTGCTGGTGATGGTCGTGTTTATCTCCGCCCAGGTGCGCAAGCCCCTGACCCGCATGGTGCGGCTCATGAAGGCCAAGCAGACTGTGCCGCCTGTTGGAGCAGAGGAGCTGCGCTTCGTCTCCCGCACCTACAACGAAATCTTTGAAGAACACCAGAAGACCACCGAACGCCTGACCTATGAGGCCATGCACGATGGCCTGACCGGCCTGCTCAACCGAAACGCCTACGAACTGCTTCTCATGGACACGGACCTGGACCACGCGGCTCTTTTGATCGCGGACGTGGACGATTTCAAGAGCATCAACGATCGTTACGGCCACGACGTGGGAGACAAGATCCTAAAGCGGGTGGCGTCTGTCCTGCAGCACAGCTTCCGATCCGTGGACCAGATTTACCGCATCGGCGGGGATGAGTTTGTGATCATCATGACCAGGGCCAACAGCACCATGCGGCAGCTGGTGCTGGACAAGATCAGCCACGCGAATCAGGTGCTGCAGCAGGGCGCGGAAGATATTCCTCCGACCTCCCTCAGCGTGGGCGTGGCCTTCTGCGACCGGGAAAATCCCCAGGGCGATCTCCTCAAGGACGCCGATACCGCCCTGTACCGGGTAAAACAGTCTGGCCGCTGCGGCTGCGCGATTTATTAAAAACGATATTTACCTGCAGGCGGAAGCACTTGCAGGTTTTTTGTTTGCGTTCATGAAAGAATTGAGCCCCTTTGATTGACAGCAACTGTAAAATTTGGTAAACTGTCAAAAAAAGGTGCACAACACCGAAAAAGAAAGGGAGTATCTGTTTATGAAACGTGTTTTCTCCATGCTTCTGGCTTTGACGCTGCTGATCTCCTGTGTCAGCGTTGCTGCTGCGGAGGAAAAAAAGTCCCTGACGGTCTGGATTCCCCAGTATCAGTTCAGCAAAGCGGAAGACGCCATTTCCGACCAGGATTTCTGGGACGGCGTGTTCGACAAATTTGAAGCGGAAAACAACTGTGACGTAAAGGTCGAGATTCTTTCCTGGAGCGATTACAATACCACCATCTACACCGGCCTTCTGAACGAAGACGGCCCCGACGTCGTCTATGTGACGGATAACTACGACCTGGTCAAAGCGGACCTCCTGCTCGGCCTGGAAGGATATCTGACGGAAGCGGAAATGGATAACTATCTGCTCTGGAACAAAGGCCCCGTCAACGCCGAAGGCAAGCACGTGATCGTTCCCATGGACGACGGCGTGGCCATGGGCTTTGTCAATAAGGACATCCTGGCGGAAGCCGGCATCGAAGCCTTCCCCGAAGGCTGGGACGAATTCCTCGCCGCCTGCAAAACCATCCAGGAAAAGACCGGCAAGCAGGCCTTCCTGCAGAACTGGGGCGCTACCACCGGCACCAGCGCGCTGATGCTCGCCTTCTGGCCCTATTATTTCCAGGCCGGCGGCGTTATGCTGGATGAAAACGGCGAAATCAGCATCAACAACGAAGCGGGTCTGAAAACCCTGGAATTCATCAAGAGCTTTGCGGACGAAGGCATCTTTGATGAAACCATCGTTTCCGAAGGCGAATCCATCGACAAGTTCGCCGCCGGCGAGCTGGCTTTCGTCGTCGCTGACCTGAACAAGGGCAACTCCTTCACCAACAACGGCGTCAACTGGGAATACTTCTTCTCCCTGAAGGGCCCCGCTGGCTACGGCGCCCGTACCGCTACGGACTCCTTCGCCGTCAGCAAGAAAACGCTGTCCCGCGGCAACGACGCCCTGGCCGCCAAAGCCCTGGTGTATATCACCTCCGGCGAAGTGATGGACGCCTTCCACTCCAAGATTTTCTATCTACCTCCCTTCACCAAGGACGCGGCCTATTCTGAGAATGAAGCCTATACCACCCTGGTGGGGGCCCATACCGCCGACGTCTATGTCGTCAGCGAGTTTGAAGGCAAGGCTTCCTTTGAAAAGGAACTGCAGGCCAACATTCAGATGATGTTCATGGGCGACCTGACGCCTCAGGAAGTGCTGGACAACACCATGACCTATTATTCTGAGCAGATCAAACAGTAACCTGGTTTTCCGGGGCTCCGGCGGTGCTGCCTCCGGAGCCCCTTCCTGTTTTTTTGAAGATCTTAGATAACAACTGATCGTCCTCCCGACGGCTTTGTATCGATTCATGGAGGTACCCATGTCTTCCATCGTTCCATCCGCACAAAGGAAAATCAGCCCGCGCCGCAGGAAGCAGGCGTGGATCGGCGCGGCCTATATCGCGCCGAGCTTTGTGCTGATGTCGATTTTTAATGTTTTCCCGATCTTTCTTTCGATTTATTATTCTTTCACGAAATACAACATGGCTTCTCCGCCAGTCTGGATCGGGCTGGAGAATTACGCCAAGCTTTTTAGTAACCGGGTGCTGTCCGAAGCACTGGTTAATACCGTCCGGTACGTGCTGATCACCGTCCCGCTGCAGACGGTGTTTTCCCTTTTGATCGCCGCCTTTATTGCCGAGCGTATGAAAAACCGCTATGGCTCTTTTTTAAGAAGCGTCATTTTTATTCCCGTGATCGTTTCCCTGATCGCTTCGGCGACGGTGTGGAACATCATGTATCAGCCCAAGGGTGGGCTCATCAATCAGATTCTGAATGCCTTCGGCTTTGATTCCGTCAATTTCCTTGGGAAAAAGGCCCTGGCACTTCCTAGCGTGGCGGCGGTCGCCATCTGGAAAGGGACCGGCTACTACATGGTCATCTATTACGCCGGGATCATGAACGTCCCCGCGGATGTGCAGGAAGCCGCCATCGTGGACGGCGCATCGCCGATGCAGCGGTTCTGGCACATCACGCTGCCCATTTTAAAGCCCATCACCTATATGATCGTTACCCTGGGGATCATCGGATCCTTCCAGGTGTTCGATCTCGTATATAAAATGACCGGCGGCGGCCCTGGGCGCTCTACCTATACGGTCGCCTACGTCATCTATACTTTTGCCTTCCAGGACAAAAATTACGGCTACGCCAGTGCTGTGGCCATCTGTCTGCTGATCGCCATCCTGCTGATTCATCTGATTCAGACGCTGTTTTTCAAGGAAAAGGAGGACAGGTGATGAAACAGAAGATAAGTGCGGGCTACATCATCGGCCTGGTGCTGGTATCGCTTTTCGCAATATTGTGCATCCTGCCGCTGATCTATATGGTGGCCGTTTCCTTTACCGATTCCGAATCCCTGTATATCCAGTTAAAGGATCTCCGCTTTAACTTCAGCAATTTTGAATACGCGCTCACAAAGCGCGACTTTGGAACGGCGCTGAAAAACAGCATCATTGTCGTCGTTGGTTCCTGTCTGCTGGTGGACATCGTATCGACCATGGCCGCTTACGGGTTTGAAAAAAAGCCCGTTCCCGGAAAGGAAGCCCTCTTCCAGGGATATCTGGCGACGATGATGATCCCCGGCCAGGTCATCCTGATCCCGATGTTCATGATGTTCAACCGGGCGCATATGACCAATACCTACGCCGCCCTGATCCTGCCGATGGTCGGTGCCTTCGGCATCTTCCTGATGCGCCAGTTCATGGTTGCCGTGCCCAACGAGCTTCTGGAAGCGGCCGAAATCGATGGCTGCGGGGAAGTGAGGCGCTTTGTCACCATCGTTCTTCCGCTGGTTCAGCCGGCCCTGATCACGCTGACGATTTTTACCTTTAACGGGGCCTGGAACAACTTTCTCTGGCCGCTGATCATCAATACAAAATCGGAAATGCGCGTCCTGCCGGTGACGATGTCCACCCTGTCCAGCAACTCGACGACCAATTACGGGATGGTCATGGCCGGCGCAACGCTGACCTTCCTGTTCCCGTTTGTGCTTTATATTTTCCTTCAGAAACAGTTTGTGGAAGGCATCGCCCTGGGAGGTGTCAAAGGCTAATATGTTGAATGGATTTCTACTCAAGCAAAAAGACGAGCCGATGCTGGTCATCGGCCTGATGAGCGGTACCTCGGCGGACGGGATGGACGCTGCCCTGACCCGGATCGCCGGCAGCGGGACGGACATTTCCGTGCAGTTGATCGACTTTGTTTCCCTCCCTTATCCGCAGGACATCCGTCAGGCCATCCTGCGCCTCGCCTCCGGGGCCTCCGGCGGCAGCCGGGAGCTGTGCCTGTTCCATTTCCTGCTGGGTCAGCTGGGGCTGGAGGCCTGTCTTTCCGTATGTCAAAAAGCGGGGATCGACCCCAAAGAGATCGATCTGGTGGGCAGTCACGGGCAGACCCTGTACCACATCCCGGAAGCGGAGGAATATCTCGGCCATTCCGTCCGCGGGACCCTGCAGCTGGGGGAAGCGTCGGTCATTTCCGAAGGGATCGGCTGCCCGGTAGTCAGCGACTTCCGCGTCCGGGACATGGCCGCCGGGGGACAGGGAGCTCCCCTCGTCCCTTATGTGGAATACCTCCTTTACCGAAAGAAAGACAGGAACGTAGGCCTCCAGAATATCGGCGGCATCGGGAACATCACTGTGCTGCCGGCAAACTGCGCCCTGGAAGACGTATTTGCCTTTGACACCGGCCCCGGCAACATGGTCATGGACCAGCTGACGGAAATCATCACCGGCGGGCAAATGACCTATGATCAGGGCGGACAGCTTGCCGAAAAAGGAACGGTCAGCGACAATTTGCTTTGCTTCATGCTGGAGGACCCCTATTTGCGCCTGCCCCCGCCCAAGACGACCGGCAGGGAATACTACGGGGCGGACTATGTCAAAGCGCTCCTCCAAAAAGGGAAAAGCCTCCAGCTCAAGGACGAGGACCTGGTGGCGACAGCCACCCGTTTTACCGCCGAATGTATCCGCGTCGCCATCCAGGACCATTGCGCTGTCCGGCCGGACGAGCTGATCGTGGGCGGCGGCGGCAGCCGGAACCCGGTGCTGATGCGTCAGCTTCGTTCCTGCCTGTCCATCCCGGTCCTGACCAACGAGGACCTGGGGCTGAACAGCGACGCAAAAGAGGCCGTGGCATTCGCCGTACTGGCAAGCGAATGTATCCACGGCCACGCAAACAACGCGCCCTCCGTCACCGGTGCCAAGCATCCGGTGGTAATGGGAAAAATCAGTATTTAGCCCCGATGGCAAACACCGTTTCATGCAGCGCCCGGCGGAATTCACTCAGGTCCCGGGTACTGCCTTCTAAGTAAAACAGGCGGTTGGTAAAGGCCACCGCGCCGATCCGCTCTTCGGAAGAAAAGTAAATGCTGGTTCCGGTAAAGCCCGTGTGCCCGCACCCGTGCGGGTAGGTCATCCCCGTCTGGAAGCCGATGCCGCGGCCCGGCGCGCTCTTTTGTTCCCGCTGGGCTTCTTTCAGCAGCGGGCTCTCTGTATTCATGTAGAACCGGCACAGGCGCTCATAGGCCTCCGCCGTGGCGAATATGCCTGCGTGTCCGGCAACGTCGGCAAAATAATAATGGCTGTTCCCGTCGTTGACCGTGCCGAGGACCGGCTGTCCCAGCGGGCGGAAGCCTTCAAAGGAGATGCCCTTGTCCCTGCACATCCGCATTTCGATGGCGTTGCCGAAATCGCTCGGAATCAGCTTTTCTGTCATGGGCGGAAGGTAGGTCATCGCCCCTAAATGAAGAGGCTGCACCAGGTTTTTCTGCAGGCACTCTTCTAAGGGCATTCCGCATACCTTCTCCAGCAGGATGCCCAGCAGCATGAAATTGAGGTCCGAATAACAGACGCCCGAAGTAGGTTCCGTATGCTGGAGCGCGTAGCGGAGCACCTGGAAGAAACCCTCTCCGAGCCGTGAATAAAACGGGTACCACGCCGTCATGGTGGAGGTATGAGTCAGAAGCTGGTACAGGGAAATATCCTTCAGCCTTTCACGGAGATAGGCGTCTTCGGCAATTTCCGGGAAGACCGCCGGAAGCGTATCATCCAGGGAAATCGTTCCCTGCTCTGCCAGCGTCAATATCTGCGTAGCCGTGGCGATCTTGGTCAGGGAAGCTGCGTCAAACAGGCTGTCCGGCGAAGCGTTTCCCACGCAGCAGACAGCCAGCGTTTTTTCTGAATCGAACACCCGGACGCAGGCGGAAGGAAAATAACCAGCGCGGTGATAACGTTCCACCACGTCCATTACATGCCATTGAAGCGCTTCCAGGTCCATGGAGTTTCCTTCTTTCACGTTATTTCAGGGCATCAGACCGAGCTTCTTTTTGAGCCGGAAGATTCTCTCCACGCTCTCGTTGATCCTTTCCTCCGTCAGAATCCCATCCTGTACGGCCTGGAGCACGCCTTCGAAGGCCTCCTGGTAATGATAGGGCATCAGGATCACGTCCGCCCCCGCCTGCAGGCAGCGGATGCTGCCCTCCACGGAGGAATACGCTTTGGTAATGGCGCCCATGGAGAGGGCGTCCGTAACGATCAGTCCCTGGTATCCAAGCTCCCCTCTGAGCTTCTCCGTCAGGATGGTATAGGATACCGTAGAAGGCTCCTTGGTGCCGGTGACCATGGGGGCGGCAATATGGGCCGTCATCACCATATCAGCCTGCGCCTGGATCCCCGCGATAAAGGGAATCATCTCGCAGTGCAGCAGCTCTTCCCAGGTTTTTCCGGTTTCCGCGTATCCGGTATGGGTATCGTTGCTGGTATCGCCGTGGCCAGGGAAATGCTTGAGGCAGCCCGCGATCCCGGCACTGTGCAGCCCGTTCAGATAGGCCTGCACCATGACGGCCGCCTTTTCCGGGTCGCTGCCGAAGGAACGGTCGCCGATCACCTGGTTCAGGGAATTGGTGTTCACATCCGCTACCGGCGCAAAGTCCACATCCAGCCCAAATTCTTTCAGGTACCTGCCGATGCCAGCGGCCGCGTCATAGGCATGCTGAGGGTCTCCGGTCTGGCCGATTTTCTCCATGGACGGGAATTTCGGCACCCGGAACGCGGGATGATTGCCGATCCGGGCGACCCGGCCGCCTTCTTCATCGATGCAGAGGACGGGCGTAATGCTTCCCAGGCTGTGGAGCCCTTCGGTGAGGGTGTATAACTGATCGTCGTCCACGATGTTCTTTCTGAAAATGCAGAAACCGCCGCACGGATATTGGCGGTACATCTCGCGCATCTCGTCGGTCACCATGACCGTTCCCAGAATCGAGTTGTCCTCCAGCTCGGCGGCAGAAAAACGTCCCTCCAGAGCATCCGGGCGAATGACAAACAGCTGTCCGACTTTTTCCTTGAGCGTCATCTGACTGATCTCCTTCCAAATATCATCATTCTCTGCGGCGGCGCAGGGATCAGCCAGGGTGACGCAGATCGCCAGCACTGTCAGAAGGGCCGAAATCCGTTGCTTTTTCATCCTGCTGTTCCCGCCGTGCGGCAACGGCGCCATGTACAGCGGCAGGCTCCGCAAAACTGCCTGTCCAGGCTAATATACCACGCTTTGATCATTTGTTCAATATGATGAGGAGGTTTGCCTATGGATATGCTCGTCAATCTGAGCCGTCTGCCGGAAGTCAAGGTCCCGGACGGCGTTCACATTGTCCGCGTTCAGCCACCGGACAGGGGAAGGATGCTGGCTTTTGTGGAAGAGACCTTCGGCCAGGGCTGGGCGTCCGAATGCGGGATGGCCCTTTCCTTCCTGCCGTGCAGATGCTTTGCGGCGGTGCGGGACGGAGAGCCGATCGGGTTCAGCTGCTATGACGCCACGGCCAAGGGCTTTTTCGGCCCCATCGGTCTGTCTTCCATGGAACGCGGCCATGGGACCGGGGCGGCCCTGCTCGTTGCCGCTCTGCAGGCCATGCGGGAAGAAGGCTATGGCTACGCCGTCATCGGCTGGTGCGACGAAGCGCAGGATTTTTACCGGAAAACCGTAAACGCCCTCCCGATTCCCGGGTCCGAGCCGACGCACAGTGTGTACCGGGAATTGTTCCGCTTTCAGAAGGATGACGCTTGATCTTCCCGCTACGAATCAGAATAAATTAACAGAAAAAAAGCAAGGGGCCGTCTCCATCATGTGCGCTGGAGCGGCTCCTTGGCGTTTATCTTTCGATGTGGTATAGGACGTATTGTCCGGGAACAGCGTTCACTTCAAACACCGCTTCGTCTCCCCGCATATAGAGCGGTTCTATGGCTTTCTGCCGCCGAGCTGCCGGGATGGTCAGAGCCTTCGCGCCCCGAACGTGCAGGCGGATCACCTGCCGCTGAACACCCTCCATGACGTACGGATAGACGATCAGGCTGTCGTTGTCATATACAAACAGGCTGATCCTTGAGGAACCTTCCATCCAGACCTCGTTTACGGGGAAGGCCTGGCGGATCCGGTTCCATACGGTCGCGGGCAGGCGGTAGAAATCCGGGTAGGCGTCCGGCACAGTCAGCGTCCACAGACAGCCCGTTTGATAGTTGTCCTTGAGGAGCATGCCATAGCTTTCTTCGTCATGCATGCCCTTGACGACGGCCCAGGTGGAATTGTTTCTGAATTCCGGCACGGGCAGAGACACGGGCTTTTTGCCAAACGGGTACAGGTAGCCGCGGCCGTTTTCTTCCTCGACCCGGTAGCGGTCCACCGTTGCCTGACGGCCCCGAAGACGGATAGAGGTAAACCGTTCGATCCCCTTGCCCTGGAGGGCTTCCATGAACCCGCTGGTGACGATCGCGGTCCCGCCTGTGGACAGATAGGCGTTCAGCTTCTCCAGGATGTCCGGGTCGCAGGCGGAAGAGCGGGTCAGCAGGATCTGCTTTTCCTTAGCCGGGAAATAAGGGGAGCAAACGATGGGCAGACCGTTCATCCCCAGGAAATCCTGCACGTTATCTTCTCCCTGGCAGTGATCCGGCAGATAGCAGACGATGCCTGCAGGCGTGCCGGCCCCGTCCAGCGTTCGGTCCAATTTCTCCAGCTGATACCCAAGAGCGGGTGTGTACATATGATCCGCCATGGACTGGAAGCAGAACACCATCAGCTCCTTTGGGCGGGAAAACGCCGTCAGGTACGCCTGCTCCAGATAATGCTCCGTAATGTGGGTGTCAAAGTTATCGAACCATCCGCCGCCGTTATGGTCCGGCCACATGTTTTCAAAATACGTCATCAGGGAAAAGCTGAGATACCGGGGGAGATGCTGGTCTGTGGTAACCGGGTCCCTGGTTTCCGTGCCCGTGTAGAGCATATCGAACAGCTTTCGCTGATCAGCGGGATTGTAGCCGGTCTCCTGGTAGCTTTCCGCCCAGTTGGGGTACTTGATGATGACCCGGCAATGGGGATTTACTTCCTTCGCCGGCTTCAGGATATCCTCGATGCTGACGCGCCGGAGCAGATCCAACCGGTATTTTTCCCAGCTGCCGTCCTTAATTCCGTTCTGCTGATTAAAGCGGTCTCTTTCCCGGACGCAGTCCGCGCAGGTGCAGTTGGTAAAGAAAAAGTCGTCGATGATAAACTCGTCAAAATGCGAGGCGGTGAAGGTCACTGCTTCCCGAAGCCGGGCCAGCATCTTTGGATCGTTGTAGCAGAAGGTGTCGAACAGCCGGGCCTTGGGCGTTTCTCCCTCCGGTGTGAGGATGACCGTCGTGAGACCGCCGGACACGTGAACCCCATGGTTCTGGAAAACCTCTTTGATCATTTCGATCTGCTCGTGAGAGGCCAGCTCGCCGCGCCATGGCTCCAGATACACCTTATCCAGCTTGAGGTGGCGCAGGACGAAGTCCAGCTGGTCTTCCAGCTCCTGTCGGGTGACCCGGGCGGCCGCATGCGCGACAAAGTAGGTGGCAAGGGTAAAATTACGGTAGTTTCCCATACGCTGTCCCTCCATCTATTTGTTTAACTTAGAATGATCCATGGTGTCCTTTGACTGGTTTTTAAAAAAGCTGTTTTATCTGTCCCGCCGATACCATTCTTTCACAGTTTGCTCTGCCTTTTTCCCGATCACAGAGAAGCCGGGCGTTTTTTCATTCTCCGGCAGCTTGGTCGGCCAGTCCCACCAGAAGAAGCCGGCGAACCAATCTTCCTTCCACATGGACTGAAAGCAGGATTCGTAGAAGCTGGCCTGCTCCTCCTCATCATAGGGAAATTCGCGGTGCGAAAAATCGTAGGGCATCATGGCGCAGCCCTGCGCGCTTCTGCAGCCGATTTCCATAAAGAGGATCTGTTTTCCAAGGGTTTGGGACAGTTTGCGCAAGCTGTCCTTCTGCCGGTCCCACCCGGCGATCATGTTTTCCAGACTGTCGCCCGGCTGTCCGGCCACTTTGAAATAGGCGGACGTCCCAATATAGTCCACCGCGTCCCACCAAGCGACGCCCCATTCTTTCCCGTGGTTGGTATTATAAACCAAGGGCCCCTCATAGACGGACCTGACCTCTTCGATGGTTTTCCGCCAGTGGGCTTCTTTTCCTTCCGTTCCGAGCATTTCACAGCCGACGCAGAACATTTCGCATCCGGTTTCCTGCGCCAGCTCCGCGTAATGGGTGAGAAACGCCGTATAGCTTGAAAACCATTCTCCCCAGTAATCCGTTTTTCCCCTTTCCGGCTCGGGAAAACGGATGTTCGCCCGCCAGACGCCGTCCCCACAGTTGACCATGGGCTTCATGCAGACTTTGAGCCCTATGCTGTGCAGCTTTTTGACGGCGCAAACTACGTCCGCGTCTGTCACCGTCCACCGGTAATCGGGGCGGATGACGGTGGAATGAAAGGTATCCTGCCTGACGGTGAAGGCCAGGGCGGCCCAATCTCCGCCCAGGGCGGAAAGCCGCCGCATCGAGAGCTCAGCCTCCGACGAACGGTAATCGCCGCGCCGTCCGTCATATCCATAGGTAAAGCCTTTGATAAACATCTTCGAAATCCTCCTCGCCCCGGATTATATCATAAGCGTTTCCGGGAAGAAAGATGTACATATGTTCTTTTTAGGATAAAACGGATAAAAAAAGAGCTCCCTCACGTGGAGGGAGCTCGAATAAAAGATACAGAACCACGGCCGAATCAGCGGCTTCCCTTGTCGTAAGGGATGCCCTCCGCCTTCGGGGCGGCGGAGTTCTTGGAGAAGAAGATCAGCACGATCAGGGAAATGATATAGGGCAACATGTTGTACACCGTGCTGGGCAGGTTCAGCGCCGCCAGGAAATCAAAACCGGTATACACGTTGCTGAGCGCCCGGAAGAAGCCGAACAGCAGGGCGGCGAGGGCAATGCGGAAAGGCTTCCACTGGCCGAAGATCATGACGGCCAGGGCCAGGAAGCCGAAGCCGGCGACGCCGTTTTCAAACTTCCACAGGGATACGCCGGCTAGGATGTAGCAAAGCCCGCCCAGTCCGGCCAAAGCGCCCGAAATCAGCACGCCCATCCAGCGGGTTTTATACACGTTGATGCCCACGGAGTCCGCGGCCTGCGGGTGTTCGCCGCACGCCATCAGCCGAAGGCCGAGCTTGTTCTTGTACAGGAACAGATAGACCAGGATGACGACGATAATCGCCAGCGGCATGAACCAGTTGAACTCAAAGCCGTTGATGTTCACGATGAACATTTTGCGGGCGGCCACGTATTCGATCTCGGAGGAATGGTTGTCCGGGTTGGCGGCGGTGTTCATGGCTTTCACGAACACGGTCGCGGCGGCGGTGGCCAGCAGGTTCATGGCGGTGCCGATCAGCGTCTGGTCAGCCTTAAAGTGAATGGCCGCTATGCCCAGCAGGCAGGAGTACAGCATCCCGAGCACAATGGCCGCCAGCATGGCGAGAATGACCATCATGGCGGGGGGCAGGGTGGAAAACCGGCTCATCACCAGAGCACCGCCCAGAGCGCCGATGACCATGATGCCTTCCAGCCCCAGGTTGATAATGCCGGAATGTTCGGAAATACAGCCGCCCAGGGCGACCAGCAGAAGAACCGAGGAGAAGATCAGAGTGTATTGAACCAGCAGAAGCATTATTTCTTCACTCCTTTCTTTTCTTCACTCCGGCGGATCATCCGGTTCATGGACAGCTTGATAAAGAGCACGAAGCCGCACAGATAAATGATCACAGAGGAAATCACGTCGGAAATCTGGGATGAATAGTAATTCGTGTTCACGTACTGTCCGCCGTCCGTGATGTGCTGGATAAAGAAGGAAGAGAAGATCGCGCCGATGGGGTTCAGCCCGCCCAGGAAGGCAGCGGCGATGCCGTTAAAGCCCATGGCCGGCACGGAGGACTGGGTGCATTCCCAGCGCATATATCCGGTCTGGTACAGCATGGACGCGCCCAGGCCGGCCAGAGCACCGGAGATCATCAGCGTCAGGATGATGTTCCGGTTTTCCGCCATACCGGCATAGCGCGCGGCGTTTTTGTTCATGCCCGTGGCCCGCAGCTCGTAGCCGAATTTTGTCTTGGTCAGCAGGACGGCCACCACGATGGCGATGATCAGGGCCAGCGGCACGGCGATGGTCACGTAGGAATTCTTGTTGAACAGCTGATCCAGCCCCATGGTGGGCAGGAGGGCGGAGGGGTTCACCTTGTTTAAGTACATCGTGTACGGGCTGGCCGTTTCCTTGACGTTGGAAAGGACGGTGTTGGTAGTGTACAGGGCGATCCAGTTCAGCATGATGCCCGAGATCACCTCGTTGACGTTGCGGTAGGATTTCAGGATGCCCACGATGGCACCGAGCAGGGAGGAAGCGACCACCGCGAACAGCATGCAGGGAAGCCAGCCCCAGCCCCAGGCGAGCGCCGCGTACAGGCTCGCGCAGGCCCCGGCCACATACTGCCCGGCAGCGCCGATGTTGAACAGGCCTACCTTGTAGGAAAACAGGATGCTCAGGGAGCACATGATCAGCGGGATGGTCTTGGCCAGGGTGTTGCCGAACTGCTTGAGCTGCTGCTGCGGCCGCGACCAGGTAAAGAAGTTGCGAACCACGTCCACGATGGACTGGCCGGCTCCCTGCGGGTTGATGAACAGCAGCACGATATAACCGATGAACAGGCCGAGCAGGATGCAGATGATGGAGGCAATGAAGGATTGCACTCCCTGCCGTTTCAGCAGATTTTTCATACGCTCACCTCATCTCTCTTCGCGCCGGCCATGTACAGGCCCAGCTCTTCCTGCGTAGTCTTCTTGGGATCCAGCTCGCCGACGATTTCCCCTTCATACATGACCAGGATTCGGTCCGGTACGTCCATCACCTCGTCCAGCTCCAGGGAGATCAGCAACACGGCCTTCCCGGCGTCCCGCTGGGCGACCAGCTGCTTGTGGATGTATTCGATAGCGCCCACGTCCAGGCCGCGGGTGGGCTGAACGGCCACCAGGATTTCCGGCTGCTTGTCCAGCTCGCGGGCGATGATCGCCTTTTGCTGGTTGCCGCCGGACATGGAACGCGCCGTCGTCACAGAACCCTGGCCGGAACGGACGTCGTACTGGTCGATCAGCCTGTCGGAATAGGCACGGATGTTCTTCCTGCGCAGGAAGCCGATCCGGTCGGTAAACTTGGATTCAAAATAGGTCTGGAGGATCATGTTATATTCGAGGGAATAATCCAGCACCAGGCCGTGCTTGTGCCGGTCCTCCGGGATATGGCTCATGCCGGACATGGAGCGCTTTCGGATGGAGGACTTGGTGATGTCCTTGCCGTCCAACAGAATCTCGCCGCTGCTCAGCGGCTCCAGCCCGGTCAGGCCGTATACCAGCTCCGACTGGCCATTGCCGTCGATGCCGGCGATACAGACAATTTCGCCCCGTCTTACCTTGAAGGAAACGTTCTTGACGGCGTTGTTGTTATGGGTCTTGGAGGCCACGGTCATGTTCCGCACTTCCAGCACCGTTTCGCCGGGAACGCAGGGCTTCTTGTCGACGTGGAAGTTGACGTTGCGGCCGACCATCATGGCGGACAGCTCCTCCATGGTGGTGTTCTTGGTTTCCACCGTGCCGATATACTTGCCCTTGCGCAGAACCGTGCAGCGGTCAGCCACGGCCATGATTTCCGCAAGCTTGTGGCTGATAAAGAGGATGGATTTTCCTTCCGCCGCAAGGTTCCGCATGATCTGCATCAGCTCGTCAATTTCCTGCGGGGTCAAAACGGCGGTCGGCTCGTCAAAGATCAGGATTTCGTTGTCGCGGTACAGCATCTTGAGGATCTCGGTGCGCT
>DGRV01000096.1:60944-105270 GCA_002391225.1 Christensenella sp. UBA4379
GTGCGCTGCTGCATGCCGACGGTGATGTCCTGGATCTTCGCGTCTGGATCAACGTCCAGTCCGTATTTTTTGGACAGCGCGATCACCTTTTCGCGCGCTTCCTTTTTCCGCAGAAAGCCAAGCGAACAGACAGGTTCCACGCCCAGGATGATGTTGTCCAGCACGGTAAAGCATTCCACCAGCTTGAAGTGCTGGTGAACCATGCCGATCCCCAGGGCATTGGCGTCGTTCGGGTCCTTGATTTTGACCTCAACACCGTCCTTCTTGATGATGCCTTCTTCCGGCTGGTACAGGCCGAACAGAACGCTCATCAGCGTGCTTTTCCCGGCGCCGTTTTCACCCAGCAGCGCGTGAATCTCGCCCTTGCGCAGCTGCAGGGTGATGTTGTCGTTGGCGATGATGCCGGGGAACCGCTTGGTGATGTTCAGCATTTCAATGGCATAGGGACTATCCAAAGCGATCTCCTCCTGACTTAAAAGAAATCCTATTTCTGACAAAAGCCTCGGCTCGCCGCGAGGAAACGGAGAACAGGGGCTTTTGTCAAAAATCCGGGGATGAAGATATCCATCCCCGGAATCGTCTGAGATTCTTACTTGATGTTGCCCTGATAGTCCACGGTCACGGCGGTGACAGCGGGTTCAGCGGTGATGTCGTTGGACACGGTGATTTCGCCCTTGAACATCTTGGCCACCAGCGCCTTGTAATCGTCCGCGGTGAAGCCGTCGGCGAACTGGGTGGAAGGAGCGATCTGCACGAAGTTGGCGTCAGGATCTTCGCCCACCAGGCCCAGGTTCTCCACCTTGCCGCCGGCGAAAGTGCCGTTCTTGAGCGCGTCCAGCTGAGATTTGACCGTCGCGGCCAGACCCTTCATGGCAGAAGTCACGGTGATGCCGGCGCCGTAGAGGCCATCGATGGTGGCAGCCTGGTCCACGTCAACGCCGATCACCTTCTTGCCGACCTTGGAAGCCGCTTCACCGGCAGAGGTGAAGATGCCGCCGCCGCAGGCGAAGACCACTTCAGTGCCGCCGGCATACCAGGTGTCCATGTAGGCGGTGATGTCAGCGTCGCCATAGAACTGGTTGCCGTACACATACTTGATTTCCACGTCGGTCAGGCCCATGTCAGCAGCGGCAGCGTCCGCGCCCTGCACGAAGCCATAGCCATAACGGACGACAGCGGGAACCGCCATGCCGCCCAGGAAGCCCAGCTTCTTGTAGCCCAGCTTCACAGCGGCGTAGCCGGCCATGTAGCCGCACAGCTCTTCCTGATACACAGCGCTGTACAGGTTTTCAGGATAGACCCAGGAGAAATCGGCAGAGGTGCCGTGAGCGTCCTGCAGGTCGAACTCAGACACGTCCAGCGCGATGAACTTGATGTCGGAATAATCTTCGACGGTGGCGACGATCGCCGGCGCGAAGGCGTAGCCAGGCATGATCAGGGCGTTGTAGCCGTCGTTGATCGCCTTTTCAATGGAGGTGATGCGGTCCTGGTCGGAGTCGGAAGCGGGCTTGTAATAAACGAAATCCACACCGTTGGCCTCGGACCAGGCTTTGGCGGCTTCGTAGGTGGTCTGGTTAAAGGACTGGTCGGTAATATCGCCGTAGTCGGTGATCATCGCGACTTTCAGATCTTCCGCCAGAGCGGAGCAGACGGTAAGCGCCATCATGGCAGCCAGAAGCAGAGCGACAAATTTCTTCATGATTTGAGAGCCTCCTTTTCTGAACACACGAATTTTAAGCATCATACATGCTTGAGAATATTATACCAAATCATATACCATTTGGAAATGATGAAATCATGACTTTTTTATTACAAATTTGTTTCATAAATGAAGCGGATCCGCAGGGTCAATGACGATTCCCTGGGGAGAAAAGAGAACGAAATACCGCAAAAAAACAATCAGAACACTTTCGGAAGCTCAAAATGAGTTGACTTTATTACGATAAAGTGATAACGTAATAAACGAACTGAACATTCGCTTCGGGAATCCGGAGCCAAGGGAGGATTTTATTTTATGAAGAAATGTCTTTCTCTGGTACTGGCGCTGGCCCTGCTTACTGTTTCCTTTGCGGCGCTGGCCGATACCTTCGTCATGGGCATTGACCCGGAATACCCGCCCTTCAGCTATATGGGGGATGACGGGGAATACACCGGCTTCGATGTGGAAATCTGCAAAGCCGCCTGTGATCTTCTGGGCCTTGATTTTGAAATCTTCGCCGTGGACTGGGACAATAAGCTGATCCAGCTGGACAACAAAGAGTGCGACTGCGTCTGGTCCGGCATGACGATTCTGGACAGCATGAAGGAAGCTGGCTATGTGATCTCTGCCCCTTACTATGACAATACGCAGGTGCTGGTCGTCAAAGCGGACAGCGGCATCGCCTCTTCCGCCGATCTGGCCGGCAAGGCCGTCGCCGTGCAGCTCGGCACCTCCGGCGAAGCTCTCCTGAACGGAGACCTGGCCGACCTGACCGCCACCTTCTCTGAGCTGGTTACCTGCCAGAGCTTCCTGATGTGCTTCACGGAGCTCGAAGGCAACGCCGTGGACGCCGTGTTTGTGGATCTGCCCGTGGCCGCCGCTTACGTGGCCAACAAGGACCAGCTGGTCGTCCTCAATGAAAACCTCGGCGCGGAACAGTACGGGATCGCTTTCCGCAGCGGCGACGCGGCCCTTTGTGAAAAGATCGAAGGCGCGGTCAAGCAGTTGGTTGAAAACGGCACCTACGCTGAAATTGCGGCGAAGTATCCGGACATCGTGAACAACCTGCTCTTCCTGAATAAGGACTGATTCCGCTTTTCATTCACAAGCCCCGGGAAGCCTTCGGGTTCCCGGGAAATTTCTTTTTTTCCGCTTTGAACGCGGGAAGGAGTTTGCATGACGCTGACAACCATGGTCATGAAGATGAGCGAGGGCTTCGGCAAGACCTGCGCCATCTTCTTTCTGACGCTTCTGTTCTCCCTGCCGCTGGGCATGCTGGTGGCGATGCTCAGAATGAGCAAAAACAAAATCGTTTCCGGCGTGACCCGCTTCGTCATTTCCGTTTTGCGCGGCACCCCGCTGATGCTGCAGCTGCTGGCCGTGACCTACGGCCCGTATTATCTCTTCGGGCTCAGCGTGTCGAGAAACAAGCTGATTCCGGTGGTGGTGGCCTTTTCCATCAATTACGCGGCGTATTTCGCTGAAATCTACCGCGGCGGAATCGAGTCCATGTCCATCGGCCAGTATGAGGCGGCGGAGGTGCTGGGCTATTCCAAATGGCAGACCTTCATGAGAATCATTCTGCCTCAGGTGATCAAGCGCATCATGCCGAGCATCACCAACGAAGTCGTCACCCTGGTAAAGGATACCTCGATGGCCTTTACCGTTTCCTATCAGGAAATGTTCACGATCGGCAAACAGATCGCCAACTCCCAGACGAGCTTCGTGCCCTTCCTGGTGGCGGGCCTGTTCTACTACATCTTTAATCTGCTGGTGGACTTCACCATGGGCAGGGTGGAAAAAGGCCTCAATTATTATCGGTAAAGGAGGGACTGTCTTTGAATTCCTTACTTGAAATCAGGCACTGCCGGAAAAACTTCGGCGGCAATACCGTTTTGACGGATCTCAATCTGAACGTGGAGCAAAGCCAGGTGCTCTCTATCATCGGCCCGAGCGGCAGCGGGAAATCGACCCTGCTTCGCTGCGCTACGCTTCTGGAAACCATGGACGGGGGAGACCTGATCTATGACGGGGTGTACGCCGCCAAAGATCAGGACGGGAATGCTGTTTACGCAGGAAACGCGACGTTGCAGCAGGTTCGGAACATGTTCGGCCTGGTATTCCAGAATTTTAATCTTTTTCCACACTATTCCGTGCTGAAAAACGTCATGGAAGCGCCGATCCTGGTGCAGAAAAGAGAAAAGCGCGAAGTGGAGTGGGAAGCTCGGGACCTGCTGGAACAGATGGGCCTGTCCGATAAGGCGGACGCATATCCCTATCAGCTCTCCGGCGGTCAGCAGCAGCGCGTCTCCATCGCCAGGGCCCTGGCCATGAACCCGAAGATCCTCTTTTTTGACGAGCCTACCTCCGCGCTGGACCCGGAATTGACCGGAGAAATCCTCCGGGTCATCCGAAAGCTGGCGGAAAAGAAAATGACCATGGTCATCGTGACCCATGAAATGGCGTTTGCCAGGGATGTTTCCGATTGGGTGGTCTTTATGAACGGCGGCGTGATCATCGAGCAGGGGAAACCTTCGGACGTCATCGACCATCCTTCGCAGGAGAGAACCATTCAATTCCTCAGGAGAATCAGAGAGCAATGAAACCTGTGCGATATGTGACCTTCGACCCGACCGGCAACACGACCTGCCTGGTGCTGGATCCGGTGGAAGAAAAAGACCGGGGCCAGGTGACGGATTTGCTGATGCGGCGCTGCGAGCAGGTGGGCTACCTTCAGCCCCCGCTGAAGACGGACGCCAAAGCCAGACTGCAGATGATGGGCGGGGAGTTCTGCGGAAACGCCGCCATGGCGACGGCTGCGTATCTGGTAAAACGGGAAGGGGCGATCGGAAAAACCGTCGTTCCCCTGGAGGTGTCCGGGGCAAACGGCGTCATTTCCTGTGCCGCTTGGCGCATGTCCGACCGCTTCTGGGAAGGGACGGTGGAAATGCCTCCCATTCTAGATCTGACGCCCATCAGGCTTGGGGACCTGGACGCCGTGCTGGTCCGCATGGAGGGAATCGCCCACCTGATTCTTTCAGACGTCCGACTGGACAGGACGACGGCGGAAGCGCTTCTCAAAGAAAAGGCTCGGGAGCTGCCGGACGCGTCCGTCGGTCTTTTGTTGTGGAACAGCCGGGCAAATTATATGAAACCGCTTGTTTTTGTCAAAAAAAGTGATACACTGGTCTGGGAAACAGGATGCGGCAGCGGAAGCACCGCCATCGGCGCCTGGCTGGCGTCGAGAGAGGGCAGCGGCATCGTCAGGACAGATATTCAGCAGCCCGGGGGAATCATTCGCGCGGAAGCGGCCGCGGAAAACGGGACGGTTCAGTATGTGCGGATTACCGGGAAGATCAGGATCGGCAAGGAAGAGATATTGCACGATGAAATCCTCTGATCAGCGGGTGCTGCGCGGGTACTGTTCCTGAGTTTTCTCCGCCGCGCGGCCGGCCCAATAAGAAAGGAAGATGCATGGTGAAACGACTTTTTTGTCTGCTGCTTTCATTGGCTTTGTTGTCCGCGCTGATTCCGGCGCAGGCCGTGGGAGCGGTCACAGAGGTCATGCGGGTCGTCCGCTGCAGCGAATGGGTCTCTCTGCGCGCGGAGCCCAGCACCTCCTCGCAGAGGCTGGCCAAGGTCTATTTGGGAGAACTGGTAACCCACTGCACGGAGGCTTTCGACGGCTTTATCTTCTGTGAGTATAACGGGAAAAGCGGCTACATCCTCAGCCAGTATCTCGGCAGTACGGATTATACGGAGGAAGACGGGATTCTGCCCAACCAGATGGTGGTCAACGTCGTGGAATACGCCACCATGCATTCCGGCCCTTCATCCTCCTCGAGCCGGGTGGCCCGTGTGCCTGTCGGCGCGGTGGTGACCTCCTGCGTCAAAGATATCGGAAACTATGTATACTGCGAATACAACGGCAGCAGCGGATATATCTCTTCCTCGTATCTGCGCAAGGCAAACTACAACGTCACCCGGCAGGACGCGTCCGTCGTTAAAAAATATGAGGGGCTGTACCCGGCCATCTACGGGACGATGGAAGTGGTCAACTGCAACGAATGGGTGTCTCTCCGGGAAAAGGCTTCCGCTTCATCCGCCCGTCTCGCCAAAGTGCCCCTGGGTACGGAGGTAACGGACTGCCTGCAGGTTTCGGATACGTTTATCTACTGCTGCTATATGGGCGTCTGGGGGTATATCCAGACGGCCTACCTGTCCGGCAGCGGCGATACGTATGAGAAGGAGGGGGAAACCTCTGCCTTCGACGCCCTGGGGGACCATCCGGAATACGATCAGTTCAACGCTGTGGGAACCCTGGTGGAGGAATTCTGGTCTGATCCGCAGCACACCTACCGCGTGGTCATCCGAAAAGACGATGTCAACATGTCCGAAACCATATACGCCGCGGTGTATGACAGCGAAATCCAGTACCTTTGCCGCATGAGCATGACGGATTACAACATTTCCGAAATCTCCAGCCTGTCTGTCTTTGGCGGCGGAACGGAGGAAAACCGGGTCCTGCTTTGGTATTCCGGGGCGAACCTGACCGCCTACGACATCGGGCCCAAGATGTATGACAACATCCTCTGGTCCCTGGATCTGCCGAACGTGGGCGGAGGCGTTTCCCACGCGGTGGACAGCGACGGAACCATTTACATGATCGGCTATTATCAGAACCTTCTGACCTGTATTTCGCCGGACGGAAAACTGCTCTGGCAGGTCTCCAACGAAAATGAAGACGTCTACTGGCCGGTGCGGATCGAAATTGAAGAAAACCAGGTCAGCGTGGTCTATGAAGAAAGCGGAGACCACGACGGGACGGAAGCGGTGATTTCCTTCTCCAAAGCTGACGGCCACATCATGTCCGGCGCAGCCCCGGCACCGGGAGCCCCGGAGGCGGAAGCGGCTGTGAATTTAAGTTGGAGCAAAGAAACCGACACGCCCTATTATCTGTTTACCGCCAGCACCGAAAGCGAAGCGGCGGGGGTGCTGATCACCCCTCTGGCCGTCCTGCGTGATTTTGAATTCCTGGCCATCAACTATCAGGACCTCGGCGACGGATCAGCCCAGTTTGACACGGAGATCCTTTTCACCCAGCAGGAGCTCACCCCGGAAACGTCCCTGCTGGTGCTGACAACCTTTAACGGGGACATCCCGAACAACGGCTTCGCCTACGTGGACGAAACCGGCGCCCGTCATGTTTTCGCCCTGGATATCAGCGGCGAAAACGGAGATCTGATCTCCTATGAAATCAACCGATAAAACAACGCCCGCCCATTTGGGCGGGTTTTCCGTTTTGCATTTCGTTTTGCATGGGATTACAAAACCCTATAAATTCTTATAAAATCTTAGAAAATATTCAAAGGGCTTAGAAAACGAAAACGCCCTCTACAAGGGAGAAAACAAGAAAACCGCGATTTCTCGCGGTTTTCTCTTTGGTGGAGGTGAGGAGAATCGAACTCCTGTCCGAAGACTCAAGCTTACAGCTTTCTCCGAGCGCAGCGGCGGTTTTGACATTCCCTTCTCTGTACGCCCCGTAGCCGGCTGACAGATTCAGTAGCTTCATGGTGCCGGTCTGCAGCAAAGCTTATGCAGACCCGTTCCCTACTTCGATGACGCCGCTGGGTCAAGCAGTAGGCGCTTGACGGCGACGCGCAGCGTTAAGCCGCCGCGAGAACGAGATTATCGTTGTCAGTTAATTTTAAGTTCCCGGTTTTAACGCGGTCTGGGTCCGCGGCTCGCTTGCCATACTCCCGACAATCCCCGTCGAAACCTTTACACCCCCATAAAATGATCTTTGTTCACCGGTTCTGCTCCCGCAGGGCCCGGTGAATATCGCGCTGCACGTCCCGCTGCGCCATGGCGTCCCGCTTGTCGTGCAGATGCTTGCCCACGCACAGGCCTAGGGACATTTTCATCCGCCCGTCTTTGAGATACACCGAAAGCGGAATCAGCGTGTAGCCCTGGCGCTGTACCAGACCGCCCAGCTTCCTGATTTCACTTTTGTGCAGAAGCAGGCGCTTGGGACGCAGAGGATCGGTGTTGTAATAGCTGCCCTGCTCGTAGGGGCTGATGTGCATTCCCTCCACGAAAACCTCGTTGTTTTTTACATGGGCGAAGCTTTCTTTCAGGTTGCCTTTTCCCTGGCGGAGAGACTTTACTTCCGTGCCCTTTAATTCGATGCCGCATTCATAGGATTCTTCCACGAAGTAATCATGCCGCGCTTTTCGGTTTTCAATGACGGGCTTGATCCCTTTCTTTTTTGCCAAGGCAGAATCCCTCCGATGCTGGAAGCTCAAGAACCGATATGAACAGAAAACAGCACTTCCTGATCTCTGATTCCGCTGATGATTTTAGCAACCAAACCTGAAAATGTCAATACGCCGACACATTTCGGCCACGATGATTTTTTTATCGGCAAAATCCAAGGTTTTCACTTCAAAACCTGTTTTCCCTGTCTTTTCAGAAACAAGGTTTCATGTTATAATCATATAGATGTCCTGTCGCTTCGGCCCAATTTGGAAGGGAGGGGTGCCTTTGCAGAGTATGACGGGATATGGGTATGCCAGCGCCTATCGTGACGAACGTGAACTGGCGGTTGAAATCCGGACGGTGAATCACCGTTTTCTGGACCTGAATATCAGGATGCCGCGCAGTCTCCTTTCTATGGAGGATGTGGTGCGGAAACAGGTGTCCGCGGCGCTTTCCCGCGGACATGTGGACATTACCGTTACCTACCAGAACCATCGGGAAGACGCTTCATTTGTGGAGCTGAACGTGTCGCTGCTGTCCCAGTATGTCCACGCCGTGGAAGAAATGGTGGTCCACTATCTGCCGGATGAGACGGATCTGCCGCCCGCTTCCTATTACGCGTCGGTCCCTGGCGTGCTGACGGAAAAGAATTCCCCGGAGGATGAAGAAGCGGTTACAGGCCTTTTGTGCGAAGCCCTTTCCGGGGCCCTGAACCGGGTCAAAGAGATGCGGGGCAGGGAAGGCGACGCGCTGCTGGCGGATCTGTCCTACCATCTGAACTGTCTTTCCGACCTGCGCGACAAGATGGAGGTCCCCGCCCAAGAAGCGCCCGCGCTCTATGCCAAACAGCTGGCAGCCAGAATGCAGGCCATGGGGGTATCAGTGCCGGAGGACAGGCTGGCCCAGGAAGTGGCCCTGTTTTCCGACCGGACGGCGGTCGATGAGGAGCTGTCCCGCTTAAAATCCCACATCAGCCAGATGGAGGTTCTTCTTTCCAGCGCGGAGCCCGTGGGGAAAAAGCTGGATTTCCTGATCCAGGAAATGAACCGGGAAGCCAATACCATCGCTTCCAAATCTCCGGTGCTTGAGCTGACGGATCTGGCTGTCAAAGCCAAAAACGAGATCGAGAAGCTCCGCGAGCAGATTCAGAACGCAGAATAAGTCTTTGCTATCCTCTGTACATCAAGCAGAAAGGTACACGATCATGATTGAGAACCGCAAGCAGATGCTTCTGGTAATATCCGGCCCTTCCGGTACCGGAAAAGGGACGCTGGCAAATCTTCTGCTGGAGCACGATCCGTCTTTTTCTTTTTCTGTCAGCGTTACGACGAGGCCGAAAAGGGATTACGAAATAGAAGGCGTGCATTATTTTTTCATCAGCGACGAGGAATACGACGAGCTGCTGGAAAAGGACGCCTTCCTGGAACACGCGACGGTGCACGGCAACCGCTACGGCACGCTAAAAAGTCAGGTTTCCAAACTGATGGCCGAGGGAAAGAACGTGCTGCTCGACATCGATCCGCAGGGGGCCAGGCAGGTACTAAAAAACGCGGACGACTGCGTTTCCATTTTTATCCTGCCGCCGAGCTTCAAAGCGCTCCGGGAACGCCTGCATACCCGGAATACGGATGATCCGGTGGAAATTAACCGCCGGGTGCACAACGCCCATGAAGAAGTTCAGCACGTCGGCATGTACGACTATACGATCATCAACGATGATCTGGACACGGCCTTTGGCCAGCTGAAGACCATCATTGAAGCTGAAAAACTGAGTACAGCCCGTTATCTTCCCGTCGTTGAGGAAGAGTGAACGGAAGAAGGAGGAAATTATGCCTATCAACAAGCCGCCCATTGACGAAATCTGTGAAAAAGTAGACAGCCGCTATACCCTGGTGGTTGCTTCCGCCAAGCGCGCGCGGGAACTGATCGACGGCTCCCAGCCACTGGTGGACCCCAAAGATAGAAAGCCCGTATCCGTCGCGGTGGACGAGATCAACCGCGGCCTGCTGGTTTATCACCGCAATATCGAAGACGAGGAAAACTGATGGCTGATCAGAAAAAACCGGTCGTGGTGCTCGGCGTGAGCGGAGGCATCGCCGCTTATAAAGCCTGCGAAATCGTTTCCAGGCTGAAAAAGGCGGGGACTGAGGTTCATGTGATCATGACGGAGAACGCCGTCAAGCTGGCCGCGCCGCTGACGTTTCAGACGCTTTCCGGCAACCCGGTCGTGGTGGATACCTTCGCCCCGCCCGTGGCTTTTGAGGTAGAGCATATCGCCCTGGCCCAGAAAGCGGACGTGTTTGTCATTGCGCCGGCTACGGCCAATATCCTGGCGAAGATGGCCCACGGCATTGCGGACGATATGCTTTCCACCACCGTGCTGGCTACCAAAGCCCCCGTGCTGGTAGCCCCGGCCATGAACACTGCCATGTGGGAACACCCGGCGACCCAGGCGAACGTAAAGCTTCTCAAGGACCGGGGCGTTCATATGATCGGCCCGGCCGGGGGGCTGCTGGCCTGCGGGGATTCTGGTATCGGCCGGATGTCGGAGCCGGAAGAAATCACGGAAGAGATCCTTCATCTTTTGAACAGCGACGATTCCATGCGCGGGCTTCGCGTCCTTGTCACGGCCGGCCCGACCCGGGAGGCGATCGACCCGGTACGCTTCATCACCAACCGCTCCAGCGGGAAAATGGGCTATGCCATTGCGGAAACAGCCGCCGCCCGCGGGGCGGAGGTCACCCTGGTCAGCGGTCCGGTGTCCATCCCCGCTCCCGCCCATTGCCGTGTGATCAGCGTTGAAACGACGGAGGACCTGTATCAGGCCATGATGCGGGAATGCAGGAATCAGGATATCATCATTCAGTCCGCCGCTCCCGCGGATTACCGTCCTATGGAACGTGCAGAGCAGAAGATCAAGAAGGAAAAGGGACAGCCCCTCCATCTGACCCTGGTGGAGAACGAGGATATCGCCGCCGCCGTCGGTCAGAATAAACGGAAGGGACAGATCCTGGTCGGCTTCGCCGCCGAAACGGAGAACCTTCTGGACAACGCCTCCGGCAAACTGCACAGAAAGAACCTGGACATGATCGTGGCGAACGACGTGACCAGGCCGGGAGCGGGCTTTGACGTGGATACCAATATCGTCACCCTGATTACGGAAAACCATCAGGAATCCTTCCCCATGATGACCAAAAAGGAAGTCTCGGAGATCATTCTGAACAAGGCGATGGAACTGTATCAGGCCGGACGCTGATTTGGAGAAGATGCTTTGTACGCAAGAGTGATCGTCGATATCAACGCCTCGGCGCTGGATAAGGTATTTGATTACCGGATTCCGGACGGCATGGAGCTCACGGCGGGCTGGCGGGTCAAAATTCCTTTTGGGCAAAGGACAACGGAGGGATACATCCTGTCCCTTTCGGAGACCTCTTCCGTGGAACCTGGCAAAATCCGGGACATCATCGAGCCCCTGGAAGATTACCCGGCGATCCTTCCGCATCTGCTAAAACTGGCGGAGGAAATCTGCGAGTGCTTCCACTGCACGATGTCCACGGCGCTCCGGCTGATGATTCCCGCCCAAATGCGCGGCAACAAGGTGCATGTAAAAACCGAAACCGCCGTTCGGTGCGCGCTCCAAAAGGAAGAGCTGATCAGGTATCAGGAAAACGTCGGCAAGCGGGCGGTACGAAAGAAGATTCTTCTTTCTTACCTGTCGGACAGAGAGGAACATTCTCTCAAGGACATCCGGGCGGTCGTGCATGATCCAAAGCCGCTGCTGGACGAGCTGCAGAAAGACGGCGTGATCGACGTTTATCAAAGGGAGCTGAAACGGGCGCCCCTGATCTATCCGCTGAGCGGAAACGAGCATACGCTTTCCGAAGAACAGGAAGAGGTACTCGGGGAATTGCTCTTTGCCCTTCAAAGCTGTTCCGGACAGAAGCCCGGGCCGAACCGCCGCTGCTTTATCCTGCACGGCGTAACGGGGTCCGGCAAAACGGAAGTGTATATGCGTCTGGCTCAGGCATGCCTCGAGCAGGGGAAAAGCGTCATCGTCCTGGTTCCTGAAATCGCTCTGACAGCCCAGATGGTCAGCTGGTTTGAAGGCCGGTTCGGCAGCCTTGCCGCTGTGCTTCACTCCCGCCTGACGGCTGGGGAGAGGTTCGACGAATGGAGAAGGATCCGAAGGGGCGAGGCCAGGGTCGTCATCGGCGCTCGTTCCGCGGTCTTCGCTCCCGTAGAGCATCTCGGCGCAGTCATCGTGGACGAAGAGCATGAACCCAGCTTTTTTTCCGAAAGCTTTCCCCAGTATGACGCGCGGGAAATCGCCCTGAGCCGCGCGAAAAACGAAAACGCGATTCTCCTCCTGGGCAGCGCGACCCCCAGCATCTACTCCTTCGCCATGGCCAGAAAAGGAGAATACGTTCTCCTGGAAATGCCGCACCGGATCAACGGAAAACCTTTGCCGGAGGTGCATATCGCCGATATGCGCAGAGAGCTTTCGATGGGCAACCGGAGTATTTTTTCGGTCGTGCTACAGGAACAGCTGCGGAAAACCCTGCAGGCGGGCCAGCAGGCCATCCTGTTTTTGAACCGGCGGGGCTATGCTGCCTCCGTCACCTGCCGCTCCTGCGGGACCACCATCAAATGTCCACATTGCGACGTTTCCATGGCGTACCATAAGTCGGACGGCCTGCTGCACTGTCACTACTGCGGTACCGAAATGCCGCCGCCTGTTCGGTGTCCGAACTGCGGCTCCTCCAGCATACGCTCCGTTGGGATCGGCACCCAGCGGGTGGAGGAAGAGCTTCGCCGCCTGTTTCCGGGGGTCAAGACCCTGCGGATGGATTCGGACACCACCAGGAGCCAGAACGCCCATCAGGAAATGATCAACGCCTTCCGGGCCCGGGAGGCTCAGGTGCTGATCGGCACGCAGATGATCGCTAAGGGGCTCGACTTTCCCCAGGTCTCCCTGGTAGGGGCGATCCTGGCGGACCTTTCGCTGAACATGCCGGACTACCGCGCCGCGGAAAGGACCTTCCAGTTGCTCGTTCAGGTAGCAGGACGTGCCGGAAGGGCGGAGGTTCCGGGCAAGGTGATCATCCAGACCTACCAGCCGGATCATTACGCGGTGGCTTCCTCAGTTACCCAGGATTACAGGCAGTTTTTTGAAAACGAGTTTTCCAGGCGGCGCAGCCAGCTATACCCGCCCTTCACCGTGATCGCCCGTTTTCTGGTGGAGGCAAAGGACGGAATGACCGCCAAGGAAGAAGCAAACAAACTGGCGGAACAGACCAAAGCCTATTTTAATGAAAAGAAGATTGCAAAAAGACTTCTGTTCATCCGTTCGGACGAAGCGCCGATTTCCTATATTGATAACCGTTTCCGGGCGCAGGTGCTGATGAAGCTGCTGAAGCATCCGGACAGCGACCGGGCCTTGGCGGATCTTTCCGCATGGTGCAGCCAGAACGATGGCGGCACAACGGTCAGCTTTGAAATCAATCCCGCCTCATTGGCGTAAAGTACAAGGAAGAATTGTTCAAAATGGAAAGAAAGATTATAAAAATCGGAGACGAAGGACTTCGCAAAATCTGCAAACCGATGCAAAAGTTTGACTTGAGGCTCTGGCTGCTGCTGCGCGACATGGCGGATACCATGTACAAGGCCGAGGGCGTGGGGCTGGCGGCTCCCCAGGTGGGGATCCTGCGCCGTGTGGTGGTCGTAGACGTCGGAGATGGGCTGATCGAGCTGGTCAACCCGGTCATTATCTCCACAGAGGGAGAACAGGCCGGTTCTGAAGGCTGCCTGTCCGTTCCCGGGAGAAGGGGGTATGTCCGCAGGCCGCAGAAGGTGACGGTCCGCGCGCAGGACAGGAAGGGAAAGTTTTTTGAGGTGACGGGGGAGGATCTCCTTGCACGCTGCCTGTGCCATGAAATCGACCATCTGGACGGGATCCTCTATACCGATAAAATGGATTACGAGATCACGGAAGAGGATGAGGAAGAGGAGGAGGAAAAGGATTGAGCCTTCTCATCGTATTCATGGGTACGCCTTCCTTCGCCGTTCCTTCCCTGCGCGAGCTGATTGCGGCGGGGCATGAAATCGCCGGCGTTTTCTGCCAGCCGGACCGGCCGAAGGGCCGCGGCAACAAGATGGAATTCTGCCCGGTCAAGCAACTGGCCGTGGAACACGGGATTCCCGTATTTCAGCCAGCGAAAATCCGGCTGGACGGAGCGGAGGCCCTCCGAAGCCTTCACCCGGATCTTTGCGTGACGGCCGCCTTCGGCCAGATCCTGTCCGCCGACAATCTTTCTGTCCCCACGATGGGGACGGTCAACGTACACGCTTCCCTCCTGCCTAAGTACAGAGGGAGCGCCCCGATTAACTGGGCCCTGATCAACGGGGAAACGGTGACGGGCGTCACCACGATGCTGACGGATCCCGGCCTGGATACCGGTGACATCCTGCTGCAAAAGACGGTGCCGGTCCGGCCCGGCATCACCGCGGGGGAACTGACGGAGGAACTGTCCGAAGCCGGGGCCCTGCTGCTGACAGAGACCATCGAGCGGCTGCAAAGCGGGACCTGCCCCCGGAAGAAGCAGAACGAAGCAGAAATGTCCTATTTCCCGATGCTGACCAAAGAGACGGGGCACATTGATTTTACGAAGGATGCGCAGTCCATCGTTCACCTGATCTGCGGCGTGTCTCCCTGGCCGGGGGCTTATGTGAAAGCGGGCGAGGAAACCGTCAAGATCTGGTCCGCCGAAACGGTTCCGGCGAAGGATACAGCGCACGATCCCGGCGAAGTGGTAACCGCGGACAAGGACGCCGGACTGATCATCCAGGCGGGCGGGAATACCGCGCTCAAAGTTTTAGAATTGCAGCTTCCCGGCGGCAAACGAATGAGCGTTGCCGATTATCTGCGCGGCCATCGCTTTCCTTATCAAAAACTGTACTGAATCCTGGGGGAAAAGGATATGGACAATCGCTCCAATGACAAGAAACAGAACCGCTCCGGTTTTTCCGGCGGCAGAAGCAGCGGCGGGAACAGACGCGGCGGCTCATCCCCGCGCACCGGTTTTGACAGGAAAGGGGCGGGAAAGCGCTTTGCTCGCCCTGCCGAAAAAGCCGGCCGCCCTTCTGAAGATCGCCGGAACGAACGGGCGACACCGGCCAGAACCGCCGCGCTGACCGCGCTTTCGGATGTGCTGGACCGCGGCGCTTATGTGTCCGAAGCCATCAACCGTCTGCTGAGCCAGAGCACCTTCCCGCAGAACGACCGGAAATTCTGTACCGCCTTGGTCTACGGGACGCTCGAAAACCTGACGGCGATTGATTACATCCTGAAAGCCTTTATCGAAGATGCGGAAAAGCTGGACGGACAGGCGCTTCATATCCTGCGGCTGGCCGTCTGTCAGAAGGTGTTCATGGATAAAATCCCGGACAACGCGATTGCCGACGAAGCCGTCAAACTGACCAGGCAAATTGGTCTGGAGCATCTGACCGGCTTTGTCAACGGTGTGCTGCGCAACTATTTCCGGGAACCGGAAAAAGCTTCCTTCCCTTCGGAAGAGGAAGATCCGGTCCGGTATCTGTCCGTCCGGTACTCCATGCCCGAATGGATCGTCAATCAGCTGATTGAGGATTACGGCGTGGAGCTGGCAAAAACGGTGGTATCCTACCGTCCCACTTCGCATGATATGACCATTCGGCCCAACATGACCGTATTTTCCGACGACACCGCTTTTGAGGAGTTGCTCGAAAAGAAAGTATGGAAGACTGAAAAGGGCAGGGTTCCTCACGCCTATCATGTGAGCGGCGTAATGCAGATCGCCCGGGATTCGGATTATCTTTCCGGCGCTTTTTCCATCCAGGGAGAAGCCAGTATGCTCTGCGCCCAGCTGGCGCAGGTCCGGCCCGGCATGACGGTCCTGGACGCCTGCGCAGCACCTGGCGGGAAAACGGCTTATATGGCGGAACAGATGCAGGGCTCGGGCCGCGTCTACGCCTGGGATCTGCATGAACACCGCGTGGCCCTTTTGAACGCGATGAAAAAACGCCTCAGCCTTGAAAATATCCGCACCGCAGCCCATGACGCGCGCAAGCTCAAGGAAGACTTCGTTCGGAGAATGGACCTTTGCCTGGTGGACGCTCCGTGCACCGGCCTGGGCGTAATCAACGATAAGCCGGATATCAAATATGGGGTGACCCGGGAATCCGCCGACGAAATGGTCCAGATTCAGCGGGACATCCTGAATACCTGCAGCGAATATGTGAAAAAAGGCGGAGCGCTCGTCTATTCCACCTGTTCCATCCTGGCCGACGAAAACGAGAGGCAGTGCGCCTGGTTTTTAAAGGAACACCCGGATTTTGAGCTGGAAGCCGCCACTACCTGGGTGCTGGAGCGCTTCCCGAATGTCCGAAAGGAACAGGGACTTCAGCTGCTGCCTGGCGTGGACGGAGACGAAGGCTTCTACATCGCCCGTTTCCGCCGGATCGGATGAAGAACATGAAAGAATTGTCAGGAGCATATCCGGAAGAGCTTGCCGCCGAAATGGCGGCTTTATCGGAGAAGCCGTTTCGGGCCGGTCAGGTGTTTGCCTGGCTTCAGAAGGGCGCTTCTTTTGATGAAATGACCAACCTGTCCCGGGAGCTTCGGGAGAAGCTGAAGGCTGCCTATGTGGATCAGCCGGTACAGCTGCTGGAAAAACGTGTCTCCCAGATCGACGATACGGTCAAGGTGCTCTATTCCCTTCGGGACGGCAACTGTGTCGAAGGCGTCATCATGCATTACCATTACGGGTACACCCTGTGCATTTCCACCCAGGTGGGCTGCGCGATGGGATGCCGCTTCTGCGCCAGCACCCTGGAAGGCTGCGTCCGGAACCTGACAGCGGCGGAGATGCTGGGGCAGATTCACTGGGCCAACGCCCTGCTGAAAGAAAAAAATGAAAGGATCGGTCACGTCGTCCTGATGGGCAGCGGGGAACCGCTGGCCAATATGCAGGAGGTCGTCCGGTTCCTGAAGCTCGTATCCCATCCCCAGGGGCTGAACATCGGGATCCGCCATATTTCCCTGAGCACCTGCGGGCTGGTCCCGAGGATTTATGAATTTGCTGACGAACATCTGCCGGTGACCCTGTCTCTTTCGCTGCACGCCCCCAACGACAGGATCCGCCGGCAGCTGATGCCCATTGCGGAGCGCTATTCCATCCGCGAAACGCTGGAGGCCTGCAAATATTATCTCCGTCAGACCGGCCGCAGGCTGATCATCGAATACGCGCTGGTGGACGGCGTCAACGCCGACCGTTCCTGCGCGGAGGAGCTGTCCGCGCTGCTCCGGGGCATTCAGTGCCATGTGAACCTGATTCCGCTCAATCAGGTGCCGGAGCGCCATCTGTTCGGCGTTCAGGAAACGCAGGTGCAGGCCTTTTTAAACGTATTGGAGGAAAACCATATCTCCGCCACCAGGCGGCGGGAAATGGGAGACGATATTCAGGGCGCCTGCGGTCAGCTGCGCAAGCGCCATCTGGAGGGGTTGGCATGATTTGGGTGACCAGAACGCACGTGGGCCTTGTCCGGCTGCTGAACGAGGATACAGTGTTTGCCGATACTCCCCTGTACGGCGTGGCGGACGGCATGGGTGGACATAACGCCGGGGAAGTCGCCAGCAGACTCGCCGCGGACCGAATGATGGAGCGGCTTCACGGAAAGGAGCCCTCTCAGGAGCTGATGAAAGCGGCGCTGATCGACGTGAACCGCGCGGTTTTCTCCGAGCAGGTATCCCATCAGGAATATTCCGGGATGGGAACGACCCTGACGGTGCTGTGGGAGGGAGAAACCAACGTCTATCTGGGCCACATCGGGGACAGCCGCGCCTATCTGCTCAGGAACGGATCTTTGTCCCAGATCACCCGGGATCATTCCCTGGTGCAGGAAATGGTCTCCCAGGGGCTGATCACCCGCGAGGAAGCGCTGGTTCACCCTTATCGCAACGTGATCACCAGGGCGGTCGGTACGGACCCGTATGTCGAAAGCGACTGCCTGACGCTGGAAAAAAGCAAGGGAGACATCTGGCTGCTGTGCTCGGACGGCCTGAGCAATTTTGTTTCGGACGAAGTGATAGAAAGGACGCTGAAAGAGCAGGCGCTGGATCCGGCCGCGGATACCCTTTTGCAGACAGCGCTCCAGAATGGGGGAAGGGACAATATCTCCCTGCTGATTGCGGAGGTGTCCTGATTTGAACGGCAAATTACTGGACAATCGCTATCAGCTGGTGGAATTTATCGGCCAGGGCGGCATGGCGCTGGTTTATAAAGCCCTGGACCAGCGGACGCATCACTATGTGGCCGTCAAGATCCTGAAGCCGGAATACAACCATGATGAAGACTTCCTCCAGCGTTTCAGCCGGGAGGCCCTCGCCGCCAGCAAGGTCAGCCACCATAATATCGTCAACCTTCTGGACGTGGGGACGGAGGACGAATACCGCTATATCGTTCTGGAATACATCGAAGGACGGACCCTCAAGGAGATCATTGAAGAAAAGGGAGCGCTGGCTCCGGAAACCGCGGTGCAGATCGCTGTGCGCATTTTGTCCGCGCTTCAGCACATGCATAAAAACGGGATCATCCACCGCGACATCAAACCCCAGAACATCCTGATTCATTCAGAAGGCCACGTCAAAGTTTCCGACTTTGGCATTGCCCGCATGGCGGACAGCGGAACGGTGGGCGACGGCGACGTGGTGATGGGCTCCGTACACTATTTTTCTCCGGAACAGGCGCAGGGGCTGGAGGTTTCCGCCGCCAGCGATATTTACAGTGTCGGCGTGGTCCTCTACGAGATGCTGACGGGGGCGGTCCCCTTCAACGGCGACAGCCCGGTCGCCATCGCCATGCAGCACGTCAATATCCCGCCGCGGCCTCTTCATATCCTGAACCCGGACGTTTCTCCGGAGCTGGAGCGGGTGGTGCTCCGCGCGCTGGAGAAAGACCCCAAGAAGCGCTATCAGCAGGCTTTGGACATGGCCCGGGATCTGGTCGACGCCCCGCTGAAAATCGAAAACAAAGCCGATACCGATCAAAAAAAACTTCGGAAGAAAAAGAAAAAGACCAAAGAGCCTGTTCTGCCAGTTCAGCGGTTTTTGGAGATTGCCTGCTGCCTGGTGGTAGTCGGGATCATCACCTTCTTTTCTGTTCAGCTGTACGAGCGGATTTCAAGCACGGTCAACGTGCCCTTTGTGATTGGCGAATCAGAAACGTCCGCCCTGGGGCTGATCAGCCGGGCGGGCCTCCAGGCCAGCATTTCCCGCGCCAGCGACGATCATACCCCGGCCGGCTATGTGATTCTGCAAAGCCCGGAGTTCGACACGCAGCTGAAAAAGGGAGACAGCATTCTACTGACCGTCAGTACCGGTCCCAAAGAACATCCGGTGCCCAGCCTGTACGGCATGACGGCTGAAAAGGCGAAGGAGGAGCTGGAAAAGCTCGGCTTTTCCCTCCTGGCCGTCAGCCCGCGCGTGCTCTCTGATAAACCCTGGGATACGGTGCTGGAGCAGACGCCGGCGGCCGGCACCCCGCTGACCACGGGCGGCATCATCCAGGTGACGCTGTCTGGCGGGAGCGTCGTTGTACCGAAGCTGACCGGGATGACCAGGCAGGACGCGCTGACACTGGCCGAATCATTAGGCTTAAGGATCACGGAAGTGATCGAGTATTCGACGGACGATCCCTCCCGGTTTGAAATCGTGGCCGACCAGCGCTTCCGCGTCGGGGACGATAAAGCGGCCGTCGGCGACAAAGTGATCATCGGCACCGAAGGGGCCATCGCGGTTTATGTGGACGCATCGAAAGCGCAGAAGGAGTAACGGAACTGCATGCAGGAAGGAATTCTGATTCGTGGCCAGGGCGGTATCTATACGGTGAGACAGGATTCCGGGGAGGAATTCACGCTCCGCGCGAAGAAGAAATTCCGTCGCCAGCATGTGTCCCCGCTGGTGGGCGACCGTATCCTTTTTACCCCAGGTCAGGGGGAGGACGAGCACGGCTGGATCGAAGAGATCCTTCCGAGAATTACTTCCTTTATCCGCCCTCCCGTGGCCAATGTAACCCTGCTGGTGATCGTGGTCGCTCCCCAGCCCGAACCGGATTTCCTTCTGATCGACAGGCTGCTGATCGCGGTCCAAACTGCCGGCATTCGCGCGCTGATTTTGCTGAACAAGAAGGACCTGAACCCGGACCTGGAAGAAGAGCTGAAAAATCAGTACCGCTTATCCGGTGCGGAGGTTGTAGCCGTCAGCGCGAAGACGGGGGAAGGCGTGTTGGAACTGCCGGCCTTCCTGCAGAATGAAACGGTATGCTTCTGCGGCCAGTCCGGCGTCGGCAAAAGCACCCTGATCAATGCCCTGCTGGACATTCAGACGGAAACCGGGGAAATCAGCCGGAAAATTGCCCGGGGGAAGAATACGACCCGGCATGTGGAACTGTTTTTCCTCAAATCCCTTCGGCTGATGGATACGCCCGGGTTCAGCCTGCTGTCCCTGACGGATGAAAAAGAGGACCCGGTTCTGCTCAAAACGCGCTACCCTGAATTTATGCCCTATGAAGGAAAATGCCGGTTTGATCCCTGCTATCACGACAGGGAGCCCGGATGTTCTGTCAGGCAGGCGGTTCTGGAACAAGAGATCAGCCCGGCCCGCCATGAACGGTACTGTCTGCTTTTACAGGAACAGCGAGAAAACTGGAGGAAACGTTATGATTAAGGTTTTTCCGTCCATTTTGGCTGCCGATCTCTTACACCTTCAGCAGGACATCGAACATGTGTTGAGCGCCGGAGCTGACGGCCTTCATGTGGATATCATGGACGGCCACTTCGTGCCCAACCTGTCCTTTGGCCCGGAAATCGTTCGGGTTCTCCGCCGGACCTTTCCCGGAGTGTTTTTGGACGTTCACCTGATGCTAGCCTCTCCGGAAAAATATCTGAATACCTTCGTGGAGGCCGGAGCGAGCGCTTTGACCATCCATCATGAAGCGGAGAACGCGTTGGAGTGTCTGCACCGCATCCGCTCTCTGGGCCTGCCGGCCGGCCTGTCCGTAAAGCCAGGGACCTCTGAACAGAGCATTATCCCAGTGCTGGAAGAAACCGATCAGCTTCTCATCATGACCGTGGAGCCGGGCTTTGGCGGTCAGAAGCTGATGCCCGAATGTGTTGATAAAATCAGCAATCTCAGAAAACTCGGCTATCGGAAGCCGATCGCTGTGGACGGCGGAGTCACCCTTCATAACGCGCCGGATGTGACAAAAGCCGGGGCGGATATCCTGGTCATGGGCACCGCCGTTTTTCACGCGGAAGACCGCTCTCATGCGATTCACCAACTGCATACGCTGTAAAAGCAGGAACGGATATGAAAAAACAAAACGCCAGCCCCGCCTTAAAACACAGTCTGGGGCAGAATTTTATCCTGGATGAAGGGATACAGGCAGAGCTTGCCGACTTTACCGGGATCACCAAAGAAGATCATGTGCTTGAAATCGGCGCCGGCTCCGGCATGCTGACCAAGCAGCTGGCTCAGCGGTGCGATAGGATGATCGCCGTCGAAGTGGACCGGGAAATGATTCCCTGGCTTAAAGCAGCTACCCTGTCCTGTGAAAATGTGGAGGTCGTACAGGGGGACGTTTTACGACTTTCCCTTTCCGAGCTGACTTCTTCCTTTGACGCTTTTCATATTGTGGCCAATCTTCCGTATCACATCACCAGTCAGCTGATGACGAAGATTCTGAACCAGCCGGAGCTTCCCATCGTCAGCATGCATTTCATGCTGCAGAAGGAGAGCGCGCTGAAGCTCTGTGCAAAGCCCGGGGAGGACGGATACGGTCCTCTGCCGATCAGAACGCAGTGGTATTTTGAGCCGGTCCTCCGAAAGATCTATCCTCCGGAGATTTTTACCCCGCCGCCCAAGGTGGAAAGCGCCTTTATTTCCCTGTACCGCCGGAAGGATCATCCTGCGCTGCAAATCGAAGAAAAGACGCTGTTTAAGGTCGTTACGGGCGTCTTTGCGCAAAAAAGAAAAACGCTGCTCAATAATCTGATCGCTTCGTTCCATCTGTCCAGAGGGGATGCTCTTTCCGTCCTGACAGAATTATCCCTTCCAGAAAATACCAGGGCGGAAACGATAGACATTGACCAGTTGATCCGGTTGGCGGAAGCGCTGTTCAGACGTTCTTTGTTATGATATCAAAGCAGAAACAGCTTTCACCAAAGAAAATGATAGAAAAGAAGAGCAGATGATTGAAGCTAAAAACAGATGAATTCCAACTCATAGAACATCTGACAAAACCGGACTGCCCATCATACAGCAATCCGGTTTTTTGATTTTACCACGATTTTACAGTTCATGGATTACAGGGCTTACAGTTTGCAGGTTTCTTCTTGACGCTAAAACGCCGGAAAGGGCAAAGGAGCTTGACGAGCGTCTGCTCTCAAGTCCGGCGCTTGCTTTGGCCAGGTGCAGTCAGGTGCTTTACTTCATGGCCGGGACTGCCGTCACCGCCTTAAAAGACAGTCTCGAAAACGTCATTCACTATGAGGGAAAAAGGGCGGAAAACATACGCAGAGCAGAAGATGAAACCGACCATCTGGAAGATGTCATGGGCACGTATCTTTTGAAGCTGACCTCCCGCAATCTGAGCGAGGAGGAAAGCGCCAGGGCCACTGAATATATGAAGCTGATCGGGGAACTATGAGCGAATCGCCGACCACGCGGTGAACATCGTGGAATCTTCAGAAGAAATGAAAAGCAAGAATGTAACCTTTTCAGAGAACGCTGCTCATGAATACAGCGTGATCAGCCAAGCGGTGGCAGAGATACTGGACCTGTCCTTTCAGGCCTTTTCAAAGGATGATTTTTATTCGGCGCGGAAGACGGAACCTCTGGAGCAGGTAATTGATCAGTTAAAGGAAGATCTTCGGACCCGCCATCTGATCCGTCTTCAAAACAGAGAGTGTTCTGTGGCGGCGGGATTTATCTGGTCCGATCTGCTGACAAACCTGGAGCGCGTGGCGGACCACTGCTCAAATATCTCAGGATGCATTCTTGATACGGCAGGCCGAAACATGAACATACATGAAAATCAGCGCATCATCAGAGATTCTAAGGAAGACTATAAACAGCAGTATCAAATGTATTTGGCGAAGTATTGCGGCTAAATGCGTACTAAGAAAGCCCGAAACAAAACACATTTTTAAAATCATCCCTGAGCCCGAGAAAGCGATAGTACCGTCTCAATGTGATCCGTGTGCGGAAACATATCGACTGGCTGCAGAGCTTTCGGCCGGTATCCGGCGGCGGACAGCAGCCGGACGTCCCGTGCCTGGGTTTCCGGGTTACAGGAAATATAGCAGATTCTTTCCGGCGATAAGCTGATCAACGCGTCGACGGCTTTTCGGTCCAGGCCCATGCGCGGAGGGTCCAATAGGACCAGGGAAGCATCCGTCTGCTTTTTCATGAAGGCGGCGGCGTCTCCCAGCTGAAAGGTGATATGGTCCGCGTGGTTTTCTTTGGCGATCATCTGAGCGTCCCGGACGGCAGAGGCGTTGATCTCGATGCCGGTGACCTCTTTCGCTGTGTCCGCCGCCAGGAGACCGATCAGGCCGATGCCGCAGTATACGTCCAGAACGCGGTCGGAGCTTTTGAGTTCAGACAGCTGGAGTGCCTGCTGGTACAGCTTTTCCGCCTGCAGCGTGTTGACCTGGTAAAACGCCCGGGAGGACAGGCGCACTTTTTTGCCGAGAAATTGATCCTCAATATATCCGGAACCGGCCAGCAGTTTTTCCTGAAAACCGAGGACGGCGCTGGTTTCACGCAGATTGATGTTCTGAACGACGGTCCGAACCTCCGGGCAGCGGCTGATCAGCTGCCCGGCGATCTCCTTTCCGGCTTCAAATGAAGGCTGGCTGGTGACGAGGGTGACGAGGGCCTGTTTGGTCCTTTCCGCATAGCGAACCTGCGCAAAACGGATCAGCCCCGTTTTTTTGTCCTCGTCATAGGCTTTGAGACCGGCGTCCGAAAGCAGCTCCCGCAATACGACGACGATTTTGCCGGCGGCTTTGTTTTCCAGCAGGCAGTGGTCGGTTGGCAGCACATAATGCGTTCCAAAGGCATACATCCCGCTGATCAAACCGTTTCTGTCGTGAGCGAAGGCGGAAATTACCTTATTCCTATAGTGATACGGTTCTTTCATCCCGATGATACGGCGGACGGGAACGCCGGGGAAAAGGGATTCTACCTTTTTCTGCTTAAAAGCCAGCTGCTTTTCATACGGAACGGAAAGACGGGTGCAGCCGCCGCAGCGGCGCGCCTGCAAAGGACAGTTCATCTCAGGACCTCCCAGCGGATTTCATAACAGGATCAGTATATCATAAGTATTTCAAAAAGTGTATGCCGAGGACAGGAAATTGATGATTCGGCTATAAAATATCATTTGCCAGACCGGCGGGACTTATGATATACTGACAGCACTGTCCCGACAGGCAAAAAACTGGGGCAGTTTGTCAGCTGGACAGGGGAGGAATGTATGGCTCATTTTGTAGATCACGCGCCTTTTTCCGCCAAGGCCGGAAACGGCGGGAACGGCTGCGTTTCCTTTCACAGGGAAAAATTTGTACAAAACGGCGGACCGGACGGGGGAGATGGCGGGCGCGGCGGGGACGTCGTGCTGCTGGCCGATGAAAACATGCATACGCTGCTGGATTTTCGCTTCCGTTCCAAATATGAGGCGCAGAACGGCATGGACGGCGGTGCGGGCAGGTGCACTGGAAAGCGCGGCGAAGACCTGATCGTGAAGGTCCCCGTCGGCACGGTGGTCCGGGATAAGGAATCCGGGAAGATCGTCGCCGATATGTATGAAGCCGGGCGCAAAAAAGTGCTTCTGTCCGGCGGACGCGGGGGCTGGGGCAATATGCATTTTGCCACCCCAACCAGGCAGGCGCCGAACTTCGCCAAACCCGGCATGAGAACCGAAAAAAGGGATTTTGTGCTGGAGCTCAAATCCATCGCGGATGTCGGCCTGGTTGGCTATCCGAACGTGGGGAAGAGCACCATCTTATCGGTGCTGACTTCCGCCAGGCCCAAGATCGCCAATTATCATTTTACCACCCTGACGCCCAATCTCGGTCTGGCCCGCGTGGACGGGCAGGACTTTGTCATCGCTGATATTCCCGGACTGATTGAAGGGGCCAGCGAAGGAGCCGGGCTGGGTATCGATTTTCTGCGCCATGTGGAACGGACCAGGCTGCTGCTTCATGTGATCGATATTTCCGGCTCGGAAGGCCGGGACCCTCTGGAAGACTACGACAGGATCAACGCGGAGCTTGCATCCTATGGCGATCTCATTCAGCGGCCGCAGATCATTGCGGCCAACAAGATGGATCTGCCGGAAGCGGAGGAGAACTTGGCCAGGCTGCGCGAACATGTAAGTCCCGACATGCAGATTTTCCCGGTCAGCGCCGCCACGCATCAGGGGTTCGACCAGCTTTTGCGCGCGGTCGCGTCCACGCTGTCTAAGCTTCCCGACGCAAAGCCCTTTGAAGAGGAAGAAGTCGAACTGATCGCCATGAAGAGCGGCCAATATACCATCACCAGAGAAAACCAGACCTTCGTGCTTTCCGGTCCGGCTGTTTCCATGCTGCTGCGCAGCGTCAATTTTGAAGACGAGGAAAGCATGAACTGGTTCCACCGGACCATGCGCCGCGCGGGCATGATCGACGCGCTGCGTGAAAAGGGTGCCAAAGAAGGCAGCGTGATCCGGATCGACGATATGGAATTTGACTTTATTGACTAAGATATTGTTCTCATGAAAGGAGATATTCTGCATGACTGGAAAACAGAGAGCGTTTCTGCGCTCCATGTGCAATGAGATGCCGGCCATTTTATACGTGGGGAAGGAAGGCGTGACGGAGACTTTTCTTCAAAGCGTTTCCGAAGCCCTGGCCAGCCGGGAACTGATCAAATGCGGCATCCAGCGCGGCGCGCCGATGTCGGCGCGTGAAGCCTGTGAAGAAATCTGCGAAAAGCTGTCCGCGGAGCCTGTGCAGTGCATTGGCAACAAGTTCTGCCTCTACCGTCCGAAGGACGAAAATCCTGTGATTGTTTTGCCTGACTGAAAGGGAACCAAACATGTCTGAGCTTAAAAAGAATGATTCATACATCAACAAAATGGTTCAGGGCGCCGCGATCGCGGCGCTTTATGCGGTGCTGACGTTGATTCTGCCGGCCACGACGGCGGGCACGGTGGAGTTCCGCATTTCAGAAGCCTTGACGATGCTGGCGGCGCTGACGCCGGCAGCTATCCCCGGCCTGACCATCGGCTGTCTGATTGCCAACATGATGCACGGCGCGATTGTGCTGGACATTGTCTTTGGCAGCCTGGCGACATTTCTCGCCGCCCTGATGACTTACATGACAAGAAAGAACCTTTTCGTGGCGGCTATTTGGCCGGCCGTATTTAACGGAGTCATTATCGGCCCGCTGCTCAAATACGCCTATCACCTGGACGCTCCGCTGGGAATCCTGATCCTTTCCGTCGCGGCGGGGGAAGCGGTGATCTGCTACCTGCTCGGGATTCCGCTGACCAAAGGGTTGGAAAGAACCCACATTTTTAAAGACGGAAACAAGTAAAAAAACCGGAGCCGTTTTTCATCCTTACGGACGGAGAACGGCTCCGGTTTTTTATATGGATCAAGCGGTCATCAGAACAGCGCGTCGACGAATTCCCTGGCGTTAAACGGCTGAAGGTCGTCGATCCCTTCTCCGACGCCGATGTACCAGACGGGCAGATCCAGCTCTCTGCGGACGGCGATGGCGATACCGCCCTTGGCTGTGCCGTCCAGCTTCGTCATGATGATGCCGCCGATGTTGGTCGCTTCCTTGAACTGGCGGGCCTGCTGGATGCCGTTTTGCCCGGTGGTGGCGTCCAGCACCATCATGCACTGTACGCTGGCTTCCGGGAATTCCCGGTCAATGATCCGGCGCATCTTCGACAGCTCGTCCATCAGGTTTTTCTTGTTGTGCAGACGGCCGGCGGTATCGACGATCAGGAGATCGGTTCCTTTTGCCTTGGCGGCATGCACCGCGTCATATACGACGCTGGCAGGGTCTTGCCCTGCGCGGGAGCGGATGATCGGGACATTGGCGCGGTCCGCCCAGATGGCCAGCTGCTCGTCGGCGGCGGCGCGGTAGGTATCCGCGGCGGCCAGCATGACGGTCTTGTTCTGCTCCTGAAAGCGTAGCGCGAGCTTCCCGATGGTGGTCGTTTTTCCGACCCCGTTGACGCCGACGATCAGCATGACCACCGGCCATTTCATTTCCGGCTGCGGAATGTCCATTTCGCTGACGAGAAGGTCCTTGAGCACTTCCCTTGCTTCGGCGGCGGAACGGATATGGTCTTTCTTGACCCGCTCCTGCAGCTTCTGCACCACGTCCTCCGCAACATTCGCGCCGCAGTCGGCCAGAATCAGGATGTCCGTCAGGCTGTCGTAAAAGTCATCGTCGATTTTTTCAGTGCTTTCCACCAGATCGTCGACATTTCTTGTGAAATGGTCCCGGGTCTTTTTCAGACCCTCCTTCAGTTTCGCAAAGAAACCCATACATGACCCTCCTTATTAGTTTGTATAATCCTGCATATTGACAGAAACCATCCTGGATACGCCGCGCTCTTCCATGGCAACGCCGTACAGGGAGTCGCAGCATTCCATGGTGCCCTTGCGGTGCGTGACCACGACAAACTGGGTCGTTTTCGCGTATTCCTCCAGGTATTCAGCAAAATTGGCGATATTGGCGTCGTCCAGCGCCGCTTCAATCTCGTCCAGGATACAGAAAGCGGTGGGCTTCAGCTTCAGCATCGCAAACAGGATGGCGATGGCGGTCAGCGCTCTTTCACCGCCGGATAAGAGGGAAAGGAGCTGAAGCTTTTTTCCCGGGGGCTGGGCGACGATTTCGATGCCGCAGTTCAGCGGATCCGTGGCGTCCACCAGCCGCAATTCAGCCTGACCGCCGCCAAAGAGGCGGGTAAACGTTTCAGAGAAGAAGACGCCAAGCTTCTCAAATTCCCCGGTAAAGATGTCCTTCATCTGGGAAAGCAGCCTGTCGATGAGCTTTTCCAGGTCCTCCCGGGCTTTGATCAGGTCCTCCTGCTGGGCGGACAGTTCGTCAAAGCGTGCCCGCTCCGTTTCATACGCTTCAATTGATGAAACGTTGATATTGCCCATTTCCCGGATTTCGTTGCGCAGGTCGTGCACTTCCGTTTCGCTGGCGGTAAGATCGAACTTTCCTTCGGTGCGGAGAGCTTCAGCGCCGGCATAGGTCATGTTGTAGGTGGTGAGCATATGGTCGCACATCTGCTCTAACTCACTTTGAGCCTTGCTGTACGCCAATTCGCTGCGGTGCAGGCGGGTATTCCCGTCGTCCATCCGCTTGTGGGTGTCTTCCGACAGATGAATCAGCTCCCGCTGGGCGGTGTTTTTCTGCTGACGCTGCGTTTCCAGCGCGTTCACCTCCGCGAAGGCGGCAGCGTTCTGCTCTTTTTTTACAGACAGCTGCTGATCCATTTCGGCAAGCAGACGTTCCTGTTCCTCCCGCTGGACGGAAAGCTCGTTTAAATGAAGGTCTGTTTTTTGCGTCTGGGCCTGGAGCCTCGCAATATCCGCTTCTCTGCGCGCCTGGTCTCTGCGGTGAATGTCCAGCGCATGCTCGGCGTCCGTCAGCTGAAGCTGCAGGGCGGCTACGATTTCACGCTGCTGCTCGGTCCGCGTGCGCTTTTCGGTCATTTCCTGCTGAAGGGATTCGGTCTTGTTCTCCATCATCTCGCGGTCAAAAGAAACGGACTGAACCTTATCGTTAAATTCATTGAGATCCGCGTCGATTTCGGAGATGCCTGCCAACAGCTGAGCCCTTGCCGTTTCCGTCTTGGAAAGGCGGTCGCAGATGTCGCTTAAGTCACTCTGGCTGCCGGCCAGATGCTCCGTCTCTCTGGCCAGCAAAATTTCTTTCTGGTGCAGATCGTCCTGGAGCTTCTTTTGTTCAGCCTGTACGGCATCGTATTCGCGGACGGCGTTTTCAAGCACCAGCTGCCTTTTTTGAAGCTGATCCTGCCGGGCGGAAACCAGCTTCTGGAGGTCTTTTACCTCGCGCTCACGGCCCAGCAGGGAAACCGAACGGCTCTGCGTGGTGCCGCCGGTCATGGACCCACCGGAGTGCATGACGTCTCCCGACAGGGTCACCAGGCGGAAGGCGTGTCTTCCCGCGCGCATGATCGGGATACCGTGCTCCAGGTGATCGGCCACAATGGTCCGCCCGAGCAGGTTTTCAATGATGCCGCGGTAGCGCTCGTCATAGGTGATCAGCTCACTGGCAACGCCCAGGCAGCCAGGCATGGAAAGCACCTTGCGCTCTTCCGGGCTCAGCACCCGAGAACGGACGCTGGAGATGGGCAGAAAGGTGGCGCGGCCCAGCCGGTTGCTCCTCAGGTAGTCGATCATGTTTTTGGCCGTCTCTTCATTCTCGGTAACGATGTTCTGGAGAGCGCCGCCCAGCACCATGTCGATAGCCGTTTCCAGGTCCTTCGGCACGTTGATCAGCCGGGCCAGGACGCCGTGAACCCGCGGATCCTTTCCGGCGTATTCCAGCGCCTTTTTGACGGCCTGCTGATAGCCCGTCATTTCACGGGACATTTCCTCCAGCAGTTTCAGACGGCTTTTATCGGACTGAAGATGCAGGTTTTCGGACTGAACCTCGGCGTTCAGGTTCTGCGTCTTGCCGGCATACAGGAGCAGCTTATTCTGAAGTTCAGTGACAGCTTCCCTGCTCTGGTCCAGGGCAGCCTTCGCTTCTTCCTGAGCGGCTTCGTCCTGCTGCTTTTGCTCGGTCAGGATCTGCTTTTGCTTTTCAAGCTCCTGGATGGACGCTTCCAGCTCTGCGGCGCGGTCCATCATCTGAGCGCGGATGGTCGTCTGCCGGGTCTGCCGGTCGCGGATGTCGCTCTGTCGGTTGACCGCGGAAAGGATCTCCGCCTTATGCCGGTCCAGCGTTCTTTCGGCGGCCTGCTCCAGGGCCATCAGGTTTTGCAGGACGGTTTGGGCGCTTTCTGATTCCTGGCGGATTTTTTCGACGTTTTCCCGGAGCGCCGCTTCGTCGGGGCCGTCCGCGGGGGAGGAGGTCAGCGTTTTTAATTCATCCCGGAGCTCCTCCAGCTGCCGCTGTTCTTCCTCTGAGGCGGTTTTGAGGCCGGCGATTCTGTTAAAAACACGCTCGCGCTCGATTTCCGCCTGGTGGGTCTCCTCGAGCTGCTGGCTGTGGCTGAGACGGCACTGTGAAAGGGACGCTTCCAGCGCTTCCAGCTCCCGGTCGATGGCCTCGCGCTGGGTGTTGTAATCGTTCAGCTTCGCCTCTTCTCCTAAAAGGAAGTCCTTCAGTTCCTCGATGGTCTGACGAAGAGATTCCGTCCGTTTGATGTTTTTATCGTAACGAAGCAGGAAAATATTCGCTTCCAGGACCTTGAGGCGCTCGTAGAGCTCCTGATATTTTTTCGCGACCTCGGACTCCCGCTGCAGGGTATCGAGACGGGACTCGATTTCGTGGAGGATATCCTGAATGCGGGTGAGGTTTTCGCCTGTCCGCTGGAGCTTTCTTTCCGCTTCTTCCTTCCGGACGCGGTAGGTCATGATGCCGGCGGCTTCTTCAAACACCTGGCGGCGGTCTTCGCTTTTCTGGGAAAGGATTTCGTCGATCCTGCCCTGGCCGATTAGAGAATAGCCTTCCCGGCCGATGCCCGTATCGCGGAAAAGCTCCTGAATGTCCCGGAGCCTGCAGCTGGTTTTGTTCAGCTGGTATTCGCTGTCCCCACTGCGATAAACGCGGCGCGTTACGCATACCTCGGAAAAAGCGCTTTTCAGCGTTCCATCGCTGTTGTCGAAGGTCAGGGAGACTTCGCAGTAGGAGGCGCGCTTTCTCTTCTGCGTGCCGCCGAAAATCACGTCCTCCATTTTCGCGCCGCGCAGGATGCGGGGGCTCTGCTCGCCAAGCACCCACCGGACGGCGTCGCCGATATTGCTCTTGCCAGAGCCGTTCGGCCCGACGATGCCGGTAATTCCCTGATTGAAGATGATCTCGGTCCGATCCATAAAGGATTTGAACCCGTACAGTTCGAGTTTTTTAAGCTTCATCCCTGATCTCCACGGCTGATATTTTGAAGCGCCGCTTCGGCGGCAGCCTGTTCGGCCCGTTTTTTGCTGGAACCGCTTCCCCGGGCGATTTCCTTGCCTTCCACCAGCACGGCCACGGTAAAGCTTCTGGCGTGTGCCGGACCGCTGTCTGAAACGAGCTGGTATTCCGGCACCGGCTTTTTGTGCGCCTGGAGGAACTCCTGCAGCCTGCTTTTGGCGTTCTCTGAAAAATGCTCTTCCTCGGGCCACAGCCGAAGGATCAGAGAAACGGCGGCGTCATAGCCCCCGTCCAGATAGACGGCGGCCAGCACCGATTCCATCGCGTCGGAAAGCGCGCCGTCCTGGTTCGATACGCCGGAGGTACGGCAGCCGTGATCCATCTGCAGATACTCGCCGATATTGAGCTCCCGGGCGATGTCTGCCAGGGTTTCCTCGCGCACGAGGGCCTGCCGCATGGAGGTCAGCTGTCCTTCGTGGGCGTCCGGGTAGGAGGTATACAGCTTTTTGCTGATTGCCAGCTGCAGCACGGCGTCCCCCAAAAACTCGAGCCGCTGATTGTTGCAGGGGCCGAGGGAGGGATGGCGGAGCGCCAGGTCCAGCAGGGAAGGATCGTGAAACTCATACCCCAGGGCGCTGATCAGAGAAGTGTTTTTTTTCATCGTCTATTTCCAAAAGTATTAAGCGTTCTTACAAAACGCGGTATTCAAGAATTTCGCCGCGCAGAAAACCTGCGCGGCGGCACAGCATGGACTCAGGGATTACTGATGAGCCTCGATGTATTTGACGATGTCTTCCACGGTCTTCAGGGTGTTGACCGCGTCGTCTTCCACGGTAATGTTGAAAGTGTCTTCCATGTCCATGATCATGACCATGACATTCGCGCTGTCCGCCTTCAGGTCTTCCACCAGACGGGTTTCGGGCTTGATGGTGGCGGGATCAACTTTCAGCTGCTTGGCGATCATGCTGACTACAGTTTCAAAAATCATGGTGAATTCCTCCTTCATTTTCCATCAGAGAGCTTTCTGAATGGTTTCAACGACATGATTGTCGATCATTCTGGTGGCCTGCCGGATGGCGCAGGCGATGGCGTGGGCGTTGCTGGAGCCGTGGGCTTTGATGACGGTGCCCTGTACGCCCAGCAGAGGAGCGCCGCCGACTTCCGTATAGTCCATGGACTTTTTGACCCGGCTGAAGGCAGGCTTGGCGATCAGCGCGCCGATTTTCCCGCGGGTATCGGCAAGCAGTTCTTTTTTGATGATGCCCAGCAGGGTAGAGGCGACGCCTTCCATAAATTTGAGGATCAGGTTTCCGTAGAAACCGTCTGTGACCACGACATCGGCGATATCCGCTGTAATGTCACGGCCTTCGACATTGCCGATAAACTGGAAGGGAGCCTGTTCCATCAGCGGATACGCTGCTTTGACCAGGGCGTTTCCTTTTTCCGCTTCAGCGCCGATATTGACCAGGCCGACGCGCGGATTGGGAAGACCCTGCACCATCTTCATGTAGGCGTTGCCCATGATGCCGAACTGGGGCAGGTATTCCGGGAGACTGTCGACGTTGGCGCCGCAGTCGATCAGGCAGAAATAGCCTTTTCCGTTGGGAAGCAGCGGGGCAAGAGCGGGGCGGTCAATCCCCGGGATCCGGCCCAGGCGGAACATGCCGCCGGCCAGCGTAGCGCCGGTCGAACCTGCGGATACGAAGCCATCCGCTTCTCCTTCTCTGACGGCGAGCATCCCCATCACCACGGCGCTTTGCTTTTTCTGGCGGACGGCCATGACGGGAGCGTCGTGATTGGTAATGATGTCCGGCGTTTCAAGCAGCTTGATCCGGTCGTGAATATCGTCCGTGCCGGTTAAAAAAGGCTGTATGGCGGAGATCGTTCCGGCCAGCGTGACCGTCAGTTCAGGATCAGCGCGAAGCGCTTCCACCGCTCCCTGAACGGTACAGGCAGGCGCGTTATCACCGCCCATGGCGTCAAGAATTATATGCCGCAAAATCATCGCTCCAATCCACTGAGAACTGACGTTTTTGCAAGAAAAACGCCACAAACGGATTTTAACACAAAAGCCCTGCCATTTCAAGTATTCGTCCGAAACGGAAAGAAAATTTCTACCGGTTGATTGACACGGGCATTTTTTCGGGATATACTGATTCTACAAAAGAAAAAGGAGGTGCCGGTAATGGATGACGGAAGATGTCAGGCGGGCGATGACATACCTTTATCGCGTTCTGCGCCATTGACTGGCACACTTCGCTGATTTGTCATGTTATCAAACGCTCTCTTCTGTCTAATGTTTATTGACAGGAAGGAGAGGCTGTTATGGAATGGGAAAAAATGGTGGAGCGCTTAACCGCTCTGCTGAATACGGGCAAACACAGCGAGCTGAGAGGCGCGCTGATGATGCTCAATGAAGTTGACATCGCTCACTTCATGGAATCACTGGACAGGGAGAAGCTGCTCCTGTGTTTCCGTGTGCTGCCCAAGGATGTTTCCGCGGACGTCTTTACCTATATGTCCGCTGATCAGAAGCAAACCCTGATCGAATCCATCGGGGATAATGAAATCCGCTCCCTGATTGAAGACATGTTCCTGGACGATACCGTCGATTTCCTCGAGGAACTGCCGGCCAACGTGGTCCGCAGGGTGCTGCAGAACACCAGTGAAGAAAAACGAAACCTGATCAACCAGTTCCTGCGTTATCCGGAGAACTCGGCTGGGTCTCTGATGACGATTGAGTACATGGAGCTGAAAACCGGGCTGAATGTCCGGCAGGCCATGAACGAGATCCGCAAGACCGGTCTGGACAAGGAAACCATCTATACCCTGTACATCATTGACAGCGCCAGGCGCCTGATCGGCACCCTCGCGCTGAGAACGCTCATTCTGTCCGAAGACGATGTCCTGATCGATTCGCTGATGGATACCAACATCATCAGCGTCCGGACGATGGACGACCAGGAGAAAGTCGCGGAAACCGTCCGTGAATACGACTTGATGACGATCCCCGTGGTCGATAATGAAAACAGGCTGGTCGGTATCATCACGGCGGACGATATCATGGACGTCATCGAAGACGAGAACACGGAAGACTTCGAAAAGATGGCCGCTCTGACGCCGTCTGAGGACGAGTATCTGAAGACGTCTCCCTGGAAGCTGGCCAAAAACCGTCTTCCCTGGCTGCTGCTGATGGCCACCGTCGCGATCTTCACCGGCATGATTATTACCAACTATGAAGATGTGCTGAACAGCACCGCCATGGGCATCGTGCTGACGGCCTGTATCCCGATGCTGATGGACACCGGCGGTAACTGCGGCGCTCAGGCCTCCACACTGATTATCCGCGGTATCGCCCTGGGCGAGATTGAGTTTAAGGACCTTGGAAAAGCCCTCTGGAAAGAGTTCCGCGTCGCCCTGATAGTCGGCGCAATTCTGGCGGTGTTTACCTTCCTTCGGGTCCGGTTTATCAACCAGGCGACGGTTCCGATCGCGCTGATCGTTGCCGTGTCTCTGTACTGTACGGTCATCCTGGCAAAGGCCCTGGGCTGCGCGCTGCCCCTGTTCGCCAAAAAGGTCGGCTTTGACCCTGCGCTGATGGCCAGCCCGCTGATTACCACCGTGGTCGACATGGCCTCCCTGACGATTTACTTCACCATCGCCACCGCCGTCATGCGTTCCGTCGGAATGATGTGATCAGTTCATTACAATATACAATAGCCCCGCCGTTTTCACAGAGAAAGCGGCGGGGTTGTTTTAGCGGATGACATATGTTTTAAGCAACCATAATATCCCCAGGTGGGCAGGATAGGCGGCGTAGCTGAACCACTTGGGCAGCTTGCTCTGCCAGCCAATGGGATAGATGATAAAAGGCAGGCTCAGCACGGCGAAGTTTTCCAGCCGGAATACGGCTTTATAAAGCGACGCTCCGTAGGGCGTCAGGGTGCCCAGCTTGGCAACGGGGATGCCGCAGATGGTGTTCATCAGCGTGGTTCCTTCGCCCCAGAAAAAGCAGAAGGCGATCATCAGCGCCGCCAGGCCGGATCTCGTTTTCCTGGCCATATACATGAGGATTACCAGCGTTACGCCCTTCCAGCCGTAATCCATATACACAAGGCAGGAGGCAAGAATACATAACATGGGAACCCAGATCTGGCTGTAATGCCATTTCTGCTTGATGCCGAACAATGACAGCTGGCCGAGAAACAGGGTGACGAATACGTTCAGCTGATTCCACGAATGGGACAGCCCCAGCATGAAAAAGGGCTGGGAAATGATCGCGAAAAGGAGAAGCCTTAGCAGATACTTTGGATGATTGGACGTAAGTTCGCTGCCGACTACGCCGCACCAGATGAACAGGGGAAAGGCGATCCTGCCCAGCAGCCTCAGCTCCAGCACTTTGGGAAAAAAGACCACGGCGGTGTGATCAATCAGCATATAAAAGATGGCGACAACTTTTAAGAAACCCGTATTCAGGTTTCCGGCCAGCTGGGGAAGGGGCTTTTTTGAAAGAGTCTGCTCCATTGCGTTCTCCTGTTGAATTGGGATGAAAAGAAGAAACCGCCGCGGTTTGCACCGCGGCGGGATAGGGGAAGAAATTATTCGTCTTCGTCCTCGTCCTTGACGGCGCTTTCGATGATCTTCTTGGCGGCGTCAGAGGGCATTTCCTCATAACGTTCAAACCGCTGGGTAAAGTAGCCCCTGGCCTGCGTCATGGAACGCAGATCGGTCGCGTATTTGAACATTTCACCCATAGGCACTTCGGCGGTGACCCGCTGCATGCCGTTCACCTGGTCCATACCCATGATGCGGCCGCGGCGCTTGTTCATATCGCCCATAATGTCGCCCATGTATTCATCCGGCACGAACACTTCGACGTGCAGGATGGGCTCCAGCAGAACGGGGGAAGCTTCCATGCAGCCCTTCTTGTAAGCGATGCGGGCGGCAGTCTTGAAAGCCATTTCGGAGGAGTCTACCGGGTGATAGCTTCCGTCATAGAGCTTAGCGTGCAGGCCGACCATCGGATATCCGGCCAGAACGCCCTTGACGATGTTTTCACGCAGGCCCTTTTCGACGGAAGGAATGAAGTTGCGGGGAACGGCGCCGCCCACGACGGCGTCTTCAAACTCGAACTGGATGTTGGTATCGCCGATGGGGGAGAACTCAATCCACACATCGCCGAACTGGCCGTGGCCGCCGGTCTGCTTCTTGTGACGGCCCTGCACGGAAACCGTCTTGCGGATGGTTTCCCTGTAGGGAATCCTGGGATCGGACAGAACGGCGTTGGCGCCGAACTTGGAAGCCAGCTTGTTCTTGATCACGTCCAGATGGAGGTCGCCCTGGCCAGAGAGAACAGTCTCGGTGGTTTCGGCGTTCTTCTCGATTTTGATGGAAGGATCTTCTTCCATGAGGCGGGCCAGACCGGAGAAGACCTTGTCTTCTTCGCCCTGCTTGGCGGCGGACACAGCCTTGGTCAGGCAGGGAACGGGATACTCGATGGACGGATAGCGGATGGGGCTGGCCTGGTCGCAGAGCGTATCGCCGGAAGCGGTCACGGACAGCTTGCTGATGGCGGCGATGTCGCCGGCGATCACCTTATCAGCGCCCTGCTGCTTTTTGCCGCGGAGGAAATAGATGCCGGCAGCCTTTTCAGCCTTTTCAGAGTTGCTGTTGTAAAGGGCCGTAGCGGAGGTAAGGGTACCGGAGCAAACGCGGACCAGGGACAGCTTGCCGACAAAGGGGTCAGCGATGGTCTTAAAGACAAAGGCGGAGAAGGGCTCGTTCACGGAAGTGGCACGCTTGATTTCGTCGCCGGTCTTGGGATTGACGCCGACGTTTTCCGTGTGCGCGGGGGAATGCATGGTCACGATCGTGTTGAGCAGGGTGCGGATACCGACGCCCGTCAGCGCGGAAACGGGAACGACGGGGACGATGTTGCCGCTCTTGATGCCGGCCTGGAAACCGGAAACGATCTCATCGTGCGTGAGCTCTTCGCCTTCCAGGTATTTCATCATCAGCTCGTCATCTTCGCTGGCGGCGGCTTCCGTCAGTTCGGCCATGCCTTCTTCAATGGCGGAGGACATATCGGCGGGGATGGGCGCTTCCTTCCAGGCCTTGCCAGCGCCTTCGTAGGCCTTGTTCTCCAGGATGTTGACGACGCCCTTGAAAGAAGCGCCGCTGCCGATGGGCAGCACCAGCGGAACGACGGTAGAACCGAACTTGTCGCGCAGGGCTTCCAGAACCTTATGATAATCGGCGTTTTCACGGTCCATCTGATTGACGATGAACATGCGGCAGACATGGCCGAGCTTGCCGGCGTTGTCCCACGCTTTTTCCGCGCCGACGGTCACGCCGCTGACAGCGCCGACCACGATCCCGGCGGTTTCCACCACGCGCAGGGAAGCGATCGCTTCGCCGATAAAGTCAAAATATCCGGGGACGTCGATTACGTTGATCTTATTGTTTTTCCAGGTCAGCGGAGCGACGGAAGCGCTGATGGAAATACCGCGCTTGATTTCTTCCGGATCATAGTCGGAAACTGTGGAGCCGTCTTCCACTTTGCCCTGGCGGTCAATCAGTCCAGCAGCGAACAGCATCGCCTCTGTTAATGTGGTTTTGCCTTCGCTGCCATGCCCGAGCAAGGCAATGTTCCGGATATCCTTTGTCATTAATTCAGCCATAACGTTCTTTCCCCCTAAATTTTTTTACATACGGCAAGCAGGATAACTGCTTTCACGTAAAGCCAGCAATCAACTGCTATTTTACCAAATATTCCATGGCATTGCAAGGCTTTTCATGGAAAAGTTTTTGACAAGGGAAGTTTCTTCCTTTTTTTCAGATTTTTTTCAAAGTTTCTTCCCTCGCGCGTTGCTAAAATTGGTTTCTGTATGTATAATAAGATTGTGTTTTTGTACCAAGAAACACGTGAGGATGATCAAATGTCATGGAACAGTGTAAGAGATTATCTTAGCCAATTCGGCGCTGAAAGCCGGATGATTGCCTTTCCCGTTTCTTCCGCTACGGTGGCGCTGGCCGCGCAGGCTTTGAACGTAGAGCCTGCTCGCATCGCGAAAACGCTGACGTTCCGTTACCAGGGCGGGTGTGTGGCGATCGTTGTTGCCGGAGACGCCCGGGTGGATAACAGCCTTTTCAAAGCATTTTTTCATGAAAAGGCCGTAATGCTGACCGCCGACCAGGTGGAAAAAATGACGGGGCATCCTGTAGGCGCGGTTTGTCCGTTTGCCTTAAAGCCGGGCGTTCCCGTCTATCTGGATGAATCTCTGAAGCGCTTTCAAACCGTATTTCCGGCCGCGGGGACATCCTCTTCGGCGATCGAACTGTCTCTGGAAGAGCTTTTCCTTTTTTCCGGGGCGAAAGGCTGGATTCACGTTTCCAAAGGATGGCAGCAAACAGAAAACGAAGGTTGATTTATAGAGTCTGATGAAGGGGAGGAATGACCGTGGCTGATCCGTTCGATCTCAATAACACGGAAAACAAACCGATTCGGGATATCGCCTATGAAGAACTGAAACATTCCATCATCACCGGGGAATTACCTCCCGGATACAGGATTGTGGAAACCGTCTACGCCAACAAGCTGCACATCAGCAGAACCCCGCTGCGCGAGGCCCTGCGGAAGCTGGAGCTTGAGGGGCTGGTGAAATACGAGCTGCGCAAGGGCGTCATCGTCTGCGCGTTCACCATCAGCGACATCGACGAGATTTTCACCATCCGGAACGCGATGATGCTGCTGATCCTGCCCTCGGTCATCGAAAGAGCGACGGAGGAGGATATTAGGAAGCTGCAGGACATCCTTGCCGAAATGGATGTCGCTCAGGCAAAGCAGGACTGCGACGCCCTGGCCGTGTATAACCGCCGGTTTCACGGGACGCTCGAGCACATTTCTGATAAAAAACGCATCCTGAACGTCATCGACAGCCAGGAGGAGTACATCATCCGGTTTTCGGCCATCGCCATCTCCAACTATGCGCACCGCGAGCAGGCCCACCAGGAGCACCACAAGATGGTCGAGCTGCTCGAACAGCGCGATCTTCCGGGGCTGGAAAAGCTGATGCAGAGCCATCTGGAAGAAAGCAGGCAGACCTGCCTGTCCGCGCTAAAAAACAATGAAATTCTGGAACGGAAGACCGATTAAAACGAAAGGATCAACGGCGGAATGGAAAATCTCAAACTGGAATTGCTTGAATTGCTGCAGGAAGACTGCCGGATGCCACTGGAAAAGCTCGCGGTTATGACAGGGAAGGCGCTGGATCAGGTCGCCCAGGCCATCGACGAAATGGAAAAGGACGGCGTCATCCTCCGATACCGTCCCGTCATCAACTGGGACAAGATGCAGTCCAACCGTGTGGAGGCGATGATCGAAGTGCGCGTGACCCCGCAGCGCGATATGGGGTTCGACGCGATCGCCAGCAGGATCTACCGGTTTGACGAAGTGAAAAGCGTTTATCTGATGAGCGGCGGGTATGACCTGCTGGTCCTGGTAGAGGCTTCCACGCTGAAGGAATTGGCCCTTTTTGTCAGCGAAAAGCTTTCCACTTTGGACACGGTGACCGGCACGGCCACCAGCTTTGTCCTCAAGCGCTACAAACAGGACGGCGTCGTATTTGAAAAGCGTTCGCCTGACGGAAGGCTGGTTATTTCCCCATGAGTGAACGTTTTATTTCTCCGCTGGTCCGAGATGTTCCGCCCAGCGGGATCCGCCGTTTTTTCGACATCGCCGGGACGATGAAGGACGCCATTTCCCTCGGCGTCGGCGAACCTGATTTTGTGACCCCTTACCACATCCGAAACGCGGCTATCGATTCCTTGCTGGCGGGGGAAACCCAGTATACCGCAAACCGCGGCCTGCTGCCACTGCGCCGGGAAATTTCGGGATATATTTCCAGCAGGATGCACATGGAATACGATCCGGAAAAAGAAATCCTGGTGACGGTCGGAGCCAGCGAGGGCATTGATTTGTCCCTGCGTACCTGCATCCGCCCCGGGGACGAGGTGCTGATTCCGGACCCCGGTTATGTCAGCTACGCCCCCTGCGTAACGCTGGCCGGCGGGATGCCCGTATCGGTAAAAACGGATGTCCGCGACGGCTTTCGCCTGAGCGCGGAGATGCTTGAAAAGTGCATCACGCCGAAAACAAGAGCTCTGGTTTTTCCATATCCGAATAATCCGACCGGGGTCGTCATGGCGAAGGCGGACCTTGAAGCCATCGCGCCGCTGATTATCAAGCACGATCTGCTGGTGATCTCCGACGAGATCTACTGTGAACTGACTTACGACGGCGAACAGCACACCTCCATCGCCTCTCTTCCCGGGATGCGGGAAAGGACCGTGATGCTGAACGGCTTTTCCAAAGCCTTCGCCATGACCGGCTGGCGGCTTGGATACGCCTGCGGGCCTGCGCCGCTGATCGAACAGATGAACAAGATTCATCAGTATACCATCATGTGCGCCCCCCGCCAGAGCCAGGTGGCGGCCATCGAAGCGCTTCAGAAAGGCAGGGAGAACCAGTACCAGGATATCGAGAACATGCGGAAGAGCTATGACAGAAGACGCCGTCTGATGGTCAACACTTTTAATGAAATGGGCCTTTCCTGCACGTCCCCGGGAGGAGCGTTCTATTGCTTCCCTTCCATCCGGGAAACTGGCATGACCAGCGAGGAATTCTGCACCAGACTCCTGCGTGAAAAGAAAGTCGTCTGCGTCCCAGGTACCGCCTTCGGGGAAGCCGGCGAGGGCTTTATCCGCTGCTGCTATGCCACCGCGGTGGATCAGCTGACGGAGGCCTTTAAACGGATAAGCGAGTTTTTGCAAACGATCTGAGGAGAACTTAAGACTGATGATGAAAAGAAGCTGTATTCTGTTTTTTCTGACGCTTTGCCTGCTGGTTTCCGCGTCCATCTGCCAGGCGACCAGCGAAGAGACGGATGAACCGATTGTATGGCCGTCGGATTCGGTCGTCATCCCTGCCACCCCTGCGCCGGAAATGAGAAGTGAACCGACAGTAGCGCCCATAGCGACCACAGAAACTCAGCCGGGCACCATGAGCATCACGCTGACGTTTACCGGTGATCTGACGATTGGGACGAATTACAAAGCCTACCGAAACATGAACGCCTCCATTTTCGGCAAAGAACTGAAACGGCAGGGAGGCGATCCGAATTTCTACCTGAGAAACATCAAGGATATTCTGCTTTCCGACGATCTGACGGTGGTCAATTTTGAAGGAACGCTGGCGGACAGCGTTACGATTCCTGCCAGCAAACGGGAAAATCAATTTCTCTTTCTCGCGCCTCTTTCCTACGCCGATACCCTGCTGCCCAACGGCATTGAGGCGGCCACGCTGGAAAACAACCACGTCATGGATTTCGGGGAAAATGGGTATCAGAGCACCATGGACGCCCTGCAGCAGGCAGGGATCGTCTGCGCGAATTCTACGCAGATTGGCGTCTATGATGTCAAAGGAATCAGGATTGGTATGCTGGCCTATCAGACGTTCAACGGCGGGTATGACCGGATTTACGCCACCATCGAGCAGGATATTCAGAAGGCCAGAGACATGGGCTGCCAGATCGTGACCGTCAGCTATCACTGGGGCGAAGAAAAAGATTACGCCCCGAACAGCCGTCAGCAAAAACTCGCCAAGGCGACAATCGATTACGGCGCTGATTTGGTTGTAGGCCATCATAGTCACCGTATTAATCCAATTGAGATATATAATGGAAAATACATAGCGTATTCTCTTGGCAATTTTTCTTTCTCCGGCAACAATAAACCAGATGATATGTTAACATATCTTTTCCAAATTAGGTTTAAATACCGCAGAGGAGAAATGTTTGGCACGGATTTCAGAATTATTCCTTGTAGGATTTCTTCAAAACAGGATTACAATGATTTTGCTGTAACGCCTTTGACTGATGCTCAAAAGATATATACTATTATGCACAATCTTAGCGATTATGCACCGATGATTGAGAATCCCGTGGAAAACTATCCACTGGAATGGGACTGACGATGGACGATATGGAACTCAAATGGAAAGCCACGATTCTGAACGAACAGGCTGTTTACCGGGCGATCAAGCGGATTGCTCATGAGATCATTGAGCGCAACGACGGCTGCGATCGCGTCTGCCTGGTCGGGATCAAGCGCCGCGGCGTCCCGCTGTCGGCGATGATTGCTCAGGCGATCCGGGAAATCGAAGGCCAGGAAATCGCGTGCGGCACGCTGGACATTACCCTCTACCGGGACGATCTGACGCAGGCGTCCGCCCTTCCGCAGGTCAGTGCCACCGAGCTTCCGTTTTCGGTCACGGACAAAAGAGTCATCCTGGTGGATGACGTGATCTTTACCGGAAGAACGGTCCGGGCGGCCATCGAGGCCGTGATCAGGCGCGGCCGGCCGGATCAGATTCAGCTGGCCGTACTGGTGGACCGCGGGCATCGGGAACTGCCCATCCGCCCGGATTATGTAGGAAAGAACGTACCGACGTCCCGGTCCGAAATCGTGGCGGTCAAACTGCCGGAATACGATGAAGGACAGACGGGCGTAGATCTTTATCAAATGATTTAACAAAAACAGGAGGCAGGCTTATGCACGCGAAAATCATACTGCTCCCGGGCAGCCAGACAGGAGAAAGGCTCTGCAGCGTTGCGGAAGAAATCCTTACGGATATTTCCGTTTCCTTCGGCCACACCTTCTCCATCCTGCGCGATAAAATCGGGGAGGCTTCCGAAAGGCTGTACGGAACTGCTCTGTCGGAAAATACCATCCGGCAGTGCGGAGCGGCGGACGCGATCTTTCTGGGCGACCGCTCGGCGGAAGGGGAAAGCGTTCTGCTGACCGCCCTGGCAGTACCGATGCGCGTTCGCTCCTTTGCTGTCGGCGGGCTGGAAGAAAGCCGGTTTACGCTGGTGACGGCGGCAAGAAGGGACAAAAACTCCATCAAGTCCATGTTTATGGACGCCCTGGAGCTGGCCGACAAGGAGCATACCCCCTTGTTCTATGTGGAGCCGGAGGCAGAACCCCTTCTGTCCGTCTATCGGGAAATGGTAAAGGAAGCTTCGGCCGAATACGAATCGGTGCCGTGCGAGCCTATTTCTCCATCAAAAGCGTTGGAAAAGCTGATTCTTTCCCCCACGGAGGTGGGGATTCTGGTCGCTCCGGCCTATGCCGGGGAAATGTTCGTAACTTTGGCCACCAGCTTGCACGGGGCCCCGATGCTGCTGTTTGACGCGTGCATCGGCTACCAGAACACCGTCTATGAACCAGTCATTCCGGCCGGCTTCAAGAACGGCGAAGAAATCAACCCGATCGGGACCATCTCCGCCGTCGCCCAGATGCTTCGGTATTCCCTCAAGCTGGAGCAGGAAGCGGACTGCGTGGATTCGGCGGTAAAAAACATTCTGGAAGCCGGCTGGCGCACCCCGGACATGACGAATATGGGGGACGGCATCAGCGCTTATAAGATGCAGCAGCTGATTTCAGAACAGATTAACCTGGCCGGCGAACTGCTGCAGGGCGGGGGAAAGAGATGAGCAGCAGTCGCTTCCCTGATTATGAAAACTGCGGGCTGAACGTCATTTCGTCCATCGTACGTTATTTCGGCGCGGAAAACCGTCATCAGACGCTCCCGGCCCTGGATGAACTGCTGAGAGACGGGAAATACCGGAATGTCGTTCTCTTTCTGCTGGACGGGATGGGGATGGACGCCCTGGCCCACGACTGCCGGGCGGACAGCTTTTTTAACACCCATGTCTGGCGCGAGCTCTCCGCGGTTTATCCCTCCACGACGACAGCCGCCACAACCGCCATCGAAACGGATTACGCTCCGGGGGAGCACGGGTGGCTTGGGTGGTCGCTGTACTTCCATGAAATCGACCGGATGGTTGATATCTTCCTGAACCGCGTCAGCGGTGAAAAAACTTTGGCGGCGGATTACCCCGTGGCAGATACCTATCTGCCGCTGCATCCGGTCTTTGACCGGCTGAACCAATTAGGCAATGTCCATTCCGATGACATTTCTCCCTTTGGTCCTGTACCGTATCCGCAGCTTTCGGATATTACCGAAGCCCTCGTGCAAGGCTGTTCAGAAGAAGGACGCCATTTTTACTATGCCTATTGGATGGACCCGGACAAAA
>DGRV01000088.1:0-33787 GCA_002391225.1 Christensenella sp. UBA4379
AAACTACGACTATATAATACGAGGGTGTCCCAAAACTATAATAAAACGGTCTACCTCACCGGGAAATCAAAATACGTCCCGGGGTAGGGTTCGTTTTTCAGCGTGTAGTGCCACCATTCCGCCAGATAGGCCTTGAAGCCGGCCTTTTCCATGATGGAGCGGAGGAGCTTGCGGTTGGCTTTTTCCTCCTTCGTCAGACCCTTCGCGCCATGAGCGGCCCGGGGGCCGAACCAGTCAAAGTCCGTGCCCATCGGGATGGGGTCGCCGTTTTCATCCGCCAGCGTCAGGTCGATGGTGCTGCCCCGGGAATGGCCGGACCGGGCGGCGACGTAGCCGTTTTTCAGGATATCCCGTTTATCCTTGATATCCGGGTAATAATGAGCCTGGGTCTTCGTATCTTCCGGGTCCGCCGCCCAGCGCAGAAAATGATCCACCGCCCGCTGCGGCCGGTAGGCGTCGAAGATCAGCAGGCGGTACCCTTTCGCCCGGGCCAGCTCCGCTGCCTTCTGAAGGGCTTCGGCGGCTTCCCGGGTCAGGACCGCGCGGGGGGCGAGATAGCCGTCCACCACCGCGCCGACGAAGTTCTCCTCCCCGGCGTAGCGCATCTGCTCGATGCAGTCCGGGATCAGGTCCTTCACGTAAACAAAGCCCTCCGGGAGGGCGCTTTCCTCCGCCGAAGCGGAAGGGAAAAGAAAAGAAAGAACATTTTGCAGCACGGGCTTTGCCTCCGCGATATAGTCCAGACGGTTCAGCGTCAGCTTCTGACGGTACAGATGGCCCCACAGATAATACGTGACCGTAACGTCCCGCACGGTCGGGGAGGCCCCGGCCGTCAGCAGGGTCAGCACCACGTCCTTTTTCCCGCCCGGCGGGATAACGACCTCCTGCCGGGACAGATAGGCGCAGATGTCCTGGGAAAAGGGCGTCAGCTGCAGCTCCGTCATTTCGGCGGGCAGGAGGCCCCGGTTTTCCAGGCTCAGGGTAAAAAACTGAAAGGAGCAGGCCTCCGCCTCCCGGAGGGCCTCGGCGTGGTAGACGACGCCCTGGAGGCTGCCGTTCGTAACGGCGCGGCGGACGGCCTCGTAGTTGCTCTTCATTTCCTCCGCCGGTACGGTCCGCACCGACCGGGCGGCGACGGACAGCTCAACATGGGTCCACTGCCAGAGCATCACCCCGGAAAGGACCAGGGAGAGGGCCAGAAAAAGAATGGTCAGCCTTTTCATGCGCCGAAGGAGAAGGCGCCGGGGGCGGGCTCGTCCCCGGTGTTGGGCTCTACTTCTACAACGCCGCCGTCGTCCACCAGGACCGGGGCGGGCGCGGTGACGGAGGAATTTTTCAGGATGTTGTTCATCTGCTCCAGCATCTGGGTGTCGATCAGGCGGAACTTGAATTCCACCCGGCGGGAGGAATCCTTGTCCTCCGTGCCGTCGTCAAAGTAGATCGGGTCCGCTTCGCTGCGGCCGGTGGCGGTCAGGATGTTTTCCAGCTTGGTCTTCATGGCGGCGGTCAGGCCGTTCATGCGGAAGCAGTAATCGGCCACGGCCAGCGCTCGGTTCTGGGACAGACGCAGGTTGTCCAGATAGGTGCCGCTGGAATCGGTATGGCCCTCGATGATGATTTCCGCCACGTAATCCTTATACTCGTCCTGCATCAGGACGCCCAGGTAGACCGGGAGGAAGCGGTTCAGCGTGTCCAGACCGGACTGCTTGATTTCCGAGCGGTTGGTATCGAAAAAGACGTAGCTCTTCAGCTTGATGTCGCCGGTCTTGGGGTCGATGGTGGCGGGGATGTTGCTGGCGCTCAGGGCCTTGGACAGGTCGCTGATGATCCTGGGGCGGATGCCGACCAGGTTCTCGATCTTTTCCTCCTGGGCACTCAAAAGCTCCTGCAGGGACAGGACGTCGGCCTCCCGGTCCTCCAGGGCCTTCTGCTGGGCCGTCAGGATGATCAGGGCCTGCTCGAGCTCGCCCTGCTTCTGGGCCAGGTCGTCCTGGGCGACCTTCAGGTTTTCCTGCGCGGCCTCCAGCTCGTCCTGCTGCACGATGATGATGCTCCGCTGGGCGAGGATATCCTCCTCCTGGGCCTGCAGACGGATGCGGAAGGCCTCGTTGGCGGCCTTCTGCTCGTCCAGCTCGGTCTGGGCGACGGTCAGCTGGGCCTGCTGGGTCTCCAGCTCCCGGGTTTTCTGCATGAGCAGATTGTTATACTGATAGACGCTGTACACCACGGCCAGCACGAAGACCATGAGGATGGCGGCCATCATGTCCGAATACGAAATCCAGTGGGCCCCGCTGTCCGTTCCGCGCGGGCGGCGGGCGCTGTAGGCGCTCATCTCAGGCGGCGCCTTCCGGCTTGAGGACCGCCTCGATGCGGGCGGCGGTCTGGCTCAGATCGCTCAGCGCGGTAATGACACGGGCGTCGGCGGCGGAATCGCCGGCGTTTTTCAGTTCCGCGGTCTGGGTCTCCAGGGCTTGGGTCAGGGAGGCCATGTTCTTTTCCAGGCTGTCCAGGGCCTGGGTCAGGCTGACGGAGACGTTCTCCACCAGCTTGGCGTAGGAGGTGCGCAGCAGGTCGCCGGATTCGCGCATCTGCTTGGCGATGTCGGCGTTCTGCCGGTCCTGGTCCTCCGCCCGGTCCACGATGATGTTCAGGCTCTGCTTGGAGCGCAGAGCGTAATCCTGCAGGGCGTCGCGAAGCTGGGCCTGCTGAGACTGGATTTCGCGGAGATTGTCGCTCTGGAGCCTGGCGGAGCGGCCCATCTGGCCGAGCACCTCCCCGGCGGTCCGGGTGAAGGCGTCGGTCTGGGCGGCGCTTTCGTTCAGCCGCTGAACATAGGCGTCAAACCGGGAGGTAATCTCGGCCGTCATCTGCTGCACCTGGGAAAGCCCGGCAATCACCTGGTCGGCGGTGCCCATGGAACGGTCCACCGCGCTGAAGCTCGCCTGCTGGGAGCGGTTGATTTCCGCCAGGGTCTGGCCCAGCTGCATGAACTGGCCGCCCAGCTGCTGGTTCATCGAAGCCACGAAGTGCTGGGTGATCACGTTCAGCCCCTCCAGCTGGGACTGGGTCTGCCCGGCGACAAAGCTGTTCATCTGCTGGGCCAGGGGGACAAAGCTGCGCTCGATGGCCGTGGACACCCGGTCCGCCATGGTGTCGGACAGGTCGCTGGCCGCCCGGCGCATGAAGAGGGCCTGGTCCTCCCGCTGGCAGATGGCGCGGGTCTCGGAGGTCAGCGGCGTCTGCATCGCGTACTCGGAGAAGGCGGTATAGAAGCCCTCCAGGGCGTTGACGGCGCTGCCCATGGTGACCCGGTTCAACAGCTGGAACAAAAGCGAGCAGGAAACGCCCGCGATGGACGTGGCGAAGGCAAAGGACATGCCGCCCACCAGGGTGGGGATTTCCTCCATCATCCGCCCGGCGTCCTCAATGTGCAGGCCGCCCAGGCCCCGCATGAGGCCTAAGAAGGTGCCCAGAATACCCAGGGAGGTCAAAAGACCCGGCACCATTTCGCTCAGCGGCACGTTGCCCTGGGCGTAGATGGCGGTGTCGTCGTTGATGAAGCCCTTGACGTCGCAGGTCATGCCCCGGGCGTCCAGCTGGGTCCAGTTCTGGAGGAAGCGCCGCCAGGCGTCCCCCATCTGCCGGCCCATGAAGAGCTCGTTCTCCCAGACGGTGTGGCCGTTTTCCTGCACGGGGTTCTTTTCCAGCACCCGTGCGGCCCGCCGCAGGCAGGCCGTACTGCGCCGCACCGGCAGCACGCACCGGACGATGCCGATGACCGTGACCAGGCCGATGGCCAGGTAGATCACGATGTCCACCAGGCTGCCGGACAGCGTCTGCAACAACTGATTGAAGCTTCCCATTCCCATTTCAGGCGCCGCCGCTTTTCTCCCCGGCCGCGCCGCCTCCCGTCTCAAAATCAGCGTCACCGGAAGCATACCTTCCGGACAAATCCATTTTTACTTCTTTATTGTAACCGATATAAGTCAAATTTGCAACAGAATTGTTACAGAATATTTGTAAATTGTAACAATTTGGTCTGCACAGCGGAACAGGTCGTGGAAAACCTTCCCGAAAAAGCGTGAACGCCCCGGCCGCAGCAGGGGCGTCGCTTATTCTGTTGCGCTTTATTTTGCGGTCTCCTGGACATCCTGTCACTGGCTTTCTATCGGGAAAAAGAGAGACCACGGCGATTCGTCCGGCGGGTCCGCCTGGGCCCGGATGAGGCCGTTTCCGTTTGGGTCCGGGAAGGCGATGCTTTGGCACCAGAGGCCGAAGCCCTGCTTTTCCTTCCCGCCGTAGCGGCCGTCCCCCCACAGGGGCAGGCCCCGGGAGGCGCACTGCACCCGGATCTGGTGGGTGCGGCCGGTCCTGGGCGTGATCCGCAGCAGGGCGTTTTGTCCCGTCCGTCCCAGCACGTGAAAGGAAAGCTCCGCTTCCTTGACCCCCTTGCGCAGCCGCCCGACCGGGTAGCTTTTTCTCTTGGCCCGGTCCCAGTAGAGGAGGTCCTTCCACTGCCCGGAGGACGTTTCCGGCAGTCCTTCCGTCACAGCCAAATATTCCTTTTGCAGCTTCCCTTCCGCGATTCCCGCGGAAAGAACCGCCGCCGCGGGCTTCGTCAGGGCGTAGATCATCACCCCGCCCGTCTCCCGGTCCAGCCGGTGGACGGGGAAGACGCGCTCCGGCAAAAACCCCAGCGCCTGCGCGATCAGCTCCGGCATCCCGCCTTCCCCCGCCTCGGAGGACACGCCGCGGGGCTTCACACACAGGAGATAGCCAGAGGTTTGGGTAAGGATTTTCAGCACCGTTCCGCCTCCATGATCCATTCGTTATTTCCCCAGCAGCGGCAAAGCGATCTTCACCCGGAAAAACTCAATCAGCGGCCCCATGAAAAACGCGGTGATGATGGTGCCGATCCCGGCGAAGGTGGGCACGTCCGCCCACGTGCCGCCGCCCAGCAGGAAGCACAGGACGCCCAGGGCGACGCAGGCCAGGTCCGTCCCGATGCGGATATATTTGAACTTCCCCCACTTCCACTTGTCCGCCATGGTGATGGCGATGGAATCGTAGGTGGATACGCCCAAGTCCGCCGTCATGTACAGTGCGGCGCTGATGCAGATGATAACGATGCCCACCGCCAGGCAGAGAAAGCGCACCGGCATGGAGGGATCGACGATGAACTTTTGCAGCAGCTCATAGGAAAACTGCGTCACATAGCCCAGCAAGAAAAGGTTGATGAAGGTGGCGATGCCGATGTTGTGCCGGTTGAACACCAGGCTGAACAGCAGCAGCACCGCGTTTACGATCATGTACAGGGTTCCGAACGGGATCGGGATCAGCTTGTCCAGACCGCTCATCAGCGACTGAAAGGGATCGACGCCCAGGGCCGCGATCTTGAAAATGCCGACGGCGACGGCCCCGACCAGCACCCCGCCCAGGGACATCAGGATTCGTCTGTGAATCTGTTTCATCGGAATGACCTTCTTTCATCCATCAAATATCCGGCGGACGCGCCGAGAAAACCGGGGACGGCGTCAGGTCCCGCTGATCGAAACCTGTACCACCTGCGCCTGCCTGCCCAGCGCCCACCGGCAGGGAAGCGTCCCCGTCATAAAACTCGCATTCCTGAATGCCGCGGTTTTCCTCCTCCGGCGAATAATACAGGCAGACCTTGAGCTGATAAAACTCGTCGCTCTCTTCATCCGGCACCTGATAGGTCCATGAGAGCTCGAACATTTCCCCATTCAGATAGAACCAGGATTAAACGCCCGACTCGGTCAGCAGCATGGCCTCTTCCTCCGCCGGGAATTTCCACACCGGCGTCACCGCTTCCAGGATTTCCCCGACCTCCGTCCTGTCCCCGATCGCTTCCCAGATTTTTTGCCGGAATGCCAGCAGCTCTCCCTGCTGGCCGTCCGGCGCGACGAATTCGCAGGGCGGGCAGATCCTTGCCTCGAGCTGTTCCGCGACCAGGCGCTCGTAATCCTCAAAGTAGGTCCGCTCGCCGGAATGCCGGGTCCAGGCCTCGTCCAGCACGGAGTAATTCCAGCCGTCGTCCTGTTCCGCGTCCCAGATTTCCACAGCTTCCCCCTGCGCCGTAACGCCCTGGATGCGGGGCATGAAGAAGATCCCCAGCCGGATCCGGAGGCGCGCGATCTCCGCGTTCCCCTCACAGCCTTCCTTCGCCTTGTCCGCCACAAAGGCGGCGGCTTTCAGCATCAGGTCCCCCGTGTCCATTTCCTGCATCGCTTCTTCTCTCCCCGAAATCATCTGCTTTCCCGGCACCGTCACATATCTGGCCAGCAGCAGGAACAGGATCAAAAGAATCGCCCCCAGCCGCTCCGGCATCGCTCATTCTTCCCCGCCTCGCCCAGTCCTGAAAATTCTTCAGGCCCTGTTCTGTTTTATTCTGCCACACTTTCCGTCGTTGGACTTGTGTATATTTTATCCCAGCGTTCCGGATGGCTCATCATGTCTTCATCAAATCTGGAAATAATATAGGATGGACACTGAATGTCACCGTCCTCGGTCCAAGTGCCTTCATGGTAACGATAGCAAATATTCGCGGGCAGCGTCTGATCATAGTTGGACAACACCCACCGCCCGTCTCCCTGTTCCCAGCTCCCGTCCATATACTTCCAAACCGGATCAGCCTTAAACGATGCTTGGAGCCACAAATTATAGGAATCTTTTTCCCAGCACATTCCGCGGAACGCCTCCGAGAAAACGGGCATAAAAGAATCTACCGGCGCATTCGTATCTGTCCGGTAAATAGTTATTTTGGCCCTGTCCCGGAATGATCCATTCATCCTTCCCGTCGACAGAACAGCATAAAATTTACCGTCAAAGCTGTACGTTTTATCCACCGTATAGGAACCCCAGAATAACGGCTTGAGGCGACCGTCCATTCTGGTGATCTCTCCAGCAGTCGTATGGATCGCGTTTTCCCCGCTGCGAAGGGTCACCCAAAGATGATCCCGACAGCCTGAAAGCGCTTTCAGCGACGCGTCAATCGAAGAAACCGGAATGGTAACATGTGTGAGAAAATACAAATTGCTGAATGTTTTTTCGCCAACGCTTTCCAGACCTTCAGGGAACGAAATACTCAGGGTAGAAAAACGGGCGTACCAAAAAGAATCGCTTCCAATATCTCTGACCCGGTGTCCGTCTATCTCTTCCGGCACAGACACTTTCCAGTTTTTTCCACTGTAGAATACCAGCCCGCACTCACCATTATAATACAGCGCATAAGAGAAATCTCCCCACGTTCCAAACTCCTCATTAGCCCCTGCCGGAAACAGGAAAAACACACACAGCAACATCGCCAGCGCCGAAAAAACAAACCGTTTCATATTTTCCCCCAAACTTTCTTTCCAGATTTCACTTCTGATTTCTCCAAAGTTCCCGGAGCCCCCTCCTCACCTTCCCGGAATACCCCGTCACCGTTTCTCCGGCGGCCAGGGAATCGAGGATCGCTTCCTCCGCGCACTCGGCGGCGGCGCGGAAGGCGGCGTCCATCATGTCCTCGTTCAGGCGCAGGCAGGGCTGGACGAAGGAGGCGTCCTCCCGGGGGATCCGGTTGGCGGTGGAAAAGCCCAGGAAGACCTCCCCGCTGCCGTGGCCGATGAACGAGCCCAGGCGGATCAGGCCGACGGCGCAGCGCTTGAGGATCCGGCGCAGCTGCCGGTCCGTCGCCGGCAGGTCCGTCGCCAGGATCAGGATGCAGGAGCCCTTGTCCGGCAGGTCTTCGGAAAGACGGCGTTCAATCTCCCGGCCGGTCTCTTCCCCGCCGATCCGCAGGTCATGGAGCCGGCCGTGGTTGGTCAGGGCCAGGACGCCCACGGTGTAGGCCTGCCCGTCCCTCCGGATGACCCGGGAAGCGCTGCCGATGCCGCCCTTGAGTCCGTGGCAGGTCATCCCCCGGCCCGCGCCGACGGCCCCGACGGGGAAGTCCGCCTTCGCGTCCCGGAAGGCGGAAAAAACCTCCTTTTCCCCGATTACCCGGTCTTCGATGTCGTTGAGGGAGGCGTCGTTGCATTCGCAGACGACGGGGTTCAGGGTACGGACGGAGACGCCCTTCTCCTTTTCCCGCCCGATCACCCAGGATACCAGCGCATCGTGCACCTTGCCCACGTTCAGCGTGTTGGTCAGGGCGATGGGCGTTTCCAGCTGGCCCAGCTCGTCGATCTGCATGAGCCCTAAGCTTTTGCCAAAGCCGTTCAGCACATAGCAGGCGCAGGGGAGCTTCCTTTCAAACGGATCGTCCGCGCAGGGCAGGACCACCGTCACCCCGGTCTGGTGCCGCTCATTGATCACCGTACAGTGGCCGACGCTTACCCCCGGCACGTCGCTGATCCTGCGCAGGGGCCCGCTCTCCATTTCGCCTACGGGGAGGTTCAGATCTATAAAACGCATAAAATCCCTCTTTTTGGTGATTATTCGCCAAATCGACAGAAAAATGCCCGCATATGGCGATTTATCATGGGTATAAAGCGCTATTTTCCGCCAGACAGGATCAGATGCTGAACAGGTCGTCGCCTGTCAGCAGATTCTGCGCGACATGATTATACTTTCCCGGTTGAATGCCGTTCGCACTGATCAGGGTCAGATGAACCGCTTTTTTGGGCTGGACCTCCTGGATGAAGACGCTGAGACGGCGCTGCAGCTGATCATAGTCTTCCTTGGATAATACGTAGGGTTCATCCGTACACTTCATTTCACACAGATGGATGACGCCGTCTTTCCTGTCAATCAGCAAATCGACCTGCGCCTGCAACCCCGGCAAAGCGCTTTGCCAGCCGTATTCCCGGGTTTCCACCCCGCTGATGCCCAGCGCGTATTTCAGCTGCCGGATGTGATGCAGACAAACCATCTCAAATGCATTTCCCCGCCACGCATAATAAGAGGGGGACCGATAGTACTGCATCCAGGAAGAAACTTCCCTTTTCTGAAGAAACCGCAGGGCAAACAGCGTAAACGGATCCATCAGCTGGTACATCGTCTCATTTTTTCCGGGATACCTGGTGTATTTACGTATAAAGCCGCTCTGTTCAAGCTCCAGCAGGTTTTTCGTCAGTACGGACCCCCCGCCCACGGCCGGAATCTCCGTCAGCGCTTTTCTGGTTAATCCGCTTTTTGACGCAGACAGCGCTTCCAGAATCAAAAGATGCTTTTCCGGCTTTTTAAACAGGGACCGGATCAGATTATCATACTCATGATACAGATCCCCATATGGTTTCATGCAGAGTTCGTCCACATTCTGAATCAGGCTGAAGCGTTCATCCATCAGGTTCAGATAATAAGGAATCCCCCCGAAGATCATATAGTATTCGATCAGCTGATCCCTGGGCAGAAGAATGCCGTTATGCCGAAGCAGCTCTTCACATTCCAGCAGAGAAAAAGGCATCAGATGAATTTGCCTGGTAATTCGGTTATAGAAACCTCCGTGATCATTCAGCAAATGGTTGATCATCCAGGACGTAGCAGAACCGCACACGATCAGCAGAAGATCCTCCTGGGAAGAACCCCAGCTGTTCCAGAAATAATCCAGCGCGCTTTTAAAATCCGATTTCGGGGTATCCATCCACGGTAATTCATCCAAAAAAACCACTTTTTTCCCGCTGGTCGGTTCCCGGTATACGTTTTCCCGTAAAAGACACTGCCGCAGCCGGGAAAAAGCTTCAAACCAGTCTTTGGGAACCGCCGTGTTCGGATCGCCAGAAAGCATCAGGCTTTCGTGGAAGGCGCGCAGCTGCCCCTGCATCTTTTGCGAAGACAAACCGGTGGTGTAAAAGGCAAATTTGGAACGGAAGAATTCCTTGATCAGAAACGTCTTCCCTACCCGCCGCCTGCCAAGCACCGCCACAAACTGCGGCCGGTCCGCTGCCAGGCAGCGAGCCAGTATTTCTTTTTCTCTTTCTCTGCCGATCATACTCACGGATCCTCCATAAACCGCCAGAAAGCACCTTTTTTGCTGTTGTCTGGCGGTTTATCCCATATCAAACACAATAAAAACCGCCAGCAGCATGATAACACAAAATCATCAAACTGACAAGCGGCTTTTAATGGATTTGCTCGGCGCACACTTTTAATGGATTTGCTTGGCGCACGTCTCCGTGTCCTCGCCTGTTTCTTTCAGCCTTACCCCCTGAGCTTCTCCCATACCCCGGCGGAACGCAGGGCCGGGCGCAGGGCGTGGTAGAACACCGGGGCGGCGACCACGGCGACAGCGGCGTTGATCAGGGACGGGACCAGCTTGGCGACCATCGTCGCGCCGACGGCGTCCATCGGGTAGCCGTACACAAAGCACTGATAGATGAAGGTCTTGAGCATGTACAGCGCCACGTAGGTCAGGGCCCCGCAGACCGACGCCAGGATCACCCGGACCAGGTTTTCCTCCTGATCCCGCCTGTGCATCAGCACCCCGCAGACGAAGGCCATGGCGAACTTGGAAACAAAGGTAATCAGCACGTTGATAAAATCATACCCCCCGGCCAGGGCGTCGTACAGGGCGGAGCCCAGGCCGGCCGCCAGCCCGCCCCACCAGGGGCCCAGCAGCATGCCGGAAAGCAGGCAGACAGCGTTGGCAAAATGCACCTTGCTCCCCAGCAGGGGAAAGCGGAACAGCGTCACCACGTAGACCATCGCGGCCATGACGCCCACAAACGTCAGCACATAGGCGTTTACACTCTTTTTTTTCATCATCGGAACCCTCCTCCCGCCCTGGGGCAAAAAGCCCTTGCTAAAGCGTTGGGAAGAGTGTATCATCAATCTGGATATAATAAAATATCCAGAACAGGAGAAAAACATAAGACCAGATGAACAACAACCATCAACCGGCCTATCTGCAACTGTACGAAGAGCTCCGGCAGAAAATCCTCTCCGGAGCCTGGCCCCACGGAACCAAGGCCCCCTCCAAGCGGGAAACCGCCGGGCAGGCGGGGGTCAGCGTAATCACGGCGGAGCACGCCTACGCCCTGCTGTGCGAGGAGGGCTATCTGGAAGCCCGCGAACGCAGCGGCTATTTCGTCCTGTACCGGCAGGACGGGGGATATTACGCCCCGGCCCCGGCCGTCCACGCCCCGCTCGCTCCTCTGCCCCCGCCGCCCCGGGAGGCCTTTCCCTTTTCCGTGCTGGCCAAAACGATGCGCAAGGTCCTGGGGGAACGGGGAGAAGCCCTGCTGGTCAAGGCCCCGGGCGAAGGAGTACCCGCCTTAAGAGAGGCCGTCGCCCGGTATCTGGTGCGCAGCCGCGGCCTGTCCGTCCTGCCGGAGCAGGTCTTCATCGGCTCCGGCGCGGAATACCTCTACGGGCTGATCGTCCGCCTGCTGGGGCGGGAACGGGTATACGCGGCGGAGGATCCTTCTTATGAAAAGATCGCCCAGGTCTACCAGGCCGAGGGCGTCCGGTGCGAGCTGCTCCGGCTGGGAAAAAACGGTATTCATTCCGCCGACCTGTGGCGGACCGGGGCCTCCGTCCTGCACGTGACGCCCTATCACTCCTTCCCCTCCGGCGTCTCGGCAGACGCCTCCAAGCGGCGCGAATACGTCCGCTGGGCGGAAGCGCCGGACCGGTATCTGGTGGAGGACGACTTTTACTCCGAGTTCTCCCTCTCCGGCAAGCCGACGGAAACCCTGTTTTCCCTCTCCGGGGGGCAAAAGGCCCTTTACGTCAACACCTTTTCCCAGACGATCGCCCCATCCATGCGGGCCGGCTACCTGGTGCTGCCGGAGGCCCTGCTGCCGCTGTACAAAAAAAGGGCAGGCTTTTATTCCTGCCCGGTGCCGACCTTTGAACAGTATGTACTGGCGGAGCTCCTCGATTCCGGCAGCTTCGAGCGCCACATCAACCGGGTGCGGCGCCGGCTGAGGGCCGGGAGGGAGTAATCAAAAAGTATGTAATAGCCACCGGAACCCGTTCGCCGGAACGTTCACCGTTCCCGCCGGGACGGTTTCGCCGGTCATCAGGTCCAGATAGGTTTTGTCGTCCCGCAGCCAGGCGTTCTTCCCCGTTTCGCTGAAGTTGAACAGGGCGATCAGCTGCTCTCCCTGGTAATACCGGCCGACGCCCAGCACCTGGGCGCTGCCGGTGTCGGGCAGCCACAGGTCCGCCGCCGTATCGAAAGCGGGGTGGGCGGTCCGCAGCTCCTCCATCCGGCGGATGGCGGCAAAGACCCTGCCCTCCGGGGTACTTTCGTCATAGCGGCGTCCGGCCTTCTCCCAGTCCAGGCGGCCGCGGTGGAGATAGCGGCTGTCCTCCCGCCGGAGGGGGTCGTCATGGTAGGCGTTGTCATTTTCCTGGGCGATTTCGTCCCCGCTGTAGAGGACAGGCACGCCGCTCAGGGTAAACATGAAGGCGTGCAGCATCCCGTCCAGGCGGACTGCCAGGTCCATGGCGGCTTCGTCTCCGCTCTCCCGGGCCGCTTCGATGCCGCACAGGGACGCGGTCGTCCCGCAGAGCCGGGCGTCCCCCAGGCGCGGGTCGTCGTTGTACAGCTCGCCCCGGGCGGGACTCCCGGGCCATTTGCCGGTCAGGTAGTCGTTCAGGTATTTTTTATGCGGGACCTCCTCCTGGCCGAACTGGCGGAGGAAGCCGTAATCGAGCCCCCAGCCGATGTCGTCGTGGCAGCGCAAATAGTTGAGGAAGGTGTATTCCTTCGGCAGGGCGAACACCTGGCGCAGCTGGTGTGCAAGCAGGCGCACATCCTTCGTGGCGACCGTGTGCCAGACCGTGGCCATGGTCGTGACGTTATACAGCAAATGACATTCCGGCTTTTCCACCGTGCCGAAATAGGGGGCTACCTTGCTGGGCTCCATCACGACCTCGCCCAGCAGCAGCGTGCCCGGGCAGACGATCTCGCAGGCCATCCGCATCATCCGCACCAGGGTATGGACCTGACTGAGGTTCCGGCAGGTCGTGCCCAGGGCCTTCCAGATATAGGGCACGGCGTCCAGGCGGACCACGTCGACGCCGCAGTTGCTCAGGAAGAGCAGGTTGTCCGTCATCTCGTTGAAAACGACGGGGTTAGCGTAATTGAGGTCCCACTGGTAGGGGTAGAAGGTGGTCATGACCACCTTCCCTGCCTCCTCGCACCAGGTGAAGTTGCCCGGCGCGGTGGTCGGGAACACCTGTGGCACCGTCTGCTCAAAGGCCGTGGGGATCGTCCAGTCGTCATAGAAGAAATACCGGTCCTGGTATTCCTTTTCCCCGGCCCGGGCCCGGCGGGCCCACTCGTGGTCCTCGCTGGTATGGTTCATCACAAAATCCATGCACAGGGCGATGCCCTGCTCGTGGGCCTCGTCCGAAAGGGCCCGAAGGTCCTCGATGGTGCCCAGCTCGGGCTGGACGGTCCTGAAGTCGCTGACGGCGTAGCCCCCGTCGCTGCGGCCCTTGGGGCTTTCCATCAGGGGCATCAGCTGCAGGTAGTTGACCCCGCAGTCTCGCAGGTAGGGGAGCTTCTCCCGGACGCCCCGCAGGGTCCCTGCGAAGGCGTCCGTATACATCAGCATCCCCACCAGGCGGTGGCCCTTGTACCAGTCCGGGTACTCCTCCCGGGTCCGGTCGATCCGCCGAAGGCTCTCCGGTCGCTGTTCCCAGGCGCTGTAGAGCATATCGACAAAGGCGTCATACGCTTTCTTATTGTTGTGGTACAGCTCGCTGTACAGCCGTCCGAGCTCCTCCTCATGACGGCGGAAGCGGGCGGCGAATTCGGCTTGCCAATGCGTCTTCAAAGCTTTTTCCTCCTGTCCCAAATCATCGGTCCGGAGCAGCCGGGCTGCCTGATCTGGTCTTTGTTCCGCTTCATTATAACATCCGATCCCGCCTCGCGCAACCATGGAAGCGTTCCGTTTTTCCGATCCCCGTCTGTATTTCTTGCAATTCTACGAAAAAAAGCTATAATAGAAGCGACATCAAGCGAAAAAGGAGAAACGCCGTGAATTACGCTCAGGAATCACTGAAAAAGCACGCGGAATGGCAGGGGAAGATCGAGGTCGTTTCCCGGGTCAAGATCCGCAACAAGGAAGACCTGTCCCTGGCCTACACCCCGGGCGTGGCCCAGCCCTGCCTGGAAATTCAGAAGGACTACGACCAATCCTTCACCCTGACCCGGCGGCACAACCTGGTGGCCGTGATCACGGACGGGACGGCCGTGCTGGGCCTGGGCGACATCGGGCCGGAAGCCGGGATGCCGGTGATGGAGGGCAAATGCGTCCTGTTCAAGGAGTTCGGCGGGGTGGACGCCTTCCCCCTCTGCGTCCGCACCAAGGACGTGGACGAGTTCGTCCGCACGGTGTACCTGATTTCCGGCTCCTTCGGCGGCATCAACTTAGAGGACATCGCCGCCCCCCGCTGCTTTGAGATCGAGCGGAAGCTCCAGGACCTGTGCGACATCCCCGTGTTCCACGACGACCAGCACGGCACGGCCATCGTCGTCGCCGCGGCGCTGATGAACGCCCTGAAGGTCGTGGGCAAGGACATCGGCGAGGTCCGCGCCGTCATCAACGGGGCGGGCTCTGCCGGCATCGCCATCGGGAAGCACCTGATGAGCCTGGGCCTACAGCACCTCAAGATGGTGGACCGGGCGGGCATCCTGCGGGAGGGCCTGCCGATGAACGAGGCCCAGGCGGACATGGCCCGCCGGACCAACCCAGAAGGGATGGCCGGCACGCTGGCAGACGCGATGAAGGGGGCCGACGTCCTGATCGGGGTGAGCGCCCCGCACATCGTGACCAAAGAGATGGTGTCCTCCATGGCGGAGGGGGCCGTCGTCTTCCCCATGGCCAACCCCGTGCCGGAGATCGAGCCGGAAGAGGCCCTGGCTGCCGGCGCGCGCATCGTGGGCACCGGCCGCAGCGACCACCCCAACCAGATCAACAACGTGCTGGCCTTCCCCGGCCTGTTCCGCGGGGCGCTGGACGCCCGGGCCAAGCGGATCACCGAGGAAATGAAGCGAGCCGCCTCCTTCGCCCTGGCCGCCCTGATTCCAGAAAATGAGCTTAGCGAAACCAACATCCTCCCCGCCGCCTTCGACCCCCGCGTCGGGCCGGCGGTCGCGAAAGCGGTGGCAGAAGCCTGGAAAAATAATGCGTAATGCAAAATGGTACTGCATAATGCATAATGCATAATGCGCAATGCGTAATTCGCCGCCTTCGACGGCGGAATATGCCCGGTGATCCGTCTTGCGTCACAACTATTCATTACGCATTACGCATTAAGAATTAAGAATTACCTGGAGCGTTCCATGTCCAACATCCTCGACTACCTCCACTGGCGGGGGGATCTGACCTTTGCGCAGGATCCGCCCAACCTGGTGGACAATCTGATTTTATCCGAAATCGCCTACTGCGACTTTCGCGGCATCGTCCCGACCCCGCAGGAGGGCGGCAGCGTTTCCCTGTCCGAGGCGTGCGACCGGTATCTGGCGGCGCACTTAAACCAGGTGAAGCTCATCAACAACCCCCGGCCCGTGCTGATCGCCGCCGCGGCCAGCCGCCGCTTTCAGGACATCCTCCTGTCCGCCCTCGCCGAGGAAATCGACGAGGAAAAGCAGGAGCAGTTTGCCGCCATGACCTTTACCATGCCGGGCCTGGCGGCCTATATCGCCTTCCGCGGGACGGACACGACCATCGCCGGCTGGCGGGAGGATTTCAACATGAGCTTCCTGGCGGAAACCCCCGGCCAGCTGAACGCCGCGCGCTACCTTGCCGAGGCGGCCCAGCGGACGGATCTGCCCCTGGTGGTCGGCGGCCACTCCAAGGGCGGCAACCTGGCGGTGTACGCCGCCGCCTTTACCGACCCCGCCGCCCGGGAGCGGGTCACGTATGTCTGCTCGAACGACGGCCCTGGCTTTAACGCCAAGGTGGCCGATTCCCCGGAGTACGCCGCCATCATCCCCAAGGTCCGGCTGATCCTGCCGGAATCGTCCCTGGTGGGGATCCTGATGGCCAACCGCGGTCAGCGCCTGGTCGTTCAGAGCAACGGAAAAGGGGTCCTCCAGCACAATCCCTACACCTGGGAAATCCTCGGCCCCGCCTTTCTCCCGGCGAAAAAGCTGTCCCCCTCCAGCCTCTTTCTGGACGAGACCTTCCGCCGCTGGCTGGACGATATGTCGGACGGGGAAAAGCAGTCCTTCACCGAAGCGGTGTTCACCGCCCTGGAGGAGGACAAAAAGAACCCAGAGATCGACCTGCGCCAGACCCCGGCCAACACCCTGCGGGCCATGCTGGCGGGCCTGAGGATCCTGACGGGCGAACGCCAGGCCGCCTTCCTGCAGGCCGCACAGAAGCTCCTGCTCGCCGGCGGCACCACCCTGATGAAGGACAGCCAGCGGCGCGCCAAAAAGAACCCCACCCCCCTGCGCACCATGCTGCAGAACATCATCCGCACCCTGTCCCCCGGGCAGGACAACCCGCCCTCTTAAAAAGGCCGATTTGACGAAACCGCCCGATTACGGTATACTGTGGTTTAATGAAAGATTTCCCCGGGAACCCTTGTTTCCGCAGCAGAGAGGAGAAAACATATGTTCGGTCATCGTTCGGACGGATACCTGATCAAGTACAGCGACCCCATCCTCGGGCTGATTCCGCACGTCATGCCGGAGCGCTCGGATTCCCAGGTCATGCTGACCTACGAGGTAGACTACGCCAGGCTGGCCCGCTACGTGGTGGAAAAGGAGGCGGAGGGGCACAAGATCCGCTTCATGGACATCGTGATCGCGGCCTACGTGCGCACCGTCGCCGAACTGCCGGAGTTGAACCGCTTCATCATCAATAAAAACACCTACGCCAGGAAGACCCTGTCCGTCTCCTTCGCCGTCCTGCGCAGCAACGGCCCCTCCCCCTCCGACGTGGACGAGAACACCACCAAGTGTTATTTTGACCCCCACGACACGATCTTCGACGTCTCCCGCCGGGTGACGGAGACCATCGACGAGGCCCGCAAGGAGGACGCCGAAAACGCCACGATGAAGGTGGCCAAGGCCCTGCTGAAGCCCGCCGTACTCCGGCCCGCCGTCTGCGTTCTCAAATGGATGGACAAGCACGGGATGATGCCCAAGTTCATCATCGACGCCAGCCCCTTCCATACCAGCCTGTTCATGACCAATAACACCTCCATCGGCGTTCCGGCGGTCCACCACCACCTGTATAACTTCGGCTCCACGACCATGTTCTGGGCCATGGGCGCCATCCGCCGCAGCAACGAGATCGGGCCGGACGGCAAATCCATCCGCAAGCGCACCCTGCCCATCGGCATCACCGTGGACGAGCGCGTGGCCCCGGGCCGGGTGTTTGGGATGCTGCTGTACAACATGCTCAAATACCTGTCCAACCCGGAGCTCTTAGAGCAGCCGCCCGAAGAGGTCAAGCCCGACCAGGGCCACATCGCCAGGCTGCCGAAGAACCTTTGACAAACGCTGACATGGGGAGACGAGTATGAGCAAACAACCGCCCAGCACCGCTACCCAGTTTGATCAGTTTCTGGCCGAGGAGGTCCGGAAGGTCCAGGGAATATGGTATCCGGTGAAGCCCACCCTTTTGTCCCGGATTTTTGTCCGCCATGCCCCGCTGCACAAGCTGCATCCAAACCCGGAGGACGAATTCTGCCGGCCGGACATCGGGCCCAATCATGCCATCATTTCCCAGTACGAGCGGGATTTTGTCGAGTTCGGCCCGAATAAATATCTGTCGTCGTCCTCCTCCCAGGTCAACGCCAGCGAACCGCTGGAGGTCCAGAAGATCCGGCCGGACGGCTACATGATCTTAAACGGCCACCACCGCTGGGCGGCCGCCAGCCGCGTCGGCATCCGGCGGCTTCAGATCCACATCATCAACCTGACGCTGAAGGACGACATCGAGCGGATGCTGAAGACCTCCCGGTACGACCGGCGGGTCACGCTGGACCTGGACGAGACGGTTTTCTGCCCCTTTCCCGGCCGCAGCGACGGTTTTGAAAAAAAGGTATCCTTCCCAATCCGCTTTCTCCGCCGTCAGCGCATCCGCCTGGGGATCCCGGCGCTGTTCCAGTTCCTGTCCGACCAGGGCTACGACATCTGGGTCTATACCGCCCGGTATCTTTCGCTGGATTCCCTGCGCTTCCTGTTCCGCTATTACCGCTGCCCGGTCACCGGCCTGGTGACGGGCACCGCCCGCAAGGCCCCCGCCGGGTCCAATATGCGCAAGAGCCTGGAAACCATGATGAAGAAGCACTATCAGTCCACCGTCCACATCGACAACAAGACGATCCTGCAGACCTTCACGGATTCCAAAGGATTCCGGGAAGCGCCCATCGACGCCTCCTCCGACACCTGGTCCCTGGCCGTGATGAATGCCTTCAAACAATTACAGGAGCCTTCCTGAAACCGCCTATGAAACAGCAGCAGAGAAAAATGAGGGTCTCCTTCGACCTGGACGAAGTCCTCTTCGTCTCCCCGAAAACCCACAAAACCGAACCGCCCCTTCCCTTCCCGCTGAGAAACCTGTTTAAGGAGCGCCTCCGCCTGGGCACCCCGTCCCTGATCCGGACCCTGCAGGCCCTTGGGTACGAGGTGTGGATCTATACCTCCTCCTTCCGCTCAGAAAACTATATCCGCCGCCTCTTCCGCTGCTACGGTGTCCGCCTGGACGGCATCGTCAACGGCGCCCGGCATCTTCGGGAGGTGCAGCGGGACCACAGGGAGATCCTTCCCCAGAAGCTGCCGAACCGCTACCACATCTCCCTGCACATCGACGACGAATCCGTCATCTGCTCCAGCGCCAGGCAGTACGGCTTCCGGGCCTATCAGCTCTTCGCCCAGGACGACGACTGGAAGGAAAAAATCATCAAGCAGGCGGATATGATCCGGAAAATGGAGCATTTCGACGACCCGTGAACCCCTCCAAAACGCCGGTATTCCGGCGTTTTTTCGCGCACTTGACGGAACGGAGCGAAACAAGTAAAATATACAAATAGGAAACAGTTTGCCGCCCTTGGCGGCAGACGCAGGAGGAAGGTATGACGCAGCTATTGACGATCGCTGTGGACGGCCCGGTCGGGGCGGGAAAATCCACCGTCTCCGACGAAGTCGCCGCCCGGCTGGGCATTCTGCATCTGGACACCGGGGCCATGTACCGCGCGGCGGGCCTGGCCGTGTCCCGCCGGAAGATCGGCAGGGACGATGAAGCGGCCGTTACCGCCGCCGTGGCGGAGGCCGACATTTCCGTCCGCTATGAGAACGGCCGGCAGATCACCCTGCTGGACGGGGAGGACGTTTCCACGGCCATCCGCACCCAGGAGGCCGGAGCAATGGCCTCCGCCGTTTCCCGCTTTCCCGGCGTGCGCCGGCAGATGGTCTTCCTCCAGCAGCAGATGGCGAAAACGACCCCCATGCTCCTGGACGGGCGGGACATCGGCACCGTGGTCCTCAAGGACGCTCCGGTCAAGATTTACCTGACCGCCGCCCCCGAAGCCCGGGCCATGCGCCGGCTCAGGCAGCTGGAAGAAAAAGGAGAAAAGGCGGACTTCGCGGCCATTCTGGCGGAAGTCAACGCCCGGGACCGCCAGGACATGAACCGGGAGATCGACCCCCTCCGTCAGGCAGAGGACGCCGTGCTGGTGGATTCCTCCGAAATGGACTTTGAACAGATGGTGGAAGCCATCCTGCGGATCGTGGAGGAAAAGACCGGCGTAAAAGCCCGGAAGGGGGTGCGGGCATGAGCCAGACGCCCTCCCGGGAAAATCCCGGGCCGAAGCGGGAAAGGACCTTCTGGTACACGATGGCCCGGGCCGTCACCCACCTTCTGACCCACACGGTGTACCCGACCCGCTGGCACATTCCCCAGGGTCTCTCCATCCAAGGACCCGCCATCGTGGTATCCAACCACAAGCACTGGCTGGACCCCCTGCTGATCGGCGTCAAGATCAAGAATCAGGAGCTCCGCTTCCTGGGCAAGAAGGAACTGGTCAAAACCAAGGCCGGGGAAAAGCTGCTGACCCGCCTGCACATGATCGTGGTGGACCGCCACAACAGCGATCTGAAGGCCATGCGGGACTGTGTGAACACCGTCCGCCAGGGCCACATCCTGGGCATCTTCCCCGAAGGGACCCGCTGCCGGGAAACCACGATGGAGCATCTGGAAACCGGCTGCGCGCTGATCGCCCTGCGCTGCAAGGCGACGGTCTATCCCGTGCTGATCGACCGGCCCTGCCGCCTCTTCCGCCGGGTGAACGTCTACTTTGGCCAGCCGCTTGCACTGGACGACCTGTATGAGGCCTCCCCCAACGGGGAAACGGCGGAAGAGATGAACCGCCGCATCCGGGAAGGCGTGCTCTCCCTGGGCCCGCTGCCCCATTAAGCGGTCAAGTGGGGTTTTGAAACCGATTTTCCGCTGAAATTTGTAAAAAAGTGGTTTTGAAGCCCCATTCTATGGGCTGTCTGGAAGGATTCTTTTGTTTTTTGTCGAATGTATACAGGAAGGCCGCCGATGCGTGCCTTCCGGCCGGGCCTGTTTTCCCTGATTTTTCTGATCCGCCGCAGTATGCTTCGGCCCTTCATCCTCCCGGCTGCCAAGCCCGCACAATCTACGCGCGTCTTCCTTCGCGCTGTTTTAAAAGGAGTTTTCATGAGCCGTATTACGGACCTGGGCATTGATCTGGGTACCTCGAACGTCCTGATCTACGGACGGAACCGGGGAATCATCTTCAAGGCCCCCGCAGTCATCGCCCTGAACCGGGACACCAACGCCGTGATCGCCATCGGGGAGGATGCCCATAAAATGCTCGGCCGCGCCCCCGGAAGCATCATCGTCAAACGGCCGCTGAAGGGCGGTATCGCCGGGAAAAACCTGGCCCTGGTCGGCGCGATGCTGCTTCATTTCGTGATCGAGGCCAACGGCAAGCATATTTTCCAGGGCCCGCGGGTCATCATGTCCGTCCCCCCGGCCCTGAACGAGACGGAGCGCCGCGCCATCACCGCCAGCCTGTTTGAATCCGGCGCGCGCCGCACGCAGATCATCTCCCGGCCCATCGCCGCCGCTCTGGGGGCCGATCTTCCCATCGGCGAAACCTACGGGGAAATGATCGTCGACATCGGCGGCAGCATCACCGACATCGCCGTCATCTCCATGGGCGCCTGCGTCATCAACGAGAGCCTGCCCATCGGGGGCGACAGTTTTGACGAGGCCATCATCCGCTATGTCCGCCGCAAGCATAACCTGCTGATCGGCGAAATCACCGCGGAAGAAATCAAAACCCGCATCGGCTCCGTCATGCCCCGGCGGGACCCCCTCTATCTGGACATCACCGGGCGGGACCTTTTAAGCGGTCTGCCAAAGACCCTGCGCATCACCTCCGACGAGGTGCTGGAAGCCCTGGACGACCCGCTGCAGGAGCTGATCGAGGTCATTCACAGCGTCCTGGAGCGCACCCCCGCCGAGCTGGCGGCCGACATCTTCGACACCGGCATCGTCTTTTCCGGCGGCGGCGCCCTGCTGGAAGGGCTGAGCGACGCGGTCAGCATCGCGCTCAAAATCAACTGCCGGATCGCCGATTCCCCGCAGGAATGTATCGCCCGCGGCTGCGGGCTGACGATGGAAAAGTTCAACGAGTACAGCCGCTATTTGGTCTCCAGCCGCAAGAAAAACCGGGGCGTTCAGTAAGCGCCGCCCGCGGTCAAAGACGGTTTTTTCATCCCCGAATTTCAAAATCGGGGTTTTTTTATCCTATTTTGGCATTATATTTGACAGTTTCATTTTTCTCTGATATAATATGGCCCGAAAAGTTCCCAGACCTGCTGCTCTGCCGAGAAACGGGGGATTTTGTATGGACCGTGCCAACCGCACCGAAAAATTGTACCTGCAGGCTTTCCGCGAGATCCGGCAATACATCGTCGATGAGAATCTGCAGCCCGGCGATACCCTGCCGACAGAACAGCAGCTGTGCCAGAAGCTTGGCGTCAGCCGCAACGTGCTGCGGGAAGCCATCAAAAGCATGGAAGTGATGGGGCTGATCGAGGCCTGCCCCGGCCGGGGAACCGAGCTGTGCGAATTCAGCTACGAATTTCTGCTGCAGAACGTGATCTGCTTTGCCGGCAGGGACCAGAGCCGCCGCCTCGACGAGCTGGTCAACCTGCAAAAGACGCTGGAGCTGAGCTACATGCGCCAGGCGTTCCAGTCGCTTTCCCCCGAGACGGTGAAGGAGCTGCGCGCCTGCGTAAACTCTCTGCAAAGCGCCGAACCGGCCAGCTTGCAAGCCTTTGAGTTGCATCACCGCTTTCATACCCTGCTCTTCAGGGAGCTGGACAACCGCCTGCTGCACGATCTGCTGAGCGCCCTGGACGTCATGCAACGCCAGTATCATAAAGCCGGCCGCCTGCCCGCCCTGCCCGAGGCGGAGCTGGCCGACGCGGTGGTCCGCGCCCTGGAGGAATACAACTACCAGGCCTTCGCCCAGGCGATGTTCTCCTATTTTTCCAACGGTATCTTTGAAAAACAGGACGTGCTCGTCTACGAATAACAGGGCAGACTCATCACTTCATCCGAACACAAAAAGGGATCCCGCGGACATACTTCCGCTGGATCCCTTTTCTTTTGTGCCCTGCCCCGGCAGCGGGGCATCCGTCCAGTTGTAACAATTTTGCTTCCTCCCGGCCTTTTTATGTTATGATATTGGACAATCCCGATTCTCCTCCTGAAAGGAGCCCTTATGAAACGGAAACGATCGCTGATCCTCCTGGCGCTGATCCTGTTCTCCCTCCCCGCAGCGGGAGAAACGCTGGACGAATATTTTACCTGCCGGTTTTCCCGCTCGCCCGCCGTCTACACCGGCCCGGCCGACACCTATTTCCGCGCCGGTTCCGGCAAGGCCCAGTACGGTTCGCCCGGCAAAGCCCGCGTCTACGGGGAGGAAAACGGCTGGCTCCTGATCGGCTACCAGACCTCTTCCGGCCAGTACCGGCTGGGGTATATCGACGCAGCCCTGTCCCTGGACAAGATGTACGAAGCACCCGAAGACATCTTCCTCCGCCCCCTTGCGTTCGACTACGCCCCCGTGTGGCTCAACAGGGACTGCGAGCTGACCGACGACCCGGTCATTTCCGGCGCTCCCATCGACAGCCTGAAGACCGGGCAGGAATGCGTTTTTCTGGCCAGCATGAATATGAAATGGGCGTACATCGAGCTGCAGACAGGCAGCGAATGGAAGCGCGGATTCGTCCCGTTGAACGCCATCGGTGGCTGGGAAGCAGAACAGCCCCAGGAGCCAGCCTGGGAGCAGGATCCTCTCTGGCTCCCTGACGGGCCTGTAAGCCTGGAAGAGATCATCATCCCGGAAGAACCCATGATTCCGGAAGAGACCCCGCTGCCCCTGCCAACGCCGCAGCCCACCGCCATTCTGTGGAGCGGCACTGTCCCCTCCGACGTCTTTTCCGGCGTCTGGGCCATCGCCAACCAGCGCCTCACCACCCGCAGCGGCCCCTCCGCCCTGTACCCCTCCTCCGGCACCTACTACCTGCAGGCCAAGCCCGTCCTCGTCCTGGCCAAGCATTACGATCAGGACACCGCCTCCTGGTGGGTCAAATGCCGGGTAGAGGCGGACGACGGCACCACCCTCACCGCTTGGACCAGCGTCCGCCGGTTCTACAACCAGGACTGGCTGCTGGGCCAGCTGCCGGAGGAATAACGTCGCTCCTTCGAACCTCCTGAGACTTTTCCATCTCCAAACATTGATGTTCTTCCATCTCATAAAACAAAAAACCATTAGAAAAAACGGGCTGCTTCAAAATCCACAGCTCGTCTTTTTCTGCTGGTTCACTTTTTATTATCTGACACGCGGACTGGTAAAAGAGGTCACACCGCGCAGACCGTTTCGTTTGAGAAGAGTTCCATGGCCGGCAGTATACCATTTGTTCAGATTTGATCCGCTGCCGGACACATAGATAACGCCGTTGACCGTATATTCGCCGTAAATCGGCTCGTCTTCCGTGTAGTGATGCCAATACTTACCGTTAGGATATTCCTCCCAGGTATTCGGATCGTTGGTATAGAAAATAGTGGAGGGAAGATCGCTTTTATCCGGCAGGAAGAGGCCGTAGTTGTGTTCCTCAAAAATGGTGGCCGTATTGGGCATATAGGTGATGGCGTAGGTCTCGTTTTCGTTCACCGCGTAGGTAATCTCATAGCTGCTCAGGGTATTCTTCCGGTCGTTTCTGTATTCCGCTTTAACTTTCGTAATCGGATTGCCATTTGGATACGTAGCCGTCACACTGGTTACAAACCAGACCGTCGTGGTGGTCTCATACTTTACATAGTTTTCTTCGCTGGTATTTTTGATAGAAACCGGCTCCCACCGGATCACGGTGACGGCTCCCTCCATACCCGTTTTGAAATAGTCCTGTTCCACCGTATATTCCACATAGTTGACCGTGCCCCTGCGGCCATACTCACAGGTAACAGAGCCCAGGCCGGCCAGATAGGCATAATCCCCGCCGTCGTTTTTGCGCCATTCCGGCTTTCCCGTGTCCGGCAATATCGGCCCGCTGGTTGCCCAGATGCCCGGCTGCACTGCATGGCCATCTATGGTGGTTACCACACGGCCATCCTCATCCACCACCAGGTTTTCCCAGCCGTCCATCCAAGTCACGCCGGCCCAGTCTGGCTTCTTGGAAAATTCCAGTCTGATTTCCGCATCTTCAGTCTGCAGGATCGGGCAGGGGTTCTCAGGATCTTCCTCATCCCCATAGGTAGCAGCTCTGTCTGTATCCGTCTTCAGGGTGATATACTCCGGCATTTCAGGAAGGTTCAGCTTTGAGATTCTTTCCGGTATGAATATCTCTATATTTTCAACAATCCCTGAGCAAACGCAAGTTGTACTGATCATTGCAAATGAGATCGCTATGATTAATATAAAGCTCAGAGTCTTTCTCATAACAGCACCCCTCCCGCAACTGATACACATGCTGTTATTTCATGCACAATTATTTCGTAATGACGCGGGGACTCGGATAGGAATAAATTCCCTTTTTAATGCTTTTTACCAGTTTACCGTTATTGTTGAGTTTTCCCTCTCTCTCTAAGGTATAGCCCATTACCTCGCCCGTCTTTTCATTCAGAACGGGTTTCCGTATTGTCGCATGTTCAGAATAGCCGTTATACGTGTACCACTTATTCAGATTATTTCCGCTGCCCGAAACAGCGGTAATCTCTCCATCTTTACTGTAAAGACCGTAGAATGGCGTATCATCTGTTTTATAATAGATCTGAGCAACGTCCTTTTCGTTTACAGCATAGCTTACTTTATACTGATATAGACTATGTTTTTCATCGTTCTTATAATCCACTTCTACACCGACAACCTGGTTGCCCTCAGGATAGCTGGTGCTCACGGAAGAAACATACCATACTTCGGTATTTGTAAAATCATATAGTTCAAACTTTATATTTTTATAGAGGACATAGTCAATATTTCCGTCTTCATCGTATACTGTCGTGACCTCTTTGTTATCAGGCTTTGTTCTGGCGCGAACCCATCTTCTTTCACCACCACCTATGTCAAGATAAAACCATTTGTACAAAGTCTCATACGTGTCCAGCGCAACATTCACAAGTTCAAACGTAATCGTGCTGACAGCGCCGTCCATACCTGTCTCAAAGAAATCTACGTTTTTCAGAGTAACAGCAACCTTATATGCGCTCCCATCTCTGTGATAGTTTACAGTAACACTGTAGTCGCCATAATCTTTGCCTGCAGAATAAGGATAATCTCCGGTATTCCCATATAGCCCATATAGTACCCCGCTGAACCTAAAGGGTACAAGGTCATCTTTCTTATAGGAAGCTCTGGTCAATCCGTATGTGTTTTCCCAATCTTTACGGAACCGCAGCTTGCAATTCTGATCCCAGTATGTCAGTTCAGGATTATTCCAGGCGTACATACCAGGCTGCATAACAAGGTCTTCCAACGGAAGCTCAGCATACCCACGTCGATTCACATTAATATCAATACAGCCGCCATTTTTTGAACTTACTATTGCGGAAAACCAGTCCGGCTTTTCAGAAAAACGAAAATGTATCACACCGTCCGAATAAAGACCATAGCCTAAGGAATCCCCTTTCGCAACAAGTGTCGGGAACTGATAATCATCCACAAAGGAATCCACCAATTTTTCTGCCCGTTTAGGAATATAAACAGAAGGCATTTCAGCTGAGGCAGCCGGAATCATCGACATAGTTATCATTCCAACAACTATTACACAAATGAATCTTGTAAGTTTTTTCATGGCGCAGTTCCTTTCCTCTCTCCATGTTTCTAAAAGATTACATTTATTATAACCTATGTAAATTTTCTGTCAAGAATTATTTGTAAATTTGTGTAATAATTGTGAACACCCGCTCTGGCCAAATTCTCTATTTCTTTCTCAATTTTTTTCAGCAATTAAAAAGGGGATTATTCCTCGAAAGTTAGGGAAACAGATAGAAAGGAACCTAAGAGCGTAAAGATGAAAAAATTATCACAGTACCCACAGGCCAAAATGTTTAGCATCTTTGTTTTTGTTGTTGATCTTGCAGACAAAGTGTTAACATCTCATTCAATTGGGACATCCTCTTCTCGAAGCATTGCTTGCTTTTCCTTTTTTAGCAACTCCAATTAATATTAATCTGAGCCTTTTTGTTATTAACCGCTATCATGTGGTTCGCTACAGCGCCTGGGCCATGGATAATGTCAGAAGGGATATTCAAAAATCTCTACTGACAGATACCGGAAAGTATTTTAAACGCTTCCGGAAGCTACTTACCGCACGAAGAAACACCCTGTCTGATGAAGACAAGGCTGCTGTTGATGTATGCTCAAATTTCTCCAAAAAGCTTTTCCAGGCTTACGCTTTAAAGGAACTGTTCTTTGAAGTCATGAACGCTAAGAGCAGCTCCGCTGCGGCGGAGCTGCTCTCCAAGTGATTCGACGCCTGTGACAGGCTGCATCTTCCAGAGTTCAAAGCTTGCAGATGGATGCTCAAAAACTGGAAGCCCTATATCCTCAATGCTTTAGACTGTCGTCGCCCTCAATGGCTTCGCCGAAAGCTATAACAACAGCATTAAAGCCCTCAAGCGTATTCCCTTCGCATTCCGCAATTTCCTCAATTTCCAAGTTCGCATTTTACATGTTGCGAATCCTGCTTAACCCAACTTTTGACAAAGAGCCGAAAATTTAAAGCCTCCCAGCCAAAGCTGGGAGGCAGATGATTTAATCTACTCTATATTTTTCAAATCAGTAAACGCGGGGGCTCTTGAAGGAAGTGGTGCCCTTCTTAATGTTGCGAACCTGAGCGCCATTGTTCCAACGGGGAGTAAGCCAATCCTGACCATTGTTCTTATACCACTTGTTCAGCTTATTGCCGCTACCGGAGTTAGCATGAGCACTGCCATTCTCCCAGTCCGCACGGCTCTTAAAGAACTGACCAAAGATCGCTTCATCAGCAGTGTAGTGATGAATGGAAGTGTTTCCTTCATTGCTGCTCGGCAGATAGTTCGCGCAAACATCACCCGTCACATCAGCGATGTTAGCGTAGTCAATCGTGCTTCTCTTAGCCCAAGATACATAGGTCCTGACTTCAGCAACGCTGGTAGTATTAGGAGCATACGTAATCTGATAGATCTGATCTTCAGCCACAGCGTAGGAAATCTTGTAGCTGGCCAAATTCGCCTTTGCATCATTGCGCCATTCAGTATCTACACCAATGATGTAGTTACCTTCAGGATACTTGGCAGAAACATGAGAAACGTACCAAACATCGGTAGTAGCGGTTTCGTTCTTGCTGTCGAGCTGAACATTGACCTTATTAAAGGTGATGCTCATGACGCCGCCTTCCATACCAGTACGGAAGAAGTCTTCGCTGTCTTTCAGAGTCACAGTAACCTTGACACATTTTCCAGTATTCTCAAACTCGAAGGTTTCACTGTAAGCGCCATAATCCTTGCCGCCCTGGAAATTGCCCCAACGCGGGATCTGATGATGCAGTTCGCCAACTTCCAGTTCACCATAACCAGTTTCATCAAGTTCAATGTTTGTCCAGCCGCCATCCAGCGCGCTCAAAGTAGTTCCGAACCAATCAAGTTTTTCAGAGAACTGGAACTGCATCACGGAGTCTTCCGTAATACCTTTCGCCTGAACATATTCTCCGGTATACTTGTCCTTGCATGTTGTGCTCATAATGGGCTTGCCAGCTTTATCTTTCATTCCCTGGAGACCGGTAACTTTTGTTTTCAGCGTCGGAATCTGAAAATCATCCAGACTTGCATCTAACAGTTTCGCCAGCTTTTTGGGGATGTAGACAGACGGCGTGTCAGCCAGCGCAACCGCTGACAGAGACAGCACCATCATCGCTACGAGAGCGACGCTCAGGATTTTGGTGATGTTCTTCATAGTTTTTTACCTCTCTCTTTTTTTCGCCAACTTTGTTGGTTTGAATGTATTATAAACCCGCTTTCTTCCATTGTCAATAGGTTTTTAGAAAAAATATGAGCAAATTATGAACACCCTTTGCCAGTATGTGAACGCAGGCAAAAACAGATATTTTCTACTTATATGAATACCCGCCGCGGCCATCCTGCTGCGGCGGGTTCTCTGCATGATAAAGTTCTTTGTTTCTGTTACTGAACGCGGGGGCTCTTGAATGCAGTGACGGGCTTAAGTCCGCGCTTGAAGACCTCAACCACCTTGCCGGTCCAATATTCCCAACGGTACCACTTCTGGAAGTTTTTGCCACTGCCGGATTTGAGGGTCATTTCTCCGTCGGCGTCATACCAGCCTTCCAGGATCTGGTCCTGGTAGTAGCGGTGAAGGAACTGGTTGTCGTTCAGCTTGGCGGAAATCTGCTTGCCGTCCCACTTGGAGAAAGTGATCTTCCTGGTGATTTTGCCGCCGGTGGGCGTCATCTGGTATTCATGTGTTTCCAGAATGGTGACGTTGGCGGCAGCGTAACGGACGGTATACTTCTCCGTGTCGCTGGTCTGGTAGGTGATCAGATAATCCACCAGGGACCGGGCAGCGTCGTTGCGGAAGTTCGCTTCGATCTTGCGGATGTAGTTGCCTTTTGGATAAGTGGTGCGGACGCGGGGGATATATAGGGTATCGTATTCCGCGTACTTTTCTACTTTTTCACCGTTCTTGAAAACATATTTGTGGCCAGCCACGCGAACCTTTTCCCAGTACACCGTAGTCTTACCGCCTTCCTGACCGGTTTGGAAGGGATCTCCGTCATAGGTGTATTCATCATAGCGGGCGTTTTCATAACCGGGCAGATCCAACTTTACGACCCTGTTCGGAATATAGGCGGTCAGATCCTCCGCCAGTGCAGCCGCGGAAAGGGACAGTAGACTGACAGCAATCAGCGCCAAAGCCATAATTCGAGCCGACTTTTTCATAGTGCATTCCTCTCTTTCATGGATTCTTATCCATTAGTTTCTTTAATATTATATCTCAGTTTCTCCTATTTCTCAAGATGTTTTTGCTCCATTTTCCGCCCTTCAAAAAAAATTTAGATTTCTGAAAGAAAGCTGTCATCTTCACTTTGCACTTCGTTTTTATTTTTTTTGTGCATAAGAAAAACGCGCCGATCATGGCGCGTCATTCTTCTGTTTGTCAACCGCTCAATTGCTGGCTTTTCCTGTCGTATAGACATTCTTGGAGATATATCCGTATACGTTGCCAGCTTTGACATAAGACCAGTTGCTCCCCTGATGAAGCAGGGTGATTTTGCTGTTAACGTTCACTGTTGTCAGGACTTTTCCAGAACCGGTAGAGCCCGTATAGATCTTATAATTACCGTTGCTGGTCTTTTTCACAGTCACGGTCCTGGCCTTGGTGTTGTTCAGCACAATGCTGTTGGCGGGAACATAACCGGATACCTTGCTGGTCGTGATGTAGACGTAATTATTCTTGCGGCTCAGAACAGAAACCGTGGTACGGGTTTTGAGCGTAGCCACCACCTTGGCCGCCGTACTTGCAGTGGCGCGTACATTCGTCTGTTTGGTCACCGTAGCACGAACCGTGTCATTATTCCGTACGACAGGTGCATTTGCTTTTGCTACGATCTCTGCAGCTTTGCTCTTATTATTTGTAGTGGTGTTCGTTGTGTTCGTTGTTGTGGATTTTTCCGTATTCGCATTCGTCTTATTGTTGGACGAACTGCTAACGTCCTTCAGATACTGACCCCAGATATAGCCGCTCTGACCGTTATAGCTGACATGATACCATCCGCCGTTATAGATCTGATTACTCAGCTTCGTAACCACAGTGCCCTTGCGCAAGCAGGCCAGCACCTTTCCGCCACCGGCATAGGATGCGCGGAAATTGACAAAATCACCTGTAACAGTCATTTTGGATTCCGCTATGGAAGCAAGCGGAACCAGCGTCAGCAGCATGGCGACGATCGCCAGTACGGCCAGCTTACGGATGTTGTTCTTCATAAGTTTAACCCCCTTACTCCATGAACGGTGCGCTCTTAAACACCGGAATTCCCGGCCGCGGCGCACGAAATTCGCATAATTCTGCACGTAAATAATATACACGAAAATTCCTCATTTTTCAATGCTTCCCGCGGCCGAAATTGTTCCAGCTCCGTTAAAATAAAAGGTCTTTTTTGTTAAGTTTTTGTTTCGCAAACTTAACAAATTGTAAACGGTTTGTTTCTTTTAAAAACCGGCCGCGGGATGCTTCTCGCGGCCGGTGGTGGCTGATATGTCGTTTTCGTCAGTCGACGACGCGGGGGCTGATGAAAGAGGTGCAGGGCTTCAGTCCATTCTTCTTGACCTGCTTGCCGAGGTTGTTCCTCTTCATGCCATTCTCCAGGGTGGTGGTGCCGTTGAACTTATACCATTTGCGGAGATTGTTGCCGCTGCCGGAGCACAGAACGGTGTTGCCGCTGGTGTACAGGCCGCTCAGCACCTCGTCCTCGGTGTAGTGGTGCAGATACATGCCCCTGAAGTTGATATAGGACCTGTCGCCCGGATCGGAGTTCTTCTTAATGTAGGCTTCCAGGCTGGTACTCGGTGCGGTGGAGGCGCCCCAGGGCTCGATGGTGCCGGTCTGGTGATCCTCAAACATCGTGGTGGTCGTCGGAGAATAGGTGATCTTGTACAGCTCGCCCTGCTTGGGTTCATAGGTGATCCGGTAGCTGGCGAGGGTCTTCTTTTCGTCGTTGCGCCAGTCCGCCTCCACCTCGACGATGTTGTTGCCGGAGGGATAGGTGGCGGTCACCCTGGAGATGTACCAGACGGTCAGGGGCGTCGCTTCCTTGTAGACGCAGACGGGAATCTGCACATACTGCGGATAATTCGACGGGAAATTCGGATCCACGACGATTTCCTGCGGCTTGTCGCAGCAGCAAACGTCTTCGGGCAGGATCATCAGCACATTGCCCTGGGCGTCGTAGATGCGGTTGGTGGCCTTGTCATAGATGGCAGTGCCGTCTACCGGGATGAAGGTGGTCTTGCCGTTCTGATAGCAGCAGATGTTGCCGTCGTCATCGTAGGCGAGGTTGCCCCACTGGTTGGTGACGAAGGAATCCGTCCTCCCGGAGTCAACCAGGGTAGGATCTTCCAGGCCGTCGTCCGGCACATAGGTGATGGGATCGCCGTTTTCCCAGACGATGTAGGAGCAGCGTCCCTGCTGAGCTTCCTTGTAGCAGTCGGTAGCGATCTGGACAGGCTCCCAGCGGATGACGGTGGAAGCGCCGCTCATGCCGGTCTTAAAGAAGTCTTCCTGGACGGTGTATTCCACATAGTTGACCGAGCCGCTGCGGCCGTACTGCACGGCCACGTTGCCCTTGCCGGCCAGATAGGCGTAATCGCCCCCGTCGTGCTGATATTCCAGAAGCTCGCCCGTCAGCGGATCGCAGACGCTCTTGACGATGTTGATGCCCGGCTGCATGTTGTGGCCCACCATGGAGGTTTCGGCCATGCCGGAATCGTCCACGGTCAGCGTTTCATAACCGGTCGCCCAGATCACGCCGGCCCAGTCCGGCTTCTCGGAGAACTGCAGGGTGATGTCCGCGCCCTCCGTGGTGCCGTAGACGGGGATGGGGTTTCCATTATAGTCATACTTGGTGGTCGTATAGGCCACGCCGTTGTCATTATACCAGGTCTCAGTCTGGTATACGACCTGTCCGCGGCTGTTTTTCATCACCGCGCGGTCCGTCTTGGTCTTCAGGGTGATGTAGTCGGGCATGTCGGGCAGGCCCAGCTTTTTAATGATGTGCGGAATGTACACTGTCGTATCGTCGGCGGCAAACGAGACGCCCGCGGCGGACAGCAACAGGATGGCGGCGAGCGATACGCTCAGCAACCGGATGAAGCGCTTCATTCTGCATAACCTCTTTTCTTGGATTATCTACCAATTCCTTTGGCGCAAACACATGGTACAACGGCGTTTTCGCCCTGTCAACGGGCCTGGGCGAAGCTTGAGGGAATTGTAAGTCTTGCGTATAAAAGCCGTATTATCTGTCTTATTTTTCTGAACGGATATTACGTCTTTTCCGGTTTTTGAAACAAAGCCGTTGCGCTTTGGAGACAATTTTGCGCAGCAAAAAACCGCGGCGAAACGCTTCCGTTCCGCCGCGGTTCCTACATATTATATTATAATCTTCTTCCGCGCCCCCGGCGCGGATTACGCATTACGCATTACGCTTAACTATTCAGTCCCCTAAGATCGAAAGATGTTTGCCTTTTGACGGTGGGGGTGATCAGGGGGATTCCTCCCCCTGATGACAAATCCGCAGCGGCGGCATGTACGCCGCGAGGAGCATTTTTGCGGAGCAGAATATGCCTTGGGAAAAGAAGACAACTTCACTTCTGCGGGAGCAAAAATGCATACCTTGCGGATTTGCCGCCCGGGAGTCCCGTTAGGGACGACAGGCAAATCCGTTGGAGGGTTCCGTAGGGGGGTCGCAAAACCCCCATGCGGTAACTGTTCAGTCAATGACTGAACAGTTACCATTACGCATTAATTCTCACGCCTTGGTCATCAGTTCCAAACTGTGCTCCCGGTTCATCTTTTCGCACATGGCCAGGAAGGTGTCTACCGGGACGCCGTGGAGCTGTTCCTTGACGCCGCGGATGGTGACGGAGACGGTGCCCGTCTCGGCTTCCTTGTTGCCCAGAACGAGGATGTAGGGATCCTTATATTTCTTATAGGCCTTGATCTTCTCGTTCATATTCTTGTCGGCGTAGTCGGCTTCCACGCGGATGCCGGCGCGGATCAGCTTCTCGGCCACCTCGCGGGCGTAGTCGTTGTTCTCCACGCGGATGGGGACGACGGCTACCTGATAGGGGTTCATCCAGAACGGGAAGGAGCCCTTGAAGTGCTCGATCGCAATGCCGATGAAGCGCTCGAAGGAGCCCAGGATCGCCCGGTGGATCATCACGGGCCGCTTCTGGGTGCCGTCGCTGGCGGCGTATTTCATGTCGAAGTTCAGAGGCAGCTGGAAGTCCAGCTGGATGGTGCCCATCTGCCACTCGCGGCCCAGGGCGTCCTTCATCTTCAGGTCGATCTTCGGGCCGTAGAAAGCGCCGTCGCCCTCGTTGATTTCAAAGTTGCCCTCGCCATAGACCTCGAGAAGGATGTTCTTGAGGTCCTGCTCGGCCCGGTTCCACACCTCGATATCGCCCATGTAGTCATCCGGACGGGTGGAGAGCTCCGCCGCGTAGGTCAGGCCGAAGGTGTTGTAGATTTCCGTGGCGATGGACATGATGTCCTTGATCTCATCGGCGATCTGCTCCTCGGTGACGAGGATGTGCGCGTCGTCCTGATGGAACTCCTGCAC
>DGRV01000088.1:33896-39996 GCA_002391225.1 Christensenella sp. UBA4379
ATGACGTCCACCTGGTTGATGCGGAAGGGCAGGTCGCGGTAGGAGCGGCCCTTATTCATAAACACCTTGATGGCGTTGGGGCAGTTCATGGGCTTTAAAGCCATGGTGTCCGGGCTGTCGAGGGTCTCGCCGGGCAGGATGAACATGCCGTCCATATAATGATCCCAGTGGCCGGAGGTCACCCACAGCTCCTTCTTGGAGAGCACCGGGCCGGAAATTTCCTGGTAACCGTGCTCTTCGTGGATGCCGCGCCAGAAGGAAAGCAGGGCGTTGTACATCTTCCAGCCGCGGGGCAGCCAATAGGGCATACCGGGAGCGGTGGGATCCATCATAAACAGGTCCAGCTGGGGGCCGAGCTTCTTGTGGTCGCGCTCCAGCGCTTCCTGGATGAGGGCCTTGTGCGCCTTGAGCTCGTCCCGGGTGGGGAAGGCCCAGACGTAAATGCGCTGCAGCATATCCTTGTGCTCGTCGCCGCGCCAGTACGCGCCGGACAGGGCGTGGATTTCATACGCCACGCTCATCAGCTCCTGGCTGTTTTCCACGTGGGGGCCGCGGCACAGGTCGACAAAGTCGTCGCCGGTCCAGTAGATCGTAATGGTCTCGTCCTCCGGCAGCTCTTCGATCAGCTCCGTCTTATACTTCTGGCCCTTGAAAATCTCCAGCGCTTCGGCGCGGGTGACCTCCTTGCGGGTCCAGGCTTCGCGGCGCTTGATGATTTCCTTCATCTTTTCTTCGATCTTCGGGAAATCCTCCTGGGTGACGGAAGCGGGCAGCAGGAAATCGTAGTACAGCCCGTCCGCGATCTGCGGGCCGATGGCGTACTGCACTTCCTTGCCGTACATCTCGATCACGGCCTTGGCCAGGATGTGCGCCAGCGAATGCCGGTACACGCTGAGAAACTGTTCCTTATCCATACATAAAACCTCCTTGACGGGACTTGCTGCCCCGCTTTTACGCGGCTACCGGCCGCATAATATTCCGGCGGCCGCCGGGCCAACCCGCCCGGCGTCCTGCCGTATAAAAAGCATTATAGAGCCGGAAAGGAAGGTTTGTCAAACCCTCCTGCTTCATTATTTTGACGGCCGCGGCTGGCCCCGGTCCTCTGGCAAAGAAAACTTTCCTTCCAGCCGCCGAATTCATGCTGTTTTTATCAAAAATCCCTGTTGCGGTGATGTTGAAAATAGTGTATAATGTGAACAGAACGTGAACAGAAAGGGGATGATCTCCGTGACTCAGCTGAACGGTACCACCAAATTCACCCGGTATACCGAGGGGCAGGAGACCGCTTCGGCCATTCTGGCCCACGTCTACAGCGCGCTGGAAGCGAAGGGGTACGACCCCATCACCCAGCTGACGGGCTTCATCCTGACCGGGGATCCGACCTACATCACCAGCTACAACAACGCCCGGAGCCTCATCTGCCGTCTGGAGCGGGACGAAATTCTGGAGGAGCTGGTGCGCTACTATGTAGAGGGGAACTTTTCCCGCTGATGGGCCGCGTACTGGGCCTGGATGTGGGGGATAAACGCATCGGCGTCGCCCTGAGCGACGAAACGCGGCTGATCGCCTCGCCCTACTGCGTGATTCAGAGCGTGGGCTGGGGGCCGGACAGCCGGAAGATCGCGGACATCATGCGTGAGACCGGGGCGGAGCTGATCGTCAGCGGCCTGCCCTACAACATGGACGGCAGCCTGGGCTTCCAGGCGAAAAAAGTACAGGATTTTCTGAAGGTCGTGGAGGGCCTCGGCTTCCGGGTGGAATGGATCGACGAGAGGCTCACTACCGTCTCCGCGCAGAACGCCCTGATCAAGGGCGGCATGCGCCGGGAGGACCGTCGCAACCATGTGGATAAAGTAGCCGCCGCCGTCATTCTGCAGACGTGGCTGGACAAAGAACGGGAAAAAAAGGAGCAACCTATGGCTGACAATGAAAAGAACCTCCGCATGGAGGAAGGCGGGGAGAACGACAACGAGCTGCCCGAAATCATCGAACTGACCGACGACGACGGCAACGTCACCCGGTTTGAGTACATGACCACCATCGACTACCAGGGAGAGCTGTACGTCGCCCTCATGCTGGCCGATGAGGACGAGGAAAACGAAGAGGAAGAGGGCAACGTCGTCATCCTGAAAATCGAGCAGGACGAAAACGGGGAAGACATCTACGTCTCCATCGAGGACGAAGCCCTGGCGGACGCCGTGTTCCAGAAATTCCTGGACATGGTGGACGAGGCGGACTTGGAATAATCCTTCCATTGGCGAAACTCAACTATATTATTTTGCCCCTCGCGCCGTTTCCCGCTCCGCGCAGGAAACGGTTTTTGATTGAGTTCAAAGGAGTAGTTTTATGAAACCCGATTACATCATCAGCTGCTGTTCCACCGCCGACCTTTCCAAGGAGCACTTTGAAAAGCGGGACATCCATTACGTCTGCTTCCACTACCAGCTGAACGGAAAGGACCTGCCGGACGACCTGGGGCAGACCATGCCCTTTGATCAGTTTTACCAGGCGATGGCGGACGGGGCGGAGACCCGCACCAGTCAGGTGAACGCGGAAGAATATCTGGCCTTTTTCGAGCCCTTCCTGAAGGATGGAAAGGACATCCTGCACGTCACCCTGTCCAGCGGCATTTCCGGCACCATCAATTCCGCCATGGCCGCCGCGGACCAGCTGCGGGCCAAGTACCCGGAGAGGAAGATCTACGTCGTCGACTCCCTCGGTGCGTCCTCCGGCTACGGCCTGCTGATGGACGCCCTGGCCGACCGCCGGGACGAGGGCTACGACATCGACCGGCTCAAGGTCTGGGCCATTGAAAACCGGCTGCACGTCCATCACTGGTTCTTCTCCACCGATCTGACTTTCTACGTCCGGGGCGGGCGCATCAGCAAAGCCTCCGGCTTCGTGGGCACCCTGCTGCGCATCTGCCCCCTGCTCAATATGGACAACCTGGGCCGCCTGATCCCCCGGGAGAAGATCCGCACCAAGAAAAAGGTCATCGCCCAGATCGTGGACAAAATGGCCGAGCACGCGAACAAGGGCCTGGACTACGACGGAAAGTGTTTCATCAGCATGTCCGCCTGCCCGGAGGACGCCCGGGCCGTGGCCGACCTGGTGGAACAGCTCTTTCCTCACCTGAACGGTAAGGTGCTGATCAACTCCATCGGTACCACCATCGGCAGCCACACGGGCCCCGGGACGGTTGCGCTGTTCTTCTTTGGGGATGAAAGAGTAAACTAAAGTCCTTTGGCGGGGGAATCCTTCCCCCGCCAATGCCACCCCTTGGGCGGATTTTCCTCTCGCTTCGCTCCCGGGCGGAAAATCCGTAAGGAAAGAATTTTTGCTCCCGCTCCGCAAGCTCCGCTCCACAAAAATTCATCCTCGCACCGCGCATGTCGCTGCTGCGGATTACACTTGGAGGGGCTGCGGCCCCTCCAAACCACCCCCGGTTCTTATGCTTGATAATCTTTTTTATCACGTCATACGGTATTTTGTTCCGCTTTGCCCGTAACCATTGCGTAAAAATTGTTCATAATTTGTACACAAAACCCCGTTCCGCGATTGACAGCCATTCCGGACGGGGTTATAATATAGGAGGAAAAAGAGGTTTTGGGCAGACCGGTTCCCGCGCGCACGAACGCCCGGGGAATGGTCTCCTTCCGTTTTCCTGCGGACAAGCTGTCCGCTGACGCCCCCTATGAGAGAGGTTGAAAAAGATGAAGAAACAGTACCGCTTCCTGAGCGTTCTGCTGATCGCCGCCCTGCTGGCAGCCGTTCCCGCGGCCGTCCAGGCGGAATATGACGCAGGGGTCAGTGTCTATATCCCGAATAAAATCGAACGGCTGCATCTGCCGGACATGCCGGAGTACATCGCCCTTTTCACCCGCACGCAGAGCATCGCCACCTACGGGAATCCGAAGGATCCGACCGATCCCTGCCCGATCCTGCCGGTCAGCGAGCCGGACATCGAGCTGTTCTTCTCCGAACAGCCGGAATGGGCGGCCGTCCTCTGGTCCGAAGGCATCGAATACATCAATGTCAACGAAGCCGGCTATGCTAGGGTTTCTTCCTCGGGGCACAAGCTGCAGCCCGGCATCGTTTCCGGCACCATGGTGGTCAAGGATGAGAACGGCAAAGAGAAACGGGTGTGGGCCGCCACCACCGCGGATCATACGGCCGGCGATCCTGTTCCGCAGGAAATGCTGGACGGCGCCTACATGGCCAGCAAGGACGGCGTGACCGTCCTGTACCGCCGCAACGGGACCCCGGTGTGGGTGGAATACTCCATCCCCGACGATTTTTACAAGACCGGAATCGACGGCGCGGTCACGACCGTACGCTACGAACGCGTGGTAGTCCCCGGCGACCGTTATATATTTAAAAAGGATTCAGAAGGCAAAACCGTAAAGCACAATCTCAAGGGCAATGTGATCATTATTACCCTGGAAGACGGTGAATCCTATTACATCGATACTTTCGACTACACCAAATTAGATTTAGAAGACTTGGGCGTTTTTGACGGCGTGGTTACGCCGATGGACGGCTACGTCAGTATCAAGCTTTATCAGGACGGTATCTTTGTAGAAGAGTTCAATTTTACCAACAGTCAATTTGTCAATATGACAAAGGAAAACCATCTGGACCTCAGTCATTACAAAAACGCCGTCCCCGGCAAAGATTCCTACGTGCATTTTTACTACACCACCTGGTATATCTCCCAGGTCGTCACCACCTATCCGGACGACATCAACTACATCGTCCGGGTGGAAAGCGACTGGAAGAACAACTCCGGCCAGTTCCTGTGGGGCTACAAGATCACCTATGCCACCAGCGCGAAGGAACGCTACAAGATCACCTACATGCCCTATACCACCACCATCCTGGAAGACCACGGCACCAACAAGTTCTACGAGTGGGACGATCCGACCTATCCCAGCACAGACCTGGAAGCGTATTTTGAGGCCATGGGAGCGGAGGACGCTTCTGACTACCACGGCATGTATCTCCACCACTACGAGGAAGATACCCCCATTTACGGGGAATACACCGACGGGACGCTGGAACTGGTATCCGGCAGCGGCGATTTCCTGAACTACTGGTACGAAAAAGGCCACGGCGCCCGGGTGTATAAGTACCTGTATCCCTGCACCTATTTCAGCACTCCGAGATACAGATAATTTAAAACCCATCACTGACAGACAAGCAAGCGGCGGAAGTTCGTTTTCCGGCGCTTGCTTTTTCATTTGAGGATCGTATCTATTCAGACTTCTGAAATCAAAGGCAAATCAAACACTTAACAGAGGGGGTGATCAGGGGGATTCCTCCCCCTGATTGAAATCCGCAGCAGCGACATGCGCGCCGCGGGGTTCTGAGGGCCCGGAAAACTGTCCAGTGGACAGTTTTCACCGAAGAACGGGCCGGTAGGCCCTGGGCAGGTATTTTTGCGGAGCAGAATCATAGCCGGGAAGAGAAGACCTCCCCACTTCTGCGGAGCAAAAATACATTCCTTGCGGATTTGCCGCCCGGGAGCCCTGAAAGGGCGAGAGGCAAATCCGTAGGGGAAAGCGTGGGAAGGGGACGTAGTCCCCGTCCCAGACAGTGATCAGTCAAAGACTGATCACTGTCTGAAAATGCACTCAAAAAACATCCTTCCTATTGATTCTTGAGGTCTCCTGTCATAAAATATCCGCTGTATACAAGGCTTCTGTCTGCAAAGGAGCAAACGGAAAGGAGATTTTCTCTATGAACGCATATGTACAGCGCGTATTTGACGGCCTGAAGGCCCGCAACCCGCAGGAGAAGGAATTCCTGCAGGCGGCCACCGAGGTGCTGGAGGCCCTTTCGCCCGTCTTTGACAAACATCCCGAATATGAAAAAATTGGTCTGCTGGACCGTTTTGTGGAGCCGGATCGCATCATCATGTTCCGCGTCCCGTGGGTGGACGACAAGGGCCAGGTGCAGGTCAACCGCGGCTACCGCGTCCAGTTCAACAACGCCATCGGCCCGTACAAGGGCGGCCTGCGTCTCCATCCCAGCGTCAACCTATCCGTGATCAAGTTCCTGGGCTTTGAGCAGGTGCTCAAGAACAGCCTGACCGGCCTGC
>DGRV01000088.1:40087-74122 GCA_002391225.1 Christensenella sp. UBA4379
GACCCCAAGGGCAAGTCCGACAACGAGGTCATGCGCTTCTGCCAGAGCTTCATGACGGAGCTGTATAAATACGTCGGCAAGGACGAGGACGTCCCCGCCGGCGACATCGGCGTCGGCGCCCGCGAGATCGGCTATCTCTACGGCCAGTACAAGCGGATCACCGGCCTGTACGAGGGCGTGCTGACCGGCAAGGGCCTGACCTGGGGCGGCTCCCTGGCCCGCAAGGAAGCCACCGGCTTCGGCCTGTGCTACATGACCAACGCCATGCTGCGCAAACACGGCCTGTCCTTTGAGGGCAAGCGCGTGGTGGTGTCCGGCAGCGGCAACGTGGCCATCTACGCCGCGCAGAAGGCCACCGAGCTGGGCGGCCAGGTGATCGCCATGAGCGACTCCAACGGCTACGTCGTGGATGAAAACGGCATCAACCTGGACGTCGTCAAGCAGATCAAAGAGGTCGAGCGCGGCCGCATCAAGGAATACGCCGCCCGTGTCCCCGGCGCGACCTATACCGAAGGCTTCCGCGGCATCTGGACCGTCAAGTGCGACATCGCCCTGCCCTGCGCGACCCAGAACGAGCTGGATCTGGACGGCGCCAAAGCCCTGGTGGCCAACAAGTGCCTCGCCGTCTGCGAAGGCGCGAACATGCCCACCACCCTGGAAGCGACCCAGTACCTCCAGCAGAACAAGGTCTACTTCGTGCCCGGCAAGGCGGCCAACGCCGGCGGCGTCGCCGTCAGCGCCCTGGAAATGAGCCAGAACTCCCTGCGCCTGAGCTGGACCTTCGACGAGGTCGACGCCCGCCTGCACGGCATCATGGAAAACATCTTCAAGGCCATCGACTCCGCCGCCACCGAATACGGCCAGGAGGACAACTACGTCACCGGCGCCAACATCGCCGGCTTCCTGAAGGTCGCCGACGCCATGGTCGCTCATGGGTGCGTGTAAGCTGCTCCGGCAGATTTAATTCAAAATCCAATCGTTACACATTTTTCCCGCCGCGGGCTTTCCGTGGCGGTTTTTTTGTAAAAACACGGCTATCTTACGGCTGTACGTTGAAAAATTCACACATTTTGTTTTATACTGAACCAAAGCATCGCTTTTGTACACTGGAAATCAAACAAAGGAGCCCGTATGATGAAAACACTGTCTGCCGTTTTCCTGACCTGTCTGCTGCTGATGGGCGCGGTGTTTTCACATGCCGAGGCCCTTTCCCTGGCTGGGGAAGGCTGGGAAAGCGTAGAGGTCTCTTCCGGGCTGGACAGCAGCGCCGCCCTGGAAGGGTATATCGACCGCGCCTTTGGGCTGAGGACGGAGATCACAAAACGGGATGCCCGGCTTTCCGGGCTGAACCTCAAAATCTACAACCTGCTCAAGCCCCTGGTTCAGCAGGTCGCCGCCGGGGAGCTGGGGTCGACGGTGTTTGAGATCGACGTCGGCAGCGACGCAGAGGGACTTGTCTATAGCCTGGACCAGCTGAAAAAAGTCAATCCAGACCTCGTTTCCATCCGAACAGAGACCGGCGACATTGCCGCTGGCGTGATGGACGCTTACTTCATCTTGGCAGGTTTCGACATCCGCACGGTGGTGAACGCCCTGATCGCAAATCTTTCATATGATCTGTACTGGTTCAACAAGACATACAGCTATAAACGGTACGTATATTCGGATGGATATTCGGTTGGAAAAATCTCCGTTTTTCAGAATCAAAAAATGGTCGTTTCCATGCATGTCGCGCCCGAGTTTTCCGCCGATCAGGCGGATCATTCCACGTCGTTTAATACAGATTTAGCCGCTTCCATCTCCTCCGCCGCGGAAACCGCGCGCGGTATCGCCGCTCAGCACGCGGAAGAAGGGGATGCTCAGAAGCTCCGTTCCTTCAAGGACGCCATCTGCGAACTGTCTTCCTACAATTACGACGCCGTCCGTCAGGGAGCCCCCTACGGCAACCCCTGGCAGCTAATTTGGGTGTTCGACGGAGACCCGGAGACGAAGGTGGTCTGCGAGGGCTACGCCAAGGCGTTCAAATACCTGTGCGAGCTGTCGGCCTTTCAGGCGTCCGTCTCCGTTTCCTTAGTGACCGGCACCCTGGGGTCCAGCAACCATATGTGGAACCTGGTGTCCGTGGACGGCGGGTTCAGCTATCTGGTGGACGTCACCAACTGCGACGAGGGCATGGCCGGGTATCCGGATTACTTATTCATGGCAGGCTACAGCGAACGCTATCAAAGCGGCGGAAACACCGGATATATATTCAACTTTAAAGATAATTCCCATTCCCTGACCTATATATACGACAGTACAACGATCAATCTCTATTCTGCGGATCAGATTGCCGTATCAGACAGAAATTACTCTGACGAAAATGTGCCTGCCGTCGAAAAAACCGGGGCATGCGGCAGCCAGCTTACCTGGACTTTGTATAAAGATGGATTACTGATCATCACCGGAACTGGCGTAATGGACGACCTGCCCGAAACTGTAAAACCCTGGAGCTCTGAACAGGTACCCGTCCGCAAAATCCTGATACAGGACGGCGTCACCAGCATCGGCGAAAACGCCTTCAGCCAGTGCGAAAGCCTCTCGGAAGTCTATCTGCCGAACAGCCTGACGAAGATCGGCGCGTCCGCTTTTGAAGGCTGTACAAGCCTTCAAAGCATCCGCCTTCCGGCCGGGGTTTCCAGTATCGGAGATTATGCCTTTTCTGAGTGTGAACGCCTGTCCGCTTTTCAGCTGGCGCCCGACAGCCCGGTCTTTTCCGTTTCGGAAGACGGGGTCCTTTTTACACGGGACAGGAAAACCCTGGTCTGCTATCCCGCGGGAAAGACGGTTTCCTCTTATCAGGTCCCCTTTGCCACGGTTGAAATCGGGGTCGGGGCGTTCCGTGGATGCGCTAACCTGTCGGAAATTCTCATTCCGGACAGCGTGACGAAAATCAACGACGCGGCTTTCCTTTTCTGCTCCGGGTTGACGGAAGTGATTCTCCCCAACCATCTTCAGCGCCTGAACTATATGGCCTTCGCGGGCTGCGATGGGCTTGCCCGTCTGTCCATTCCGCTGGCCCTGACGCATGTCGAACCGTATGCCTTTTACGGCTGCAAGAGCCTGATGGACATCCATTACGCCGGAACCGCCGAGCAGTGGAGCGCCGTTCAGACGGAGGAGGGAAACGACCCGCTTCTGACGGCGGAAAAGCATTATCTGCCGGTCTGTGTGAACTTCACTCTCCCCGCCTCCCTGACGGCCATCGAGGAAGAAGCCTTTGCCGGCCTGCCCGCCGGGACGGTGGTTCAGATGCCGGAGAACATCGCCTCCATCGGTGATGGCGCCTTCGGGGACGGGGTCCTGCTCGTCACGGACGCCGGGAGCTATGCGGCCGGGTGGGCGAACAAGCACGGCGTCCGGTGGGTGGAACCGCCGAATCAGAATTAATCCGGCTCCTTCTGAATCGCCGGCCCCGACCCCGGCCGACTGATGTGGGCAATATCGTTGAACAGCTCCAGACGGGGATGAACGTATTCACCCGGGCGGTTGGGGAATTCCAGGATGATGATGGACGTAAAATCATACGGCAGCACCGTACACACGTAGGGGAAGGGCAGGGCCAGCAGGTGGGACAGTACGCAGGCTCCGGACCCGCCGTGGCTGAACAGGGCGACGGTCCGGTCCGTGTTTTCCCCGCAGAGGAAGCGGACTCCCTCGTGGCGGTAGCCTAAAGTTTCCAGGAACCCGTCGATCTTTTCCGCAATCATGTCCAGATACTGTACCGCCGCGTTTCCCTTGAAATACGGATGCTCCCGCCAGGCTTCCATCCGGAAGTCGTAGTTCTCCTCCGAAATCATCCTGTCGCTGAGGGTCCAGGGATGGCCGTGCTCCGGAATGTCCGGCCCGCCCCAGGAAATCTCGTGCATATAATCGAGCACCTGGACCGGCAGGTGAAGCCGTTCCGCCGTAAAGGACGCCGTTTCCCGCGCCCTGCCCATGGGGGAGGAATACACCGCCGTGATCCCCTCCCTGGTAAGACGCTCGGCCGCCGCCGCCGCCTGCTGCCTGCCCGTTTCGGTCAGGCAGTCTTTTTCATAATTGGGCTCTCCGTGACGCACCATGATCAGCCGCATGAAGAATCTCCTTTCATTTCTCCGTTTCGCTGCCCCTTTTTTGCCATGTTTTTGATGGATCCATGACAGGTTCGAAATTGCTTTTTTGCACAGAAAAGACTAAAATATACGGTAGCGGCACATTACCCGCCGCGGACAAACAGCTTTTCCAGCCCCACGGAATCAATAGCCGATCTAACGTTTGCCAGAAGGGGTGATCAGGGGGATTCTTCCCCCTGATTCCAATCCGCAGCGGCGGCATGTACGCCGCGAGGAGTATTTTTGCGCAGCAGAATGATACTTGGAAAAACGAAGCCCACTTCACTTCTGCGGAGCAAAAATACATTCCTTGCGGATTTGCCGCCCGGGAGCGTCGCAGACGCGAGAGGCAAATCCGTTGGGGGGTTCCGCAGGGGGGTCGCAAGACCCCCTTGCGACAATACATCTTGTATAGATGGAAGGTGAATGATTTGAATATGAACAAGCCTGACAAGAGATGGAAGCCAGTCGTCATCTATCTGGTTTCGGTGACGGTCATCCTGTTTCTGTCCAACGCGTTTTTATTCCCGAGGCTGTGGAACCTGCCGGTCCAGGAAATCTCCTACACCAAGCTTCTGGAAATGCTGGAGAAGCCTTCGGCCACGGAGAAGATGACGACCATCTCCCTGAGCGAGGACAACCGGACCCTCCAGTTCATGACCGAAAACAGCGAGACGAAGGAGAAAAAGCTGTACGAGGCCAATATTTGGCCGAACGACGAGGCCCTGCTTTCCAAGCTCCGGGAGTCCGGCGCGGAAATCTCCGTGCAGATCCCGACCCAGACCAGCCCCCTCCTGGCCTTCCTGCTGAGCTGGTTCTTGCCGATCCTCCTCTTCCTGCTGCTGGGGCAGATCCTCCTGCCCAAGATGATGAACGGGGCGGGCGGACAGAACGTCCTGTCCCTGGGCAAGGCCAACGCGAAGATCTACATCGAGTCCGAAACCGGGAAGACCTTTGCCGACGTGGCCGGCCAGGACGAAGCCAAGGACGCCCTGACGGAGATCGTCTCCTTCCTGCACGACACGGGCAAATACAGGGCCATCGGCGCGAAGCTCCCCAAAGGCGCCCTGCTGGTGGGCCCTCCCGGCACCGGCAAAACCCTGCTGGCCAAGGCCGTCGCCGGGGAAGCGAAGGTGCCCTTCTTCTCCATCAGCGGCTCTGAGTTTGTGGAAATGTTCGTCGGCATGGGCGCGGCCAAGGTCCGCGACCTGTTCAAGCAGGCGACGGAAAAGGCACCCTGCATCGTGTTCATCGACGAGATCGATACCATCGGCAAGCGCCGCGATACAGGCGCGGGAATCTCCGGCGGCAACGACGAAAGGGAGCAGACCCTGAACCAGCTCCTGGCCGAAATGGACGGCTTTGACGGCACCAAGGGCGTCGTCATCCTGGCCGCCACCAACCGGCCCGAGATCCTGGACCCGGCCCTGCTGCGGCCCGGCCGCTTCGACCGGCGCATCCCGGTGGAGCTGCCTGACCTGCGCGGCCGCGAGGCCATTTTGAACGTGCACGCCCGGGACGTCCGCTTCGCCGACAAGATCGACATGAACGCCATCGCCCGGGCGACCTCCGGGGCCTCCGGCGCGGACCTGGCCAACATCATCAACGAGGCCGCCCTGCGGGCCGTTCGCGAAGGCAGGGACGCCGTCCGTCAGGAGGACCTGATGGAGAGCGTAGAAACCGTCATCGCCGGCACCCAGAGAAAGAACGCCGTCATTTCCGAAAAGGAAAAGAAGATCATCGCCTACCATGAGATCGGCCACGCCCTGGTGGCGGCCCGGCAGAAGAACGCCGCCCCGGTGACGAAGATCACCATCATCCCCCGTACCTCCGGCGCCCTGGGCTACACCATGCAGGTGGACGAGGGTGAAAAGGTCCTCCTCTCCCGGGAGGAAGCGATGATCCAGCTGACCACCCTGACCGGCGGCCGGTCCGCCGAAGAGATCGTCTTCGGCTCCGTCACCTCCGGCGCATCCAACGACATCGAGAAAGCCACCCGCTTGGCCCGGGCCATGATCACCCGCTTCGGCATGTCCAGGCACTTTGACATGGTGGCCCTGGAAACGGTGAACGGCCAGTACCTGGGCGGGGATACCTCCCTGGCCTGCAGCCCGGACACCTCCGCTCTGATCGACCAGGAGGTCAATCAGACCATCCGCGAAGCCCATGAAAAGGCCCTGTCCATCCTGCGGGACAACCGCCAGAAGCTGGACGAGCTGGCCGCTTACCTCCTGGACCGCGAGACCATCACCGGCGAAGAGTTCATGAAGATCCTGAACCGCCCGGTCAGCCTGCCGGAAGCCCAGGCCATCCCGCTGGGCGCAGGGGATGAGGAAGCGGTTTCGGAAGAGAAATAAACCGAAAATGGATTACCAGTCAGAAGGGACTGTCTCTTGAAAAGGCAGTCCCTTCTTTTTCATTTTAATAGAACCAATGAACCATTGTTTTATTTCTTTTTGCCCGCGCTCATTTTACGCAGCTCGGCGTCCAGGGTCTTGAAGACGGACTTCGGGCTGACCTCATCCAGCAGCTCCGCCATTTTCAGGACCTGCGCCTCTGTCAGCTTCCGGTTGCCGATCACGGAGCGGAATTTGCTGCAGACGATATAGGTGCGGATCTTTTTGACGGATTCCCCTTCGTCCAACATACCGCGGACCGTTTTGCTGGCGTGGGCGAATTTGATCAGGTCCTTGTTGAGCAGTTCATAGGAGAGCTTCCCGTTCTTGTCGGTATAGTAATCGACCAGCTTCTGATATTCCCGGCTGTCGATCACGACCTCTTCTTCGGTCACTTCTTCCGCAGGTTCGGGCGCGACTTCTTCCACTGTTTCCTTGGTCAGCTTGACATTGCCGCGCTTTTTGTACGGCATGCCGAAGGTCAGCCGGATCGCTTCGTTGAATACCTCCGGCGGATACTTGTCCGCGGGCGTATTGGCGGCGGGAATCGCCTGGCCGGACGTTTTGCTGATGGACGCGATACCGGGCTGGGCCGTGTCGTAGCGGAGTACCGTGACTCCGGCGCCGCCTGCCATGAGCTTTTGACGGAACGCTACCGCTTCAATGACAGTCAGTTTCACGATGTCGGTTCGGATCATGGGAAACCCTCCTTTTCAGTTTTGTTGCATCCATTATAACATCAACCTATGCAGGTGTAAAGACAATAAAAAAAACACCTGCCGTATAAGCAAGTGTCTCTGGCACCTCCAATGGGATTCGAACCCATGTTTCCGCCTTGAGAGGGCGGCGTCCTAGGCCTCTAGACAATGGAGGCAGACTGGCTGGGGAAATAGGATTTGAACCTATACTAAATGAGTCAGAGTCATCCGTGCTGCCGTTACACCATTCCCCAATACATGCAGTTCGTAAACTGCATGAGCTATTATACAAGCATTCAGGACATTTGTCAAGGGTCAATCAAACATTTTCAGCGTCAAATCAGGATTTGCCTCCGCGGCGTCGGAAAAGACCTGGAGGAGCTTGTCTCCATAGGCGTCCAGGTTCCGCCGGATCATGGCGCAGGAAAACAGGTCGATCTCCGTTGGTCCCATCTCCGTCAGGCAGTCGTAGAGGGCGTCCAGGTTGCCGCCGTAATAGGGAGGAAGGGAGAGCTCCTTTTTGATCAGCTCGTGAGCGGTCTTTTTGTCCAGAAAGGCGGCCCCGTCCAGGATGGCCCAGTGATTTTCGTACATGTTCCGTTTCCTCATGTGTCCGGACGGGTCATTCCCGCTCGGTGATGTCCTCAAAGGTGTTATAGTGGTCCTCGGTATAGTAGATCAGCCCGTCGCTGGAATACAGGATCCGCTTTTCGTTGCGGTAGCCGCCGTCAAAATCAATATCGCACTCGTACCAGGTGCGGCCCTTCTTGGAGGGAAGAGAGCCCTCGTAATTCCTGAAGCGGTCGCCGCCGATGCTCTTGCCCGGCGCTACCTTCCACAGGTTGCCCCGACTGGCGACCCAGCCCAGGTTCTGCGCCTCTCTCTTGGTGATGTAGTTGTCCGGCAGGCGGCGGAACTGGCGGAGGTATTCGGCCACATGTTCCTTGTCGGTATACTGGCCGTCCTCGGTCACGGTGATCTGAGGGACGGGCGCCGGGGAAGGGGAGGGGGTCTCCAGGATTCTGGAAACCTCGCCGTCACTCAGCTGATCCCGGCTGACAAAGCCGATTTCTTCTTCATACTCGATCAGGCACCAGGTAAGGCCCTGCTCGTCCTGCTCCTGATCGACGATCACGACCTTTTCCCCGTAGGGGATCGGAAGCAGCTTTTTCGCGTCCGGGGACATATCGTCCAGCAGGAACACGTCGTCCGCATTGGACCAGGCGTCCTGCGGAAAAGCGGAGACCGTCGGGGACGGGGTCGGCGTATTCTTTTTCTTTTTGCTCTTGGCCGCCGCCCCTCCCGCGACGCTCAGCAGCATCACCAGGATGAGCAGGACGGCGGAAATTTTCCGAAAGCTTTTTTTCATTCAAATACCTCGCTGCTTTTGATCAGTCGAACGTGCGGATCGGCAGCACCAGGTAGCTGAACTGGTTCCCTTCCTCCGGCAGCACCAGGCAGGGGGAGATATTGGTCTTGAAGCACATCCGCATCCGGTCGCCTTCCACGTTGCGGATGACGTCCATCAGGTAATTCGCGTTGAAGGAGATGCGCAGGGGGCTGCCCTGGGTCAGCACGGGAAGCTCCTCCCGAACGTCCCCGCGTTCCGCGCGGGAGCTCATGTAGAGGACGTTTTCCTGAATGTCCAGGGTGATCAGGTTGTTTTTCCCCTCCCGGGCCATCAGGCTGCAGCGCTCCAGCGCTTCCAGCAGCGGCGTCTTTTCCACCGTGACCACCGTGCTGCTCTCCGACGGGAGGACGTGGCGGTAATCGATGAATTCCCCGGTCAGAAGGGAGGTATACACCTTGACGTTCTCAAAGGAAATCATGATGTGGGTCTGGTTGAAGGTCAGGGTAACCTTCTTTTCATCATCGTCCGGCAGCATTTTGGAAAGCTCGTTCATGATCCGGCCAGGAACGATGGCCTTGATCACGTCCTGACCGTCCTGCACCTCGTTTTCCGCCGCCACGCACTGCAGGGAAAGACGGAACCCGTCCAGGCCCACCAGTCTGGTTTCCGTCCGGCCGCACTCCACCAGCACGCCGGTCAGCACCTTGTGGCTTTCGTCGTTGGACACGGCGAACATCACGTGAGAGATGGCGGTTTTAAGCTGTCCGCAGGTCAGGATGATCACGTTCCCGCCGGTGACGTCCGAGATCACGGGAAAATCCTCCGTGGACATACCGATCATGTTGGTCTTGCTGCCGCTGGCCCGAATGACGGCCCGGCCGCTGTCGTCGATATCGATTTCGGCCTCCCCGCCGGACTGCCTGCGCATCAGCTCATTGAGCAGGCGGGCGGGCAGGAGGATTTCGCCGTCTTCGGCGATTTCCGAGGCGATCTGGGTTTTGACGGTGATTTCCCCGTCCGTGCAGGTAAGCAGCAGGCCGTTTGGATTGCTTTCCATCATGACGCACTCATACGCCTGCTTGACAGGACGGACAGCGATGGCGCGGGTGACCATGCCCAGGCCGTAGTTGATTTCGCTGATGTTGACGTGAAACTTCATTTGATTCATCCTTTCGTTGGGCGGGAAAACGAGACGGGGCTTCCCGGACCCTGACAGTGGTTATGGTATTATATATAACGTAGTAGCAGTAGACCCTGGGCAAGTTGTGCACAAAAGGTGAAAACGTACAGGTTTCCGCGTTTTACAGGAAAACGCGGAGGGAAAAAACTGTGGAAAATTGATGATTTATCCACAACATATTATGACATAAAACCAGATGAAATTCAAGAAAAAGCTGATATTTGTTGATTGTGGTTTGTTATCGGACCATCTGTTTTCGTTTATTCATTTATGAAACGGGAAAACAGATGATCAGACCGGAGAAGCCGGTGCGAAAATCCCCGTTATCCACAGAATCCACAGCCGGTGTTTTCCCGGCCTGGGGAAAAGGTCCCTGAGGCCGAAACGCCTTTTCTTCGGGGGATTGCCGGAGAAAAGGAAGAAAGCGGCCCGCGGCGGCGGACGGCTTTATCCGCACTTTGCTGTGGAAAACCCGCTCAGTTGACCCAGCGGAGGGAGGAAGCGAAAGCCACCAGGTTGGACAGATCCGTCCGGTCGGTATAGACGGCGTAAGCGGCGGAATCGTCCGAAAAACAGAAGCAGTGCCTGTTTTCGCCCTTCAGATAGATGGAGGGCATCGAAAGGATCGAAAAGCCGTCCCGGTCGTCGATGCGGACGGAGGCCGGCGTGAGCCCGGGGGAAAGCAGCAGGGGGGAAGCCAGGGCGGGCTGGACACAGGACACCGTGAAAGCGGGATATTCCATCGTGACCAGCAGGGCGGTGTTTCCCTCATAGGGAACGGAACGGATCTCCCCCTCGAAGGCCTGGCTCGGTGCGGCCGGAAGCGGCAGGGAAAAAAGCTGGGACAGGGCCCGGGCGTTCCCGGTGGACAGGGAGGGAACCGGGTCCGGGAATTCCGCCTGGACGGCGGAGGCCGCGGAGGCGGGGGAGGTTTTCGCGCCGGGCTTTACGATCAGCAGGGCGATCAGGGAAAAGAACAGGGCGCAGACCGCGAAGATCAGGAGGGAGCCGATCCATTTTTCCCATTTTCTGAACGTCATGAATTTTCTCCGGATTCTTTGAAGAGCGCCATCTGAATGACGTCATGGTAAGCGCCTTCCCGGTAGATTTCCTTTTTGAGGACGCCTTCCCGGACAAAGCCGCATTTTTCGTAGGCGCGCAGGGCGGACAGGTTAAAGTCCATCACGGAAACCTTCAGCTTGCGCAGGTTGAGCTCGGAAAAGCCGAAGTGGGTCAGCACCTGCAGGGCGTCCGTCCCGTATCCCTTTCCCCGGAAGGATTTTTCCCCGATAAGGATGGCCAGCTCGCCCAGGCGGTTTTTCCAGTCGATCTTGATAAAGCCGCAGCGGCCGATCAGGATGCCGGAGCCGAGGGTTTCGATGGCGAACTGGTATTCTCCGTGGGTGAAGCTGCTCTGGCCGGCGGCCCAGCGGGCCTCGTCCTCCCGGGAGGAAGGGTAGAGCATCCCGCTCATCGCGCCGCGCATGGTTTCGTAGTCGTTGACGAAGCGCTGCGTGTCGTTCAGATCGCTCTGCTCCAGCGCGCGGAGATTGACAAGCTTTCCCTGGTACATCGGATCACTTCGCCTCCTCTGTGAGGATCAGGGCGTTCCCGACCCTGGTTTCCGAACGGTTGCCGCCGGAATTGTCCGAACGGGTAAAGGGCTGGCCGCTCAGCTGGGACGGGGTGACCATCGTGGCGGAGGGCCCGCCGTCCAGGTTGACGGCGTCCTGGGCGCCCAGGTCCAGAAGGACGGTCTGCGCCCAGTCCAGCTGCATACCGTAGCTGCCGGCGCGGTAGCCCTCGATCACGAGGAAAAACCAGCTGCCGTCCGCCCGCCGGGCGGCGATGTTTCTGGCGTGGTGGGAATAAAAATATTCCTTCCGCTCGTCCAGCTCCTGCACCTGGGTGATGTCTGCCTTCTTGCCGTCCAGGAGGAGGAGGGGACCATAGTCCGGCCTACCGCCGCCGCTGATCACGACGGCGTCGTCAAACACGGGATCCGCGTGGCAGGTGATGTAGACCCGGTCGCCGGGCTGCAGGAAGGAAAGCTTGTCCGCCGCCGCGCCCAGGGCCGAGAGGACCATTGTGCCGGGTTCCAGGAGCAGGCCCTTGCGGTTGGCGTTTTCCTGGAACCCGGCAGCCCCCCATGCCTCCCGGATTACGCCGGTGACGGTCTGGTGGGTGCGGATCGTCCCGGCCGTATCAATGAGGAAATCCGTTCCCCCGTGGGTGTAGGTGCTGGCTTCGTAGCGCGGGGTGTAGAGGACCAGCTCGTTGTCCTTCCGCTCTTCGACCACGTTCATGGGGATGCTCTTTTCCGCCCGGTCCAGACGGGGGGCGTTCAGAGCGCTGATGGGGAAATTGTCCAGGATCAGCCGGGCGCCGCGCTGGACGGAAAGGGTCAGCGTCGGGTTCGGGCGGCCGACGATCATCCGCGCGTCCCGGGTAAAGCCAATGGCCCAGCCGTTTTCAAACTCACCCAGGGTCAGCCATTCGCCGTCCGCCATGTTGCAGCCGACGGGCCCGCCGTTGCCCTCGTCAAAGAAATCGCCGTTGACCGCCCCTAAAAAGGAGCCGGGCAGGCTGTCCAGGCTGCTTTTGACCATGGTCGAGGTCATCGTCAGGTTATCCCGGATTTTGCCGCGGCCGAGGACATTGCTCACATGAAGGCGGGGATTGACGTTCGGGTTCACGTCCAGCAGATGGACCCGCTGGGACATCCCGACGGAGCGGCTGGTGGGCGTCAGGTCGATCTGCTGATAGACGACCCCCTCCGCCAGCGGCAATTCCAGGCGGACCCGCGGGGTAAACTCCGTAAAAGAAAGGCCGAAGGCCGTCACGGGCAGAAAGATCAGGATCAGCAGAAACCCTGCCAGGCGTTTCATGGCGGAAGCCCTCCTTATCCGCAAACATTTTCTTGTTTATTATAATCGAAAGAAATGGAAATATCAAATCATTTTGCCAAGGTTTACAACCGTTTGTCCGCTTTCATGTTGAAAATGGTCGGCGCGGGTTAAGGAATGGACTTTTCAATTGACAAAAGCCTGCGTTCGTTTTATACTCTTTTTAAGGTTCAACCGGCTCGGCCCGCACACGTTATGTTCCCTGTGGATAGAACAGGATCATCATAGGAAAATCAAAGGAAAATTCTCTTCTTTCATCATTTTCCCATGCGGGCCACAACCTATGTTTGAGGTGATTTCATGACCATTCAGGATATGGCGGATGTTCTCCACGCCCGGGTGCTGATCGGGAAGGAAAGGCTGGATACCCCGGTGTATACGGCCTGCTGTTCGGACCTGATGAGCGACGTGCTCGCCTTTGTCGATGAAAAAACGGTGCTGATCACGGGGCTGACCAATCCGCACGTCATCCGCACCAGCGAAATGCTGGACCTGAAATGCCTGGTGTTCGCCCGGGGCAAGGTGCCCACGGACGACATCCTGGAAGGGGCGGACGAGCTGGGCATGGTGGTGCTGCATACGAAAATGACGGCCTTCACCGCCTGCGGCCTGCTGTATGAGGCGGGCCTGCGCGGCGTGCCGGTGCCGGCCGAATGGCACCAGGGAGGGAGCGTCTCATGAACGGTCTGATCCATTCGGAATACCCGCGGGAAACAGCGGATTATACCCATGCCGGCGAGGCCAGCGCGGACATCAAGCGGAAGCTCAAGCAGCTGGGCGTCAGCGCCAGCGTCATGCGGCGGGTGGCCGTCGCCTCCTACGAGGTGGAGCTCAACCTGGTGATCCATTCAGACGGCGGCGTGCTGTCCCTGGACGTCTATCCGGACAGCATCCTCCTGGTGTCCAAGGACCGGGGGCCCGGCATCCCCGACCTGGAGATGGCCATGAAGGAGGGCTATTCCACCGCCAACGAGGAGGCCCGCGCCCTGGGCTTCGGCGCCGGCATGGGCCTGCCCAACATGAAGCGCAACGCGGACGGCTTTGAAATCGAAAGTGAAGTCGGCAAAGGAACAGAGATTCGGATGAGCTTTAATATTAATGGGTAATATTCAAATGCGTAATGCCTAATGCGTAATGCGTAATTCGCGCCTGGAGGCGCGGAGTTACTCTGATCTGCAACCGGCGCTTGCGCCGCATCCCAATTACGCATTACGAATTATGCATTACGAATTACGAATTATAAGAATTGCGTATTAAGAATTACGAATTCATTTTATCGGGGGGGTTCGACGTTTGGAAAACCGATATCATTCTGTGCGTCTGGACGTCTCCAGATGCCGGGGCTGTACCAACTGCCTCAAGCACTGCCCGACGGAGGCCATCCGCATCCGGGACGGACGAGCGCATATTATCGATGAAAAGTGTATCGACTGCGGGGAATGTATCCGCATCTGCTCGTTTCACGCCAAGGTGGCGGTGGTGGACCCGCTGGAGTCGATCAAGCGCTTCAAATACGCCATCGCCCTGCCCGCGCCGACCCTGTACGGCCAGTTCCGCGGGCTCAAGCAGCCGGAGCTGGTGCTGGAAGCCCTCAAGCAGGTGGGCTTTGACGACGTATTCGAGGTGGCCCGCGGGGCCGACGTGGTGACGAAGGCCATCCGGGAGCGGATGAAAAAGGGCGATTACCCGACCCCGCTGATTTCTTCCGCCTGTCCGGCCGTCGTGCGGCTGATTCAGGTGCGCTTTCCCAGCCTCCTGCCCAACGTGGTGGACATCCGCCAGCCGATGGAGGTAGCCGCCTCCATGGCCCGCCGGGAGTTCTGCCGCAAGCATGGCTGCGCGCCGGAGGACGTGGGCTGCTTTTTCATCACCCCCTGCCCGGCCAAGATGACGGCCATCCGCCGGCCCATCGGGCAGATCAAGTCCGAGATGGACGGGGCCGTCTCCGTGATGGAGATGTACGGCCTGCTGCTTCCGCACATCAAGAAGATGCAGGCGGACCCGGACTTTCACCTGGCGACCCGCTACGGCATCGCCTGGGCGTCCAGCAACGGCGAGGCCAACGCCGTCTGCCCGGAGGACAGCCTGTCGGTGGACGGCATCCCCAACGTGATCCGCGTGCTGGAAGAGGTGGAAAACAACAAGCTGACGGACCTGAAATATTTGGAGGGCAACGCCTGCATGGGCGGCTGCGTGGGCGGCCCCCTGACGTTTGAAAATAACTACGTCGCCAAGAACACCATCCAGACCATGGCCCACGCCCTGCCGCCCACCCACCCGGACGAGGACGTGCCGCCCTCCGCCCTGAACAAATACCCCATCCGAAACGACCGGCCCTTTGAGCCCAACGACACCCTGAAGCTGGACGACAACATCATCGTCGCCATGCAGAAGATCCAGCGGATCCATGAGCTGATGGAAAAACTGCCCGGCTACGACTGCGGCTCCTGCGGGTCGCCCACCTGCGAAACCTTCGCCGAGGACATCGTCAACGGCCAGTGCCGGGAGATGGACTGCATCCACCTGATGAAGGCGGAGATTCAGCGGATGGCGCAGGAGATGGTGGATCTGGCGCAAACTAAACGCGAATAATCGCGATCGCAAGGGGGACTCGCGTCCCCCTTACGGAAACCCCCTGGGCAGATTTTCCTCTCGCTTCGCTCCCGGGCGGAAAATCTGTAAGGAATGTTTTTCTGACGAAAAACCCCGCACACACCGGCAGAGCCGGTGTGTACGATATCACGAGAGGGTGTTCCCCCTCTCGCTCCCCTCTGAAAGCGCCAACGAATCCGGCAAGCCCCAAACGACCCTTCGGGGTGCCTGCGGCATCCGCCGGATAAACCGGCGGACTGAATTGGAGGCTTGCTGGGTTCGTTTCTGGCCGCTGAAGAAAATCACATTATTTATGCGAGGTTGTCCACATGAACGTCAAAGAACTGAAAGAACTGATTGAGGCGAAAAGTCTGACGCCTTCTTTGCCGGAGGACGTGACGGTGACCTGCGGGTATGCCTGCGATCTGCTCAGCTGGGTCATGTCCCACGGGGACAGCGGGATGGCCTGGACCACCGTGCAGACCAACATGAACGTGGTGGCTGTCGCGGTGCTGGCGGACATGGCCTGCGTCATCCTGCCGGAGGACATCGAAATGGAAAAGGAAGTCCTCGACAAGGCGGTGGGCGAGGGCATCGTCGTGCTGAGTTCCCCGCTGACCAGCTACGAAATCAGCGGACGGATGTACGGGCAGGGCATCGCTGCCCATAACTAAAAAGATGGTCACGCTGTTTTCTGACCTGCACATTCACTCGTGCCTGTCCCCCTGCGGCAGCGATGACATGACGCCGGCGAACATCTGCGGCATGGCCCATCTGAAGGGCCTGCAGATGATCGCGGTGACGGATCATAATTGTGCAAAGAACCTGCCTTATGTGCAGGTCTGCGCGGACGCCTACGGCCTGCTGCTGATCCCGGGGATGGAGATCACCACGAGGGAAGAGGTGCATATGCTGGGCTATTTCCCGGACGTGGAGACAGCCCTTTCTTTCAGTGCGTTTCTGAAGGGTCATATGCCCAAGGCCAAAAACCGCCCGGACTTTTTCGGCCACCAGTACGTGATGAACGACGACGACGAGATCCTGGAGGAGGAAACCACCCTGCTGATGGGCGCCTCCGACCTGCCGCTGACCAAGCTGGCCGGCATCGTGCGGGAATTCGGCGGGGTGCCGGTGCCCGCCCACATCAACCGGGGCTCCAACGGCGTGCTGGTGAACCAGGGCTTCCTGCCCGAGGAGCCTCAATTTACCGCCGTGGAGGTATGGAAGCATCTGCCCTGCCCCCACAGCCCCCAGGCCGGCCGGACCATTCTCCACTCCTCAGACGCCCACTACCTGGGCGACATTCTGGAGGCGGAAGAAACGGTAACGCTGAAGGAGCGGTCGGTGGAGGCGTTTTTGGAGTATCTGCGGGTCCCTCAGGGGGCCAAATGCGTAATGCCTAATGCGTAATGCGTAATTCGCCGCCTTGCGGCGGCGGATAGTGTCCTGTGACAAAGCGTTTCGGGAAACACAAAAAATTACGCATTACGCATTACGAATTACGAATTGATCATTATGGTGGAGGCAGCACCCATGAAAGACTTGTCCCTTCATTTGCTGGACATTGCCCAAAACAGCATCCGCGCGGAAGCGGATGTGGTCGAGATCGGGTTTGAGCTCAAAGAGAACGGCCTGCTGGTGATGACCGTGAAGGACGACGGCTGCGGGATGGACGCGGATCTGCTGGAGCGGGTCAAGAGCCCGTTCACCACCACCCGCACCACCCGCAAGATCGGCCTGGGGATCCCGATGCTGATGCAGAACGCCATCGCTTCCGGCGGCGGAGTGGACATTCAGAGCGAGCCGGGCAAGGGCACCTTGCTGACGGCCACCTTCGATACTTCCTCCATCGACTGCCTGCCCCTGGGCGACCTGCCGGCGACCCTGGTGACCCTGATCACCGCCAACCCGGAGCATCCCGAGTTTCACCTGCGCTGCGCTTCCCCGGAAGGCGAAATGACCTTCTCCACCGAAGAGGTCCGCGCCGCCCTGGGCCTGGAGGTACCCCTCAACGAGCCGGACATCGCCATGTGGATGGAAGGAGCCATTTCCGAAGAGCTGACGCCGATCTTGGGGAGGATCATGAAGTGAGCGATGCTGTCCGGTTTGTTATTGTCATTTTCCTGTTAGATATCGTGACGATCTTCTTCCTCAGAGAGCTACTGAAAGATTTTTTGTTGGGAAGCTGTTCAAAGATCGGCGTCCGGAATATTCGGGAAAAGCTGTCCTTGAAGGACCGGATCAAATTGAATTATATCGAGCCGTACATCCGGGACGAAAAAGAGAAAAGAAGTTTCCGAAGGCATTATCTGTTCTATCAATTCAAATGCATTGCGGCGCCCGTGCTGTTTGCGGCGGTCCTCTTTTTCGCCGTGACTGGAAACAGATGGACAAAATATATCGTGTTCATCTATGCCGGCTATGTCTTGATTCCGCATCTGATCATTGGAATTTTTGAATATGATCCGATACAAAAATGCACGGTTCATGCGATGAAAAAGCATCCGCATAAACAAAAAAGAAAATAGGAAATTTTATGAAAAAGTGGCTTCCTTATTTTTTGTGCCTGCTGGGAATCGCGGGCTTTTTGTTCCTTCGAAGAGCCCTATGGGGCGAGCTGCTAAAAGCGTCTCCGAAAACGTTTTCTGATACTCCTGCCGGGGAAGAATATGCCTGGAACCGGGATGGTTCGATCATTAAAATCTCTGACAGGCTGGCTGTCATGGAGGTGAACGGAGGATTGGACGAACTGATCCTCGTGACGGATCCGGATAGCGCAGATTTCCGCTGGACGGTGCTGGACAAAGCGTAAATCATCCGCTGGAACCTGGAATCAGACCGCCTTGTTCTGACGGTTTCCGAAAACGGAGAAGAAAAGGAACAGTCTTATTACATAGCCGATCTCGTTCCAAAAGAAAACCAGTAATCCATCATCATACAAAAACCCCCGTCCCAAAGCCCCTCTATCATCAGAGGCATCCCGGACGGGGTTTTCATATGATTCACAACAAAAACGACAATTAAATAATCTAATGCGTAATCCCAGGGCCTGCCGGCCCGCTGGTCGGTGAAAACAGCACACCGTGCTGTTTTCCGGGCCCTCCCAGCCCTAATGCCTAATGCCTAATCCCTAATCCCTATTCCCTATTGCCTACTCCCCACTCTCCGTCTCCTCTTCCACTCTCGTCATCCGATACGTCTTCGTATTCCCCTTGGACGTGCCGGAGAGGGACAGGGACTTTTCGCGCAGGTTGACGATCTGGTAGACGGTGGAAAGGTCTTCCACGGCGTTGCCGCAGCGCAGCTGGTAGCGGTGCGCGCGGTACAGCAGGCGTTCGCCGTTGATCAGGCAGGTGCCGTCCTCGTGGAACTCAAAGACGTCGCCGTTGGTGGACTTCCAGGTGCCGAACAGGAGATAGACCGGGCGGGTCAGCTTCTTGGTGGAAACGTCGCGGTAGCCCTCCAGACGCTTATAGTAGGCGTACGCTTCGATGTCCCGGCCCTCGGCGTAGAGCTTTTCGGCGATGGCGTAGGCGGCCTCGCGCCACATGGCGACAAAGTCGGTATACTGACCGCCGGCGGCTTCGATGTCCAGCCCCTCGGCGGCGAGCATCACGCCCTCCCAGTTCTTGGCCTGGTAGGCGATGCGGGCGGCCTCATAGGCTTCCTTGTAATAGCTGTCGTAGCATTCCTGGGCGAGGGTTTCGGCGTCCTTGTACTGGCCCAGGGAGGTGTAGACGGCGGCCGCCTGATTCGTTTGCCCGCTGGCGGCCAGCTGGCCGGCCAGCTCGTAGCCGGTTTCCTTGTACAGGTCGGCGGCGTCCCGATATGTTCCGATCTGGGCGTAGAGGTCGTAGGCGGCCTGCAGATTCCCTTCGGCGCGGGCGGCGCCGGCGCGCTGATAGCGGACGTCCTTGAGCAGCTCGGCCGCGTCGGGCTCGTCAGGGATTTCCTCGAGCAGGGCCTGGGCCTCCTGCCATTCTTCCTTTTCCAGGTGCTGGCGCGCCAGCAGATAGGTGACCCGGCGCCATTCCTCGCGGCTGGATTCGTAATCGCCCAGCTCGGCCAGCACGGCGCGGGCTTCGTTATAGGTGCCCTGCTCGATCAGGGCCTGGGCGTAGGCGTAGCGGGCGTCCCGCAGCAGGGCCTCGGTTTCCTCCGTGTGCTCCAGCGGCTCCAGCATGGCCACGGCGGTCTCGTAATCGTCGTTTTCCAGGGCGGAGCGGGCCAGCTGCAGGCGGCAGGCGGAAATCATCTCCGCCGCGTCCTTATAATCGGGGATCTCGGTCAGCAGCTGCAGGGCGGAGCTGTAGTCCTGCTGATGGAAGAGCATCAGCGCGGGCCGGTACAGGCACTCCCGGCGCAGGTCCTCCGCGCCCTCGGCGTCCTGGGCCTTTTCGACCAGCTCCAGGGCGGTGCCGAAATCTTCCGCGTCGAGGGCCTGCTGGGCGGCCAGCATGTAGCACTGCTTCATCCGGTCCAGGGAGTCCTCATAGGTGGGGATCTTTTCAAAGTTTTCCGCGGCCTCCAGATACCGGCCGGCCTCCTGTGCTTCCAGGGCGGGCTGATACAGGCACCGGGTGGCGAAGCGGAAGGCGTCCCGGTAATCGCCGGCGGCCAGGAAATAATTGGCGGCCTCGTCGTAAATCCCTTCATTAAAATAGATGACGCCGGTGTCGTAGTAGGCTTCTTTCAGCTTGAGGGCGCTGTTTCGGTAATCGCCCAGCTCGGTCAGCGGCTCGATGGCGGCCAGGGGGCGGCTCTCCTCGATGGCGATCAGGGCGGGCTGATACAGACATTCCTTGGCCTGGGTTTCGGCGTCCTCGTAATTGCCCAGGGACAGGAAGTCCTCCCGGGCGGCCTCATAGTCCGCGTTGTCCAGGGCGGCCAGGGCGCGGCGGTAGACGCAGAGCTTCTGCTTTTCCTTGGCGTCCAGATAATCGGACACCAGGCCGTACAGGTCGTAGGCCTGGGTGAACTCGCCCGCGTTCAGGCGCTTTTCGGCCTGCTGATAGACGGCCTTCTTGGCCATCACGGCGGAATCCTTATAATCGCCCAGGGCCAGGAAGCTCTTCTGGGCGGCCTGGAGGGAATTATAGGTGTCCCCCGACAGGGCGGCCTGGGCCTCGCGGTAGTCGCACTCCTTGATCATTTCGGCGGAGTCGGAGTAATCCCCCAGCTCCACGAAGGTCTGGCGGGCGGAGGCGTAGCTCAGGTTGTTCAGGTCCCGCACGGCGTTGGTGTAGCGGTACCAGGGCCACAGATGGAAAATGATCCCGTAGGCCGCGGCGGCCAGGACCACGATAACGATCAACGCGGTCAGGATGTTCTTTCTGCGCTGGCGGCGTTTTTTCTCCTTTTCAGCCGCCTGGCGTTCCTTTTCTTCTTCCTGCTGGCGGATGGCGCGCTGCTTTTCCTCCTCGGCGCTCTCCTGGTCGTAGTAGATTTTTTCGATGGCGCCCTCGTTGCAGGCGGTGAAAACGGCGTGCTTGTCGCGCTGGCAGCGGCTGCAGGTATCAAAGGCGCTGGGGTTGGGGCGGCCGCATACGCAGACCCAGACGCTGCCTTGATCGGAGGGATAGCCGGTGGCATCGGCCCCGGCGATCTGCTGCAGGATGGCCAGGCGCTTGGGGTCCGGCGGGGCGGGCAGGGCGTAATCCGTCATCTGGGTCAGGCCTCTGCGCCAGATCGTGCCGTCCTCAAACCAGACCTTCTCGATCAGCAGTTCCATGCCCGCGGCGTTCACGCCCTCCTCCACTTCCACCGACATTTCGAAGGCGCAGTGGGTCGGGGCGTTCAGGCCCTGGACGCGCTCCACGTGGCGCGCCGTCTGCTCTCCCTCTTCGTCGTAGCAGAGGTAGCAGGCCTGAATGCTGACGACCGTCTTTTCAGACAGGTTGTACAGCTGTACCATGCAGACAGGGTTTTCCGCCGTGGGCATTTTAAAATGCCACAGCTCAACCGGACAGGTCAGATCAATCTTCATAAGTCAGCCTCCGGGAACGAGACCCCCACGTAGCAGGCTCGTCCTTGTAGTGCTTTTTCAAATAGGTAGGAGGGAGGAGGTAGGAGGGAGCGCTCGCTGGCGCTCGCTAAGGTTTTTAGTCAGAGTGAGAAGTGAGGAGTTAGGAGTGAGGAGTGGATAGTCTTTCAGCTTTATGAAAACCATTTAACTCCTCACTGAGCGACCGAAGGGAGCGGTCACTCCTCACTCCTAACTATATTAACCTCCTACCTTCTCCCTCCTACCTCCTACCTTATTTCGTCCTTTGCAGCGTCAGATTCTTGAGTATCCCGCCTTCTGTATAAAGCCTCAGCATCACGGGGCCGCAGTAGTAGCGGACAGTGGCCAGGCCTTCGGCGGGGGTTTCCAGTTCGCCGCGGCGGCCGTCCTCCAGGCGGTAGAGCTCCGTGACGGGGCCGTCCGCTTCTGGGGCGGCGGGGTCGCGGTAAAAGCGGGAAAGTACGTCGGAAAGGGAAGCGCCGGGCATCAGGCCCCGGGGGCCCTCCAGGAGGTCGTCCTCCAGGAACAGGCCGGCGGCGTACAGGGGGCGCTTCTCCCCGTCGCACAGGAAGGTCAGGGAAAGGCCCTGCCAGGACAGGGTATGGAGCCACCCGCCGTTGTCGACCACCCAGGCTTCGTCTGCCGGGTCGCCCAGCACGGCCTTCGCGCCGTCGGGTGTCAGGTTCAGGAAGTCCAGGCCGGAGAAAAGGAGATCTTCTTCATGGAAGGGCTCCGCCGGACGGCCGGAGGTGGGCAGGTAGGCGGAATACTCCCGGACCGCCATCAGGTCGGCGCAGTTCCCAAAGGCCTTCTGCGCGGACTGGACGGACAGGAGGGCCGGCGCAAAGCTGACGCGGATCATGGAGACGGCCCCTTGGGAAAAGGCGTAGGCCGCGCTGTATACACGGACCCCGCCGGGGGCGACCTCGTACAGGGAATAGACGGCGCTTAAGGCCGTCTGTCCGTCCCGGTGAAGCAGGCCGGTAAACGCGGCGCCCGGAACGGAGCCCGAAAGGCAGAGCCCGGCTTCTTCGCGGGTGCCGGACAGGGAGGGGTTATCCAGCGGGTAGCGGGACAGCACGTCCCACAGCGGGGCCCCGGCCGCGATGCCCCGGAGGTCCGGGTAGGTCCCGTCCTCTTCCGGCGGGGCGTCCAGGACGGCTGCGGTGAGGACGGTTGCTTCCGTCAGCTCCGGCCGGTCGGCGTACAGAACGAAGTCCTTAAAGCGCAGGGCATAGCCGTCCTCCGTCGGGGCGGCGGTGTAAAAGCCGTCGGTCTTGGCCGCTTCGCGGATCCAGGCTTCAAACGCGGTAAATTCGGCGGAGGTCAGCGGTCCGGGCGCCGCTTCCGACCGGGCGGGCATACCGCCGGCCAGAAGACAGAGAAGAAGGAGCAGCGAAAGCTTCCGGATCATACAAACCTCCAGGGATAACTTTAATATTTCCGGATGCCGTCCGGAGTGACCACGGCGAAGATCAGCTTGGGCTTTTGCGCCGGAGCTTCCGAGAAGACCAGGGCCTCCCGGACGACGGCGGCGGCCGCCTGAGCGCTTTCCTCCGTGCGGGCGTACAGGGTGGCCAGCGTGTCGCCGGGAGCAACCAGGTCGCCCAGCCGCTTGCGCATCACGATGCCGACGGCGGGGTCGATCACGTCCTCCTTGGTGCGGCGGCCGGCGCCCATGGCCTGGGCGGCGTTGCCGAGGGCGGCGGTGTCCATCTGGGACAGGTAGCCGCCCTTTTCCGCGATCACGGGCACAATCAGCGGGGCCTGGGGCAGGAGGGACACGTCGTCACAGACGCGGTCGTCCCCGCCCTGGGCGCGGATCATTTCTTTGAGCTTGGCAAGGCCCCGCCCGCTTTCCAGGGCTTCGGTCAGGCGGGAAAGGGCGCTTTCTTCATCCGGGCAGACGCCGGAAGCCACCAGCATCTGCGAGCCCAGGAAGAGAGAGACCTCTTTGAGGTCGCCTCCGGCCTGGCCGGAGAGAATGTCGACAGCCTCCTTGACCTCCAGGGCGTTGCCGATGTGGGTGCCCAGCGGCTCCTCCATCGAGGAAATCACCGCGATGACCTTCCGGCCTGCCAGGGTGCCGATCTGGACCATGGTGCAGGCCAGGTCCAGCGTCTTTTCCATCGTGTCCATGATGGCGCCGGAGCCGAACTTGACGTCCAGCACGATGGCCCGCGCGCCGGCGGCAAACTTCTTGCTTAAAATGCTGGAGGCGATCAGGGGGATCGAATCGACCGTGGCGGTCACGTCCCGAAGGGCGTAGAGCCGCTTGTCCGCCGGGGCGAGCTCCCTGCTCTGGCCGACGACGGCGCAGCCGACGCGGCGGACGATGTCCACAAATTCCTCTTCGGGAAGGGACACCCGCATCCCGGGAATGGATTCCAGCTTGTCGATGGTGCCGCCGGTGTGGCCCAGGCCGCGGCCGCTCATCTTGAGCACCTTGCCGCCGCAGGCGGCCACCAGGGGGGCCAGCACCAGGGTGGTGGTATCGCCGACGCCGCCGGTGGAATGTTTGTCTACCGGTACGCCGCCCACGTCCGGCTCCAGCATGTCGCCGGTCTGGGCCATGGCGAGGGTCAGCTCGTTGGTTTCCCGCTCGGTCATGCCGTTCAGGCGGATGGCCATGAGCAGGGCGCTCAGCTGATAGTCAGGCACGCTGCCGTCCGCGGCTCCGCGGGCGAAAAAACGGATTTGCTCCCCGCTCAGCTCCTGTCCGAGCTTTTTCGCTGTGATGATTGATAGAAAATCCATAACGACACCTGCCTTTTTCAACACATTCAAGTATAGCATAATTTGTTTTTTTCGTAAACCTTTCCCCCTTTCAGGTGTGTTACGGCAGTATTAAGATTTACGAACCTTTTACTGGTCAGTCTTCGCCTGACCAGGTATTGGGACGGGGACTCTGTCCCCTTCCCACGCTTTCCCCTGAACGGATTTGCCTCTCGGACCTCTGGTCCTCCCGGGCGGCAAATCCGCAAGGTGCGTATTTTTGCTCCGCAGAAGTGAAGTGGGCTTCGTTTTCCCAAGTATCATTCTGCTGCGCAAAAATACTCCTCGAACCGGCAAAGCCGGTCCTGCGGATTAGAATCAGGGGGAAGAATCCCCCTGATCACCCCCTCTGTTATGCGTTAGTTGCGTTATCAGATTCTGGTGTTGGAATGTTCATTCGTTGCGTTTTTGAGAAACGGGCACGGCAGGTACAAAATGGCGGATAAAAGGAGATGGGAAGAAGGACTTTTTAGGCTTTTTTGGCTTAACAATTACGCTAACTTATGGTAGAATAGGGCCGTTATCAGCATACGCGGCGGACCGGACGGAAAGATGCCGGTTTGCCGGGAAAGAGAGGAAAAGATGAATCAATTTCTTGCTTTGGTGCTCGCGCTGAGCATGATGTTCACCGGGCTTGCGGTGACCGGCGTGACCGGCCAAGCGGTCCCCGCCGCGACGGAAGAAACCGTCCGCGAAGCGCCCGCGGCCGCGGTTCAGCCGGCGGAAAAGGCTGAAAAAGTCGGCCTGCCCGAAATCGGCGAAACCATTCACGGCTTTACCGTAAAGGAAATCCGCGAATTCCCGATCGTCGGCGCGCAGGTGGTCCGCTTTGAGCACGAAAAAACCGGCGCGGGCTTTGTCTATATCGCCAACGACGACACCAACCGCGTCTACGACCTGACCTTCCTGACGGACACGGTGGACAATACCGGTCTGCCCCACGTCTTTGAGCACTCCACCCTGGACGGGTCAAAGAAATATCCCTCCAAGGCCCTGTTCTTTAACCTGATCTACCAGACCTACAACACCTACATGAACGCCTCCACCTACGAGCGGATGACGACCTACCCGGTGGCCAGCCTGTCCGAGGAGCAGCTGCTCAAATACGCGGATTATTACACCGACAGCTGCCTGTACCCCATGATCATGGAGGATGAGAGCATTTTCCGCGAGGAAGCCTGGCGCTACCGCCTGGAAAACGCGGACGCGGACCTGACCATTGAAGGCACCGTGTATTCCGAGATGCAGGGCGCGACCACCCTGGCCCGGAGGGCTAGCAAGTACGCCCTGCAGACCGCCTTCCCCGGCTCCCTGATCGGCAACGACCACGGCGGACTGCCCTCCGACATCCCGAACATGACCTGGGAGATGCTGAAGGACTACCACGACAAGTATTATCATCCTTCCAACATGGTCGCCTTCCTGTACGGCGATTTCAAGGATTACACCGCTTTCCTGGCCCTGCTGGACGAGGCCATCAGCCCCTTTGAAAAGAAGGAGTTCGTCCGTGAGGACGCGGGCTACACCCCGATCACCGGCAACGTCACCGCGGAATTCGGTTTCCCGGTGGAGGCCGGCTCCGACACGGACCACACCTCCGTGGTCTACTATTACATCGTCTGTCCGGGCGCCGAGGGCGAAGAGCAGATGGTGCTCAACACCCTGACCGACCTGATGTCCGCCAGCGCTTCTTCGATGTCCCAGGCCATTTCAAAGGCCCTGCCGACCGCCGACTTCTCGACCTATATCCAGACGGCCGGCCCGGATCCGGCCATCGTTTTCGTGGCCCAGAACGTGAACCGCGAGGACGCGGCCGCGTTCAAGCAGACCGTGGACGAGCAGCTGGCCCTGATCGCCGAAAAGGGCTTTGATCAGGAATTCGTGGACGGCATCATGGCCACCGTTTCGATGGACATCATGCTGACCCGCGAATCCTCTAGCGTCGGCGTGGACCTGCTGCCCTCCATCGCTTACAGCTATTCCACTTCCGGCAACGTCTTTGACTACATGGACTACGTGGACGCCCTGCAGAAGATGGACGAATGGAACCAGGCCGGCAAGTACCAGGCCGCCGTGTCCAAGTGGCTGGCGGGCTCCGCTACCACCGCCCTGACGACGACCTATCCCGTGTCCGGCCTCAAGGAGGAACAGGACACCGCTGAAAAGGAACGCCTAGCCCAGATCAAGGCGGCCATGAGCGAAGAGGAAATCGCCGCCCTGGTGGCCCAGACCAACGCGCCCGACGAGGCCGACGATTCCGCCGCTTACATCGACCAGCTCCAGGCGGTCACCGTCGAAACCCTGCCGGAGGACGTCAAGCTCTACGAGGTCTCCGACGAAACGGATGAAAAGGGCATCCGCCGCGTGAACGCCACCGCCAACGTGGACGGCATCGGCGAGGTCGACCTGTTCCTGGACGCCGCCGCCCTGCCGCAGGAGGACATCCACTGGTTTAAGCTCCTGACCGGCCTGATGAGCTACCTGGACACCGAGAAGTACACCAAGGAAGAAGCCGCGGTGCTGTCCACCCGGTATCTGTACAACAAGTCCGTCCGCGTTTCCCTGCTGACGGAAAACAAGACCGATTATCACCAGTACCTGCGCATGAGCTGGATGAGCCGCGACGAGGACCTCGAAGAGGGCTACGAACTCATGTACGACCTGGTGTTCGGTCTGAAGTTTGACCCGCAGAAGGTGCTGGAGGGCGTCAAGGCCATCCGCTCCTCCCTGCGCAGCACGATCCAATCCTCCCCCTACAACGTGCAGCTGTACCGCGCCTTTGGCATCAAGAGCCAGCTGTACCGCCTGTACAGCTATTCCAACTTCATCGAATACTACGATTTCCTGACCCAGGTGGAGGAAGCCCTGGCCACCCAGCCCGAAGCGGTGACCGAAAAGCTCCAGAGCGTGCTGGCCTTCCTGGGCAACAGCAGCGGCGCCATCACCGCCTATTCCGGCGACAAAGACAGCCAGGCGCTGAACGCCCCGCTGGCGGCCGCCTTTATGGACCGCTTCCCGAACGAAGCCCGGGAGCGCGTGGTCTATGACCTGCCCGTGCCCGCCGAAAGCGAAGCGCTGGCGGTTGAAAGCGCCGTCCAGTTCAACGGTATCGTTTCCGACTATGAGACCCTGGGCCTGGGCGAATTCAACGGCGGCATGGACGCTGTCACCGCCCTGGTGCTGGATAAGTTCCTCTACCCGATGCTGCGCGACCAGTACGGCGCCTACAGCGTCTTCCACGGCGCGATGGTGGACGGCGGCCTGTACATCGTCACCTACAGGGACCCCAACGTCCTGCAGACCTTCCAGGTGTTCGCTCAGCTGCCCGAGCTGGTCTCCAAGCTGGACGTGGACCAGAAGACGCTGGACGGCTACATCCTGTCCTCCTATCCCGGCTACGCCGCCAGCCAGGGCGAGCTGTCCGGCGCGGTCAACGCCATGGTGCTGGCCCTGGAGGGCGAAAGCCAGGAGAAGCCCCTGCAGTACATGCGCGAGCTCAAGCAGGTGACCCCTGAATCCCTCCAGAAGTGGGGCGCTGTCTATCAGACCCTGATGGAAAAGGGCTTCATGTTCACCTCCGGTGCCATGAGCGCGATCAACCAGAACGCCGCCCTGTATCAGCAGGTGCTCAATCCCTTCGGCGCGAAGGACAATTCCGCCGTGGTCTTCACTGACCTGGCGGAAGACAGCCCCTACTATTCCGCTGTCCGCGCGGTGTTTGAGAACGGCATGATGGCCCCCCAGACGGACGACACCTTCGGCGTGGAAGACAAGGCCACCGTCGGCGTCATGGCCGCGGCCCTGTACACCATGATGGGCGGCTCCCGCGACGAGGACGAAGCCATCGCCGCCTTCACCCAGTACGGCCTGGTGGGCGCGGATGACCGGGACGTCGTCCTGACCCGCGGCAACGCCGCCAACATCCTCCTGCCTCTGCTGGGCGTCAGCCCGGAAGGCGTGGACGGCTCCGCTTACGCAGACTATGACGCCTCGAAGGCCAACCTCCTGTGGCTGGTCGCCAACGGCGTCATGAGCCCGGTGGAAGGCGAAAACGGCCAGCTTCTGGCCGCTGAAGCCGAAATGACCCGCGGCGAACTGGCCGTGGTCCTGGCTGCGATACAGTAACATCAAAAAAAGATTCCCCCTCGGGATCATTCCCGAGGGGGAAGTTTTTATGTTACAGGGTTTCGATATTACAGCGTTTCGCCCGGCTGATTGACATCCCGGCCGATGACGGCCTTGATGCGGCGGACGCCGGCGGAGGAGCTTTCCTCCTTCTGGATCTTGAAGCTGACCAGGTCGCCGGTGTTGACGGCATGGGGGCCGCCGCAGATCTCCTTGGAGAAGCTGCCCATGGTGTAGACGGAGACGCGGTCGCCGTACTTGCTTTCAAACAGGCCCATCGCGCCCTGGGACTTGGCCTCGGCCACGGTCATTTCCTCTTTCTTGATCGGGACAGCCGCCTGGATCGCCTGGTTGACCAGGGTTTCGACCTCCTGCAGCTCTTCCGGCGTCACCTTCCGGCCGAAGGTAAAGTCAAAGCGGAGCCGCTCGGCGGTGATGTTGGAGCCCTTCTGATGGACCTCGTCGCCCAGCACCTTGCGCAGGGCCGCCTGCAGCAGGTGGGTGGCGGTGTGCAGGCAGGCCGTCTGCACGTTGTGGTCGGCCAGGCCGCCCTTGAAGCGCTGCTCGGCGCCGGCGTGGCTGGTCTGCTGGTGCTGCTTGAAGCGCTCGGCGAAGTCGTTTTCATCGACGGTGAGGTCGTGCTCCTTCGCCATTTCCACTGTCAGCTCGATGGGGAAGCCGTAGGTGTCGTACAGGCGGAAGGCGCTGCGGCCGTCCATGACGGAGAGGCCGTCCTTGAGGGTCTGGGCCGCCTTGCGGACGCCCTCCGCGTTCCCGGCGTTCACCTGGTCGATGACCGGCACCATGTCGGGGGAGGGGCGGAGCTGATGCTTTTCGATCATCTCCTTGCCCAGAGCGACCGGGTCCTGGGCGGTCAGCAGCTGGTCGGCCACGTCGCGGGTGCGGCTGATGTTGGCCAGCACCTTGTCGAACTCCTTCATGCCCTGCTTGAGGGTCTTCTGGAAGCGGTCTTCCTCCAGGAGGAGCTGCTCTAAGACAAAGTCGCGGTTGGCGCCCAGTTCCGGATAGACTTCCTTGTACTGGTCGATGATGACCTTGGCGATTTCCGCGGTGAAGCCGGCGGGCATGTTCAGGCTCATGCCGAAGCGGACGGCCCGGCGGATCAGCCGGCGCAGGATGTAGCCCTGGTCCACGTTGGACGGGGTCACGGCGCGGGGGTCGCCCAGGATGAAGGTGGCGGTGCGCATGTGGTCGGAGATGATGCGGAAGGCCTTCGTGGTCTCCTCGTCGTCCCCGTAGTTTTTGCCGGAGAGCTCGGCGATCTTAGCCAGGATCCCGGCGAACAGGTCGGTCTCATAGACGGACTTTTTGCCCGTCAGCACGCAGATGGTGCGCTCCAGGCCCATGCCGGTGTCGACGTTCTTCTGCGCCAGGGGGATGAAGGTGCCGTCGGCCTGCTTGTTGTACTGCATGAACACGTCGTTCCAGATTTCCAGGTACGCGCCGCAGTGGCAGGCGGGGGAGCAGTCCGGCCCGCAGGGCTTTTTCACGATCATGAACATTTCGGTGTCCGGGCCGCAGGGGCCGGTGACGCCGGCGGGGCCCCACCAGTTGTGAGCCTTGGGCAGGTAGAACAGGTGGTCGTCCTTGACGCCGCAGGAGCGCCAGAGGTTGGCGGCCTCTTCGTCCCGGGGGCAGTCCTCGTCGCCCTCAAAGACGGTGAAGGCCAGCTGGTCCTTGGGCAGGCCCAGATATTTTTCACTGGTCAGGAATTCCCAGCTCCAGGGGATCATTTCCTTCTTAAAATAATCGCCCAGGGACCAGTTGCCCAGCATTTCAAAGAAGGTTAGGTGGCTCATGTCGCCGACCTCGTCGATGTCGCCGGTGCGGATGCACTTCTGCACGTCCGTGAGCCTCGTGCCCATGGGGTGCTTCTGGCCCATCAGATAGGGCACCAGGGGATGCATGCCGGCGGTGGTGAACAGGACCGTCGGGTCGTTCTCCGGGATGACGGAGGCGGAGGGAATCAGTTTGTGGCCCTTTTCCTGGAAAAAGTTCAGGAACATGGCCCGCAGCTCGTTGGCGGTGATGTTTTTCATGGGATTCTCCTTTGCAAATAAATAAACATGTGTCTGCTTCCTTCGAAGACGAACAGACACATGTTGATTCGCGGTACCACTTCGATTGAAGAAAGGCGGTCAGAGCCCTTCTTCCCCTCAAAGGCGGATAACGGACGCCCCCGGCGGACCTTCCCGCCGCCTCATATGTAAAAGCGGCATTGCGGCCCGCGGCTCCGCAGCGGCTTCCCCCGCGCCTTCCCGCCGGCCTTGCACCATCGCCGGTTCGCTGAAGAGAGAGCTTTCAGGGTACTCGTCTGCTTCACAGCCATGTGAAAACAGATGAAGTATAGCGCGAAGACGGGGAAAAGTCAACTGAAACGTAATTTTACTTTACATTCCTCAGCCGTTCCGATATAATAAACGTGCAAACAAGAAAGGAGAATTGCTATGGCGCCTGAAATTACAAAAGAAATGTCTCTGACGGAAGTGCTGTCCATCGACCAGAGCACCGCCTCCGTTTTTATGGATTTCGGTATGACCTGCCTGGGCTGTCCGTTTTCCCGGATGGAGACCATCGAGCAGGCCTGCGCCGGCCACGGCGTGAACGCCGACGAGCTGGTGGACCGGCTGAATGAATACCTGGCGGAAAAGGCCGGGAACTGAGGGGAAAAAACGGCTGACGGCGGCTTTTCAGCAAAGGAGCTCGTATGAACACGGAACAGCTTTATGCTTTCAAAGCCGCTTTTGAGCAGCGGTCCTTCACCAAGGCGGCGGAGCTGCAGATCAAATCCCAGTCCGCCGTGACCCAGCTGGTTCGAAGCCTGGAGAGAGAACTGAATCAGGAGCTTTTTGCCCGGCATACGCGGCCCGTGCGGCCGACGGAGGCGGGGGAACGCTTCTACCCTTATGCCGTGCGGATGCTCGGCATGTATGAAGAAAGCCTCGCGGCCTGCGCTTTGCAGTCCCAGGGGCTTTTTTGTCTGCACTATATGGCCACGTTTGTGAGCCGGATGGACCGGTTTTTGGCCTCGCTGAAGCCGGAGACGGTGCCGGAAACCGTGAAGATCGACATCGAGGATTTCATCCGGACGGACGGCTGGCAGCCGGGCAACCTGTATCTGGTCCGGGAGGAAATTCTCCTATCCAAAAACATCGTCCGCCGGCCCGCCTATGAAAGCGTGGTCTTTGCGGAAGTATCCGCCCGGTCCGAGCTGGCCGGTCGGAAAGAAATTACGCTGGAGGATCTGACCAAAGTACCGGTGATCCTCCCGCCTGCCGAAAAATCGACCTCCCTGACCCGGTACCTTCGCAAGCTCTTTTCCGATCACGGGGGCATAGAGGTCAAAGCCATCGACGGGGTGGAAAACGGCCTCATGTATGCGATGGTCAATGGCGGGGTATGCTTCTGCACGGATGAATTTCTCCGCCCCAGGGAGCATGTCCGCTATATTCCCTTCCCGGAGGCAGGGGTCAGCCGCTACAGCTTTGCCGCCCTGTCCCGCTTTACGCCAGAAATGACCAGATTCATGAACCTGTTTGATTCTTGGCAAGGGTCGATAGAATGAAAAAGGACTGCTGCATCAAAATCTGCAGCAGCCCTTTAAAATTTTGCTGTTACTGGGCGGCCATGCTGCCCGCGGTCATGCCTGTCCAGATGACGATGGTTAGGCAGTAGCCGGACTGGTGGATGTCGCCTTCAAAGTTGCCGATGGTATCCCCGGCGGCGTACAGGCCCGGAATGACGGTGCCTTCCGTGCTGAGCACATGGGTGTCGGCGTCGACGGTCAGGCCGCCGAAGGTCAGGTGGTAAGCGCTCTGCAGCTTGCAGATGTACACGGGGCCTTCCTCCACCTTGCCGCTGAACTGCGTGCGGCCGAAGTCCGCGTCCGCGCCGGCGTCAACGTAGCCGTTGAAGGTGTCGACGGTCTCTTTGAGCTTGGCGGGGTCCAGGCCGGCCAGAGCGGCGGCCTCTTCCACGGTATCCGCCTGCCAGGCGATGCCGCGGCTGATGATCTTCTCCGCCAGGCCTTCGGTGGCGGCGTTCATGGCGTCGATCATTTTCTGATCGCCGATGGCGTACATGACGCCTTCCGGCTGATCGTTCAGGGCGTAACGGACGGCGGCGGCGGGGCCGGAGGCCGGCTTGTCGTCGATAAACCGCTCCGCGTTGACGTTGACCGCCAGCTGGGCGGCGTTATAAATGGTGGATTCCTCGCCGGAGCTGGCCTGGTTGTTGTAGCCCTTGAGCATGGTGGTGATAAATTCCATGTCGTTCACGGCGGCGCCGACGGCCTGGGCCATCACAATGCCGTCGCCCTGGATGCTGGCGGGCTGGTTGCTGGGGTTGTTTTCATTCAGCCCCTTGTACATGTTCTGATACTTCGCGACCATGGCGGTGTTGGACGTATAGCCGCCGGTGGCGATGACGACGCCCTTGCGGGCGGTGTACTCGATTTCAGTTCCGTCCTCGGCGACGGCCTTGACGCCGGTCACCCGGCCGTCCCGCATCACCAGTTCCATAGCCCGGGTGTTATACTGAATGTCCGCGCCTTCCGCCGCTTTGAGCAGGGCGTTGATCATTTCCGTGCCCCTCCCGTTGGGCTGGTTGTAATGGCTGGAGGAGGAAGAGCCTTCCTTGATGGTCATGCCGTTTTCCACCAGGTAGTTTTTGATTTCCTGGTTGGCCTTCAGGCCGGCGAACACGATGTCGGCGTTCAGCTGTACCCGTTTCCCGCTCAGGTCATAGCCGTCGCCGGAAACGAAGTGGTCGACGATGACGCGGTTGACAGAATCGAACGCGCCCAGCTCTTTGCCGTTGTTCCGGTATTCTTCCAGTTCGGCTTTCAGGGCCTGATAGTAGGGCTGCCAGGCTTCCGGGAAGCTCTCGGCGGAATAGGCGTCGTACTTGGCCAGGGCCGCGTCGTTGCGGGCATCGGCGGCGTTCCGCTCGGCGTCGATATTGATAAAGTTGCCGCCGGAGGTGGCGGTGGCGCCGCCGGCAAAGGCGTTCGCCTCCAGGACGATGACGGAAGCTCCGGCTTCCACAGCCTTCGCCGCGGCGGCCAGGCCGGCGGCGCCGGCACCCAGCACCACCACGTCCGCCTCGGTCAGCCGTTCGGGAGCCTCCGCTTTTTCTTCGCCGCGGGCCTGAGCAAGGGCGGCCGCGAGGGCCTGGTTGACCGCGTTGCTGGAAACGGTGCAGCCGGCAACGGCGTCGATTTCAGCCCCGTTGGCTTCAAGAATTCTGCTTTCAAAATCCTGCTGATGGTCCGCGCCGTAGCCGGGGGTTTCGCAGGAAACGTCCACGGAGGCGGCGGTAATGGCATGTTTGTCGACGGTGACGGTGACCTTCACGTCGCCGCCCATGCCCTTGGCGGTCTGTTCATAGGTCCCGGGGGTGTACTGCGCTTCCGCCATGCTTGCGCACAGGGAGAACGTCAGCGCCAGGCAAAGGAGCAGGGACAGGGTTCTTTTCATGGTGTTTTCCTCCTGACAGCGTTGTGTTTTTCGTTTGTCCGATGAGACGGAAATCCGATCATCCCTATTGTACCATGCCCCCGGCTCCCCATGCGACAACGAAAAGCGAAACATATCATAAGGAAAACTTATAATGCGATATCGGCATGTAAAAGGCTGTTGCAGAGAACAAAAGCAACAGCCATATGTTTACAAATAAAGCAAAAATCACAAGAGACACTCGCGAACCACAGTAATTCTCAGGAGGCTCGGAGGGCGAAGCCCTTCGAATATAATCCGCAGCAGCGACATGCGCGGTGCGAGGATGAATTTTTGCGAAGCGGAGCTTGCGGAGCGAGAGCAAAAATTCTTACCTGTTACTATAGACATGCTCCCAT
>DGRV01000065.1:0-40988 GCA_002391225.1 Christensenella sp. UBA4379
CCTTGTTGACCATGTCCATCTCTTTTTTGCAGTCGCCGTAGGTGAAGGGCATTTCCTTGCCGCCGACGATGGCCGCCTGGTTTTCCAGGTCCTTGGGGCAGGTCCAGTCCAGGGTGATGTTGGAAAACGGCGCCTGCGTGCCCCAGCGGGAGGGCGTGTTGACCCCGTAGATGAAGGACTGGACGCACTGCTTGACTTCCTTCTGGGAGAGGTTGTCCGCCTTGACAAAGGGAGCCAAATAGGTATCAAAGGAGGAGAACGCCTGGGCGCCGGCCCATTCGTTCTGCATGATGCCTAAGAAATTGACCATCTGGTTGCACAGGGTGGACAGATGGGCCGCCGGGGAGGAGGTGATCTTGCCGACCACGCCGCCCAGGCCCTCCTGGATCAGCTGGCGCAGGGACCAGCCGGCGCAGTAGCCCGTCAGCATGCTCAGGTCGTGCAGGTGGATCGCGGCGGAACGGTGGGCCTCGGCGATTTCCTCGTCATAGATCTCGCTGAGCCAGTAGTTGGCCGTGATCGCGCCGGAATTGGACAGAATGAGGCCGCCCACCGAATAGGTGACGGTGGAGTTTTCCTTGACGCGCCAGTCGTTGATCTGCAGATAGTTGTCCACCAGGTCCTTGTAGTCCAGCAGCGTGTCGCCGACGTTGCGCATCTTTTCGTGCTGCTTGCGGTACAGGATATAGGCCTTGGCGACGTCATAATACCCCGCCTCGGACAGCACCTGCTCCACGGAATCCTGAATATCTTCCACGGCAATCAGGCCGTCTTTGACCTTGCCGGAGAAATGCGCGGTGACCCGCAGCGCCAGCAGATCCAGCACGTCCTTGCTGTATTCCTTCTCCAGAGACAGGAAGGCTTTTTCCATCGCCGCGCTGATTTTGCCGATTTCAAAAGGGACAGCTTTCCCGTCCCGCTTTTTGACCTGATACATACCAGTTCCTCCATTATCTAATCCCCGGCCCTTCCCGGGGCTCCTGAGACCTTGGACAGTATAATCCCAATTTGCTTTTTTGTCAATATATGGATAAATGATGAACAATTGTTACGAAATATTGATATTCCGGCGTTTCCGACGGTTTTTCCCCGGGAAGGCCGGGCCGGCCTTTGAAAATTTAACAATTTCCCCCGGCCGCTTTTTTTAAGTTCATTTTAGGTTTTCACGCTTTACTTTCCGTGTTTTCGCCCAGAAAATTTTATGCGGAATTTTTCATATAAAGGAGTCTGTCATGTCTGAATCAGAGAAGAAAAACACTGCTGCGGCGGTACCGGGAAAAAAGAAACGAAAAAAGCTCCGCAGGGTGATTCTGATCCTGTTGATCGTCCTGGTCCTGGGCGGGGCCGGGTGGATCCTCATTCGCCAGCTGCAAAACCAGTACACCGTCGTCTATCAGAGTTACAACGCCGGCCGGGGGTCCATTTCCAATTTCCTGTCCTTCAGCGGCACCATGCAGGCCATCAGCAACGTCTCCTTTACCTCCTCCTCCGCCACCACCGTGCGCAGCGTCTATGTAAAAGAAGGAGATCAGGTGCTCAAGGGCGACAAGCTGGTCCGCCTGACCAGCGGCCAGGTGATCGAATCCGAATTCGACGGCACGGTCAACCAGCTGTATTTTCAAGAGGGGGACAAGGTCTCCGCGGGCGACATCCTGATTCAGGTGGTGGACTTTAAGCACATGAAGGTCTCCATCCGGGTGGACGAATACGACATTTCCGACGTCCATGTCGGGACACAGTGCCGGGTGACCACCACCGCCACGAACGAGACCTTCCCCTGCACCATCGACTCGATCAACTACGTCTCTTCCTCCACCGGCAACGTCGCCTATTACACGGCCACCGCTTATGTGGACGTGACCGGCACGGTGTACCCGGGCATGCAGGTCACCGTCACGGTGCCCCAGGAGGAAGCGTCGGACGTCGTCATCCTCAAGGCGGACGCCATCAGCTTCAGCGCCAACAACCAGGCCTTCGTCTATATGCCGGACGCCTCCGGCCAGATGCAGCGAGTGTCCATCGGCACCGGCGTCACCAACGGCAACTATGTGGAAATCACCTCCGGGCTGAACGACGGGGACACCGTCTATACCGTGGCCAAACAGGAAGAAGAAAGCGGGCTCTCCGGCCTTTTGTCCGGCCTCTTCGGCAGCCAGACCGTCCGCAGCGGCAATCCGGGCGGCAGCCTTCACGGAGAATACGACGAGGCCACCCGGGCCGCCGTCCGCCTCTTTAACGAGGACAACGGCTTCCCCGGCCTGGACGATCTTTCCCTGGGCTCCGCCCGCGCCCTGATGGAAGCGTATTATTACAACCGGGGAGACCTGGGGAAGCTCTGATAATTTCTCGTTGCCACTCCCGCCGTTTCGTGCTACAATCAACTTCATAGAAGCAGAAAAAGGACGGGACCGTGTATCGGCCCCGAGATCCGGGAGGGCTGAAAATGGAAATCGCCGGTCTGCAAAAGCTGACGCTGCTGGACTATCCGGGCAAGGTCGCGTGCACGGTCTTTCTGGCCGGGTGCAATTTTCGCTGCCCCTACTGCCATAACGCGGAGCTCATCGACCACATCCTTCCCCCGGAGATGGACAGCGCAGAACTATTGGATTTTCTTAAAAAACGCAGGGGCCTTCTGGACGGCGTCTGCCTGACCGGCGGCGAGCCCACTCTGCGGGGCCAAGAATTAAAGGCCCTGATCGAAGAGATCAGGGCCCTGTCCTTTGCCGTCAAGCTGGATACCAACGGCACCCGGCCGGACCTGCTCCAGGAGCTCGTCCGGGAAAAGCTGGTCGATTACGTGGCGATGGACATCAAAAACAGCCCGGACCGCTACGCGGAAACCGCCGGCGTCCCCGCCCCCGGCCTGGAGGCGGTGAAACAGAGCGTCCGCTTCCTCCTTGAGGGGGAGGTCGATTACGAGTTCCGCACCACCGTGGTCCGGGAGCTGTTCGACGACAATTCTTTCCTGGGCATCGGCCCGTGGATCCGCGGAGCGAAGCGCTACTTCCTCCAGCCCTTTGAAGACCGTGACACCGTCCCCGTCTCCGGCCTCCACGCCCCCTCAGCAGCGGACCTGGAACGATGGCGGAAGATTATGCTGCCGTTCTGTCCAGCGACGGAGATACGGGGAAGATAGAGATTAGGTAGGAGGGAGGAAGTAGGAAGTAGGAGGTTCAGATAGTGTTGTGAGGGAGTATAACCCACTTTCCGCTCCTCACTTCTAACTCGCTCTTCACTCTCCACTCTCCACTCTCCACTCTTCACTCTCTATTAACCTCCTCCCTACTCCCTCCTACCTCCTACCTTTAAGCGGCTTCTTCATTTTTCCTTTCCAGCTGTCTTAAGACAGGCTTGACCAGCATAATGCTCAGGATGAAGGCGCAGATGTCGGCGGCGGGCTGGGCGGCCTGGAGGCCGAAGAGGCCGAAGAGGGCCGGGAGGAGGACCAGCATGGGGATCAGGAAGATGCCCTGGCGGGCGGTGGAGATGATCGTGGAGCGGGCGCTCAGGCCGATGCTCTGGGTCATCATGTTGGACATGACGTAAAAGCCCCACAGCGGCATCGTCAGCAGCTGAAGCCGCAGGGCCACCGTGCCGATTTCGATGACCTTGGGGTCGTCGCGGAAGAGGGCCACGATCTGGCCGGAAAGCAGAAGCGAGGCTCCCGCCAGCACCGACAGAATAATTGTGGCGACCTTCGCGCAGTACAGGAAGGCCTCCTTCACCCGGCCGTACCGCCCGGCCCCGTAGCAGAAGGCGCAGACCGGCTGGAAGCCCTGGCCAAAGCCGATCACGGCGGAGTTGATGAACATGATGTAGCGGCTGACGATGGACATGGCCGCGATCGCGGGGTCTCCCCAGGGCTGGGCCACGTGGTTGAGCAGGATGGTGGAGACGCTGGCGATCCCCTGCCGGCCCAGGGAGGGCAGGCCGTTGCTCAGCATCCGCCCGTACATGTTTAGGCTGGGCTTAAAATTCCGCCGGGAGACAGAGATGGCTTCCGGCTTTTTCTGACACATCCACAGCAGGATGCAGAAGCTCACGAACTGCGACAGGGCCGTGGCGATGGAAGCCCCCGCCGTGCCCAGTCCAAAGCCGAAGATGAACAGCGGGTCCAGGGCCATGTTGAGCACCCCGCCCGTGGTGATGCCGATCATCGCATACAGCGTCAGCCCCTGGAAGCGCAGAAGGTTGTTCATCGCCAGGGAGGACATCATAAAGGGGGCCGCCAGGAAGATGTAGCGGGCATAATCCCGGGCGTAAGGGGCGATCGTCTCCGTTGCGCCCAGCAGATACATCAGCGGGTCCAGCACGATCTGCCCCAGGATGGCCAGGGCCGTGCCCGTCAGGAAGGCGGTAAAAAACGCCAGGGACACAAACTGGGCCGCCTCTTCTTTCTTCCCGGCCCCCAGGGCCCGGCTCATGTTGGTCCCGCTGCCCATGCCGATGGTGAAGGCGATGGCCTGAATGATCCCCATGGCGGAAAAGACCACCCCGATGGCCCCGGAAGCCGCGGTGTTGATGCGGCCCACAAAAAAGGTGTCCGCCATGTTATAGATGCTGGAAATCAGCATGGCGATGATGGTGGGCACCGCCAGCTTCGGGATGATCCGGTTCACCGGCTCGTTCAGCATCTGGTTCGCCCTGGTGTCGCCGCTGGTCCTGGTCATAGCGTTTTCCTCTTTCCCTGATTATGCTTTAAATAAAGGCGTCCAGCACCTGAGCGCCCGCTTTCACGAACGCGATGAACTCGCTGATCTCCGCCCGGACCCGGACCCAGCGGCCGCCTTCGTAAGCGGTCCGGTCCTTGGTCAAAAACCAGCTGCCTTTGGGCAGATAGACGTTCCGCTCCGTCTGTCCCCGGACGGAGATCGGGGCGAACAGAATATCGTCCCCGAACAGGTACTGGTCCCCCGTGGTCCAGCACACCGGATCCTCCGGGAAGTCAAAGAACATCGGCCTCATCACGGGCACGCCGTGCTCGGAGGCTTTTTTCATGTGCCGGGAGATATAGGGAATCAGCCGGTAGCGCAGGGCGATCAGGTCCTTGAGAATGGGCAGGTTTTGTTCCCCAAAGCTCCAGATCTCGTTGTCCCCGCCGGTGGGCTCCTTGATGTTCCGGCTTCTGTCGTGGCCGTCCCGGCTGCCGTGGAGCCGCATCACCGGGCAGAACACGCCGTACTGGAACCAGCGGACAATCAGCTCCCGGAACGCTTCGCTGTGAATGTCCCCGCCGTAAAAGCCGCCGATGTCGGTGTTCCACCAGGGCAGGCCGCACATGGCCATGTTCAGGCCGGATTTGATCTGCTCGGTCAGGCTTTCAAAGGTGGACTGGATGTCCCCCGACCAGACCAGGGTCCCAAATCGCTGGGCACCGGTGTAGGCCGCCCGGGAAAGGGTGATGATGTCGTCCCGGCCCATCGCCTTCATCCCCTCGTACACCAGCTGGGCGTAGCAGTAGGGGTAAATCAGCGCCGCTTCGTCCCCCCGGCCGGCGTAGAGGATCAGGTTGTCAAAGTGCTCGGGATGGATCTCCGGCTCCGCCTCGTCGAACCAGAGCAGGTCGACCCCGTTGTCCAGGTAGTTTTCCTTGAGCTTCTGAAAGACGTAGGCGCGGCATTCCGGGTTGGTGGGGTCGATTTCCGCCTGCGGGCCGTAAAACTCAAACACCCGGCCCACGCCGGAGGCGGTGCGGATCAGCATGTTCTGGTCCGCCATATAGGCGTAGTTTTCGCTGTGCTCGTTGATGGTCGGCCACATGGACACCATCAGCCGCACGCCCATTTTATGAAGCTCGTCCGCCATGGCTTTGGGATCGGGCCAGTAGGCAGGGTCGAATTTATAGTCCCCCTGCTCGGTCCAGTGGAAGTAATCGATGATGATCACCGACAGCGGAACGCCCAGCTCCCGGTATTTCCGGGCCACCTCCAGCACCTGCTCCTGCCGCTCGTAGCGCAGCTTGCACTGCCAGAAGCCCAGGGCGTATTCCGGGATCATCGGAGCGTGACCCGTCAGGTCCGCCAGCTTTTCGCTGGCCTCCCGGGGGCTGCCGGCGATGACCACGTAATCCATCGTTTTGGCGCAGTCGCTGCTCCAGCGGGTCCGGTTGAAGCCCAGCTCCACCGTGCCGGTGGAGGGCATGTTCCAAAGAAAACCATAGCCCAGAGAGGAATAGACGTAAGGGATCGTCGCCTTGGTGTTGACGTGGCGCAGGTCCACCGTGCAGCCCTTCTTGCTGAAGACATTGATCCGCTCGTGGCCCAGGCCGTAGAACTGCTCGTTTTCGTCCGGCTCGAAGGTGGCCCGCATCGCCCACAGGCCGCTGCCCACGCTGCGGTAGTTGCGGTAGCCGGTGGTGAAGGTCATTTCCGGCTGCTCCCGGAGGATCGGCTTATCCTCGATAAAATAGGTGACCCGCCCCCACTTTTCAAACCAGACCTTCAGCCGGCCCGTTTTGAGCCACAGGTCCTCCCCGTCCCGCCAGATGTCGGCCCCCGTCTCCTTGGGGAGCAGGGTCCAGTCCTGCAGCTCGATCCTGGAAGAGGCCGTGGCCTGAAAACGGATGCAGCCTTCGGCCGGTACGCTGACCACGCCGGTTTCCCCCGCCCTTGTAAACCAGATCCGGTTGTCCTTGATGGTGAATTTCATTTGAAAAGCCCTCCGTTTTTCATCAGATGCGGCGTATCTGCCCATTGATGGATCATTTCGCCGCGGCCCCGGCAAATTCCTCTTTTCCGGAAAACGGTTGTTTGTTTTTCAGCGCTTTTCACTGGTTTTTTCTCTATTGCGGACCCTCCCCCGTTTTTGGTATAATACAGGATGGAATGATTCGGGAAGGAGCTGGTTTGCATGTACCGCTTTACCTGCGATTATGAGGAAGGCTGCCTGCCGGAAATCCTCCGGCTGATGGAGCAGACCAATTACGTCCAGACGCCCGGCTACGGGATGGACGAATACTGTGAAAAAGCCCGCGGCCTGATCCGCAATTTCTGCGATGCGCCGGAAGCGGACGTTCATTTCATGGTGGGCGGCACCCAGGCCAACCTGACGGCGATCTCCGCGTTCCTCCGGCCCTGGCAGGGCGTCCTGTCCGCCGCCACCGGCCATATCAACGTGCACGAGACCGGGGCCATCGAGGCCACCGGCCACAAGGTGTTGGCCCTGGAAAGTCCGGACGGGAAGGTGTCCGCCAAGGCCCTGAAAGCCGCGCTGGATGCCCATTTTGGGGACCCGCACAGCGAGCACACCGTTCAGCCCGGGATGCTGTACATTTCCTACCCCACCGAAAGCGGCCAGCTGTACTCCCTGAGTGAGCTCACGGAGCTGTCAAAAGTCTGCAGGAAGGCGGGGATTCCCCTCTATCTGGACGGGGCGCGGCTGAGCTACGGCCTGACCTCCGATGCCTGCGATCTGACGGCCAAAGACATCGCCCGGCTGTGCGACGCGTTCTACCTGGGCGGCACCAAGTGCGGGGCCCTGTTCGGCGAAGCCCTGGTCATCACGAATGAGGCCCTTAAAAAGGACTTCCGCTACATGATCAAGCAGCGCGGCGGCATGCTGGCCAAGGGCCGGATGCTGGGCCTCCAGTTCATCGGCCTGATGGAAGAAGGCCGCTACCTGTCCGCCGCCCAAAAAGCAAACCGTCAGGCCCTGGCGATCCGGGCAGCGTTGGAAGAAAAGGGCATTTCCTTCCTGATTCCCTCCCCCACCAACCAGCAGTTCCCGATCCTGACGGACAAACAGCTGGCCGCCCTGGCTCCCCATTTTTCCTGGGACTTCTGGGAAAAAATGCCCGACGGCCGCAACGCCGTGCGCTTCTGCACCTCCTGGGCCACGAAGGACGAGGCGGTGGAAGCGCTGGTGGCGGCAGTACAGAAACTGTAAGAGTGAGGAGTGAGGAGTGACCGTTCGCTTCGCTCACTTAGTGAGGAGTTCAATAGCGAATGCGTAATGCCTAATGTGTAATGCGTAATGAATGGTCATTCAAACCAATTTCAACTCCTCACTCCTAACTCCTCACTCCTCACTTAAAGCTCTTAATTCCTCACTTATAAAACAAAAAGGTGATAGACATGCTGCAAAACTCCATGCTTTTTAACTGGATCAACGCGATTCGGAACGATCCGGTGGACGGGATCATCACGATGCTGATGCAGATCGTGGCCATTTTGGGCGCCCTGATCCTGCACGAGGTGGCCCACGGCTACGTGGCCCTCTGGTGCGGAGACCCGACGGCGAAGATGCTGGGCCGCCTGTCCCTGAACCCCGCCCGCCATCTGGACCCGATCGGCACGGCCATGATGCTGCTGCTCGGCGTCGGCTTTGCCAAGCCCGTCCCGGTCAACCCCCGCAATTTCCGCAACTACCGCCGGGACGATCTCCTGGTCTCCCTGGCCGGCGTCACGATGAACATGCTGCTCTTCCTGGTCAGCGGATTTTTGATGGTTCTGTGCAACCGTAACCTACGCATCACCGATCATCATTCTGTTCTGTATTATTTATCTCTTTTTTTCACACATTTCTCCATTTTGAACCTAAGTCTTGCTCTGTTCAATCTTCTGCCAATCCCGCCACTGGACGGCTATCATGTACTGAACGATATTCTACTTAAAGGTAAGTTACGGCTGTCTCCAGACATGTTCAGAATGCTTCATTTTGGTCTTATGGCTTTGCTGTTGTTTACGAACGTCATTAATAATCTGCTGAGCAGTATGATGAATGCGGTATGGACACCAGTAATCACTTTCTTTTATAATATCGTCAATTGAAGAGGATTCTGTCATGGCATTCGCGCTTCACCTCAGCCAGTTTGAAGGCCCGCTGGACATGCTGCTCTTTTTGATCAGCAAGGCCAAGGTGGACATCAAGGACATCTTCGTCTCCGAGGTCACCAGCCAGTACATCGAATTCGTACACAACGCCCCGGACCTGGACCTGGACGACGCCTCCGGCTTTTTGGCCATGGCCGCCACCCTGCTGGAAATCAAATCCCGCTCCCTGCTGCCCCGCCCGCCCCAGGAAGGGGAGGGCGAGGAGGAGGACCCGGAAAAGGCCCTGATCCGCCAGCTGGAAGAGTATCAGCAGCTCAAAACCCTGGCCTCCGAAATGCAGCAGTTTGAGAAGGCCGCCGCCGCCATGTACGAAAAGCTGCCGGAGGAATTTCCCCTCCCGCCGCCCACGTTCGAGCTGGAAGGCCTGACCCTCGAGGGGCTGACCGCCGCCTTCGCCCGGGTCCTCGCCCGCATGAAGGAGACGGAGGAAACCGTGCCCGTCCAGCGGCGCATCATCCGGGACGCCTTCTCCGTGCCCCGCTGCATGTCGAACATCCTGCGCAGACTGCGCAAAGGCCCCGTCGTCTTTGACCGCCTGTTTTCCGACGAGCCCTCGCGGGACGAGGTGATTTCCACCTTTCTGGCCCTGCTGGAGCTGCTGAAGGCCGGCCGTGCCCGCGCCGTTCAGGACAGCACCTACGGAGAAATCACCATTCACCCGCACACACCCGACCCGGAAGAAATGAACGAGGAAGATACCACCGATCATGGAGATTAAAGAGATCGGCCCCATCGTGGAGGCCATGCTGTTTATCGCCGGGGAGCCCGTCGCTGTGGCCGACCTGGCCCGGGCGCTGGAAATCGCCCCGTTTCAGGTACAGGAAGCCCTGGACCAGATGGAAAGGACCATCGCCGAGCAGAACCGCGGCATCGTGCTCAAACGCTTTGGAGAACACGTGCAGCTTTCCACCCGGCGCGAGTTCGCCCCCTTCATTGAAAAGCTCCTCCAGCCGGTGCAGAAGCAGAGCCTTTCCCAGTCCGCGCTGGAGACCCTGGCCATCGTCGCCTACCGCCAGCCGGTCACGAAGCTGGAAATGGAGCAGATTCGCGGCGTCAAGTGCGATTACTCCGTCCAGTCCCTGGTCAAAAAAGGCCTCATCGAGGACGTCGGCCGCAAGGACGTCGTCGGCCGCCCGATTCTCTACGGCACGACCGACGCCTTCCTGTCCCACTTCGGCCTCAGGACCCTTTCGGACCTCCCGCAGCCGCAAAACGACGAGCCTGATCCAGAAAGCTTAGACATTCAAGATATCTAATATATAATAGGTAGTCATATGAATCTTTCTCAATTGCTGGATTATTTGCGGCAGGATGAGGCGTTTATGCAGAACGTCACCTGCTGGCGGACCCTCCCGAAAAGGGAGGCTGTTTTCGCGCCGTTTCCGGACGGGCTGGACGAGCGGGTGATTCCCGCCCTGCAAAAGCACCATATCACCCAGCTGTACGCCCACCAGGCGGACGCCTTTTCCGCCATTCAGGAGGGAAAGGACGTTGTGATCGTCACGCCCACGGCCTCGGGGAAAACCCTGTGCTACAACCTGCCCGTGCTCAACGAGATCCTAAAGAACCCGGACGCCCGGGCCTTGTACCTCTTCCCCACCAAGGCTCTGTCGGCCGACCAGGTGAGCGAGCTGTACGAACTGATCGAACTGATCGGGGCGGACATCAAGACCTACACCTACGACGGGGACACCCCCGGCGCGGCCCGGCGGGCCATCCGGCAAGCCGGCCACGTGGTGGTCACCAACCCGGACATGCTGCACTCCGGCATCCTGCCTCACCACACCAAGTGGGTAAAGCTGTTTGAAAACCTCAAATACATCGTCATCGACGAAATCCATTCCTACCGCGGGGTCTTTGGGAGCAACCTGGCCAACGTCCTGCGCCGCCTGATCCGCCTGTGCCGGTTCTACGGGAGCAATCCCCAGTTCATCCTCTGCTCGGCCACCATCGAAAACCCAGAGGAGCTGGCCCAGACCCTGATCGGCCGGCCGGTGACCAAAATCGACCGGAACGGCTCGCCCTCCGGTGAAAAGCACGTGATCTTCTATAACCCGCCCGTGGTCAACCGGCAGCTGGGCATCCGCCGGGGCGTCCTGCCCGAAACCAGGCGCATCGCCTCCATGCTGGTCAACAACGGCATCCGCACCATCGTCTTTGGCAAAAGCCGCCTGCAGGTGGAGGTGCTGACCCGCCAGCTCAAGGAACTGGTCAAGGACCCGGTCGGGAATTCCGGCCGCGTCCGGGGCTACCGGGGCGGCTATCTGCCCTCCGAACGGCGGGAGATCGAAAAGGGCCTGAGGGCCGGGCGGATCGACGCGGTAATTTCCACCAACGCCCTGGAGCTGGGCATCGACATCGGTTCCCTGGAGGCCTGCGTGATGTGCGGCTACCCCGGCACCATTGCCTCTACCTGGCAGGAAGCGGGCCGGGCCGGCCGCCGCTTTGGGGCGAGCCTGACCATCCTGGTGGCTTCCTCCGCCGCCCTCGACCAGTTCATCGTCAGCCATCCGGATTATTTTTTCGGGGCGAGCCCGGAAAACGCCCTGCTCAACCCGGACAATATCTATATCCTGCTCAGCCACATGAAATGCTCCGCCTACGAACTGCCCTTCCACGATGGGGAGGGCTTCGGCAACGCCGCCGGCAGCGAGGAGATGCTCGCTTATCTGACGGATGAAAACATCCTGCGCCACGTGGGCGACACCTACCACTGGTCCGAGGAGGATTTCCCCGCCAGCGAAATCTCCCTGCGTACGGCGATGACGGAGAATTTCCTGATCATGGACATTACCGACCCGGCCCACATCCGCATGGTCGGGGAGATGGACCGCTTCACCGCCCCCATGCTCCTGCACGAAAACGCCATCTACCTGCACGAGGGCACCACCTACCAGGTGGAAAAGCTGGACTTTGACGCCTGCAAGGCCTTCATCCGCAAGGTCGACGTGGACTACTACACCGACGCGGACCTGAACGTGGCCTTGAGCCTGCTGGACGTGCTTGAAGAGCGGCCGGACGCTTCCTATGGGGAAATCAACGTGACCGCCCGCGTCCGCATGTTCAAGAAGATGCGCTTTGACACCGGGGAAAACGTGGGCTATGGCCCGGTCATGCTGCCGGAGACGGAGATGCACACCACCGCCCTGTGGTGGACCGTGCCGGACGACATCGCCGCCGCCTTCGGCAAGGACGACCTGCAGAACGGGATGCTGGGCATCGCGAACCTGATGCGCATCGCCGCCCCGCTGAACCTCATGTGCTCCCCCCACGACATCGCCGTCGCTTACCAGGTCAAATGCACCTTTACCGGCAAGCCCACCCTGATCCTCTACGACAACTGCCCCGGCGGCGTCGGCCTGGCCGAAAAGGCCTTCCACATGCGCGAGATCCTGCTGCGCAACTGCCTGGAAATCGTCACCACCTGCCCCTGTGAAAAAGGCTGCCCCTCCTGCGTCGGCCCCGAAACCGAAATCGGACCCACAGGGAAACAGATGGCGGAAAACCTACTCCAACAGCTCTTAAATAGGTAGGAGGTAGAAAGTAGGAGGTAGGAGGTAAATAGTCGAATGCGTAATTCTTAATGCGTAATGCGTAATTTCGTCCAAACCCTTGCAACTCCTCACTCCTCACTCCTAACTCCTCACTATATACTCTCCACTCTGCGGCCAAAGGCCGCGAAAACTCTTCACTCTCCACTCTCACTATAAACCTCCTCCCTCCTACCTTCTACCTCCTACCTATTACAAAGGAGTTCTCATGCCCTCACTCGCCCCTTATGACCGCAAGCTTGATTATTCTTACGCCCCGGGGATTTTTCCTTCGATGGAGGCGATTAAAAAAGCGCCGGAGCTGGTCCGGCGGCTGCTGATCAGCGCCCAGGCGGAGGATTCGGAGGGCGTCGCCGCCCTGACGGAGCTGTGCCGCGCCCGAAACATCCGGGTGGAGACGGCGGACAAGGCCCTGGCCCGCCTGTCCGGGAAGGGCAACTGCTACGCCGCCGCCGTATTTGAAAAGCGGCCCGGCGTTTTGAACCCCGAAGCCGCTCATATTGTTCTTCATCACCCGTCCGACGCTGGCAACCTGGGCACCATCCTGCGCACGGCCCTCGGGTTCGGGTTTTTCGACATCGCCCTGATCCAGCCCTGCGCGGACGTGTTCCAGCCCCACGTCGTCCGCTCCTCCATGGGAGCGCTGTTCAGCCTGCGCGTCCGCGAGTATGCGGATTTTGAGGCCTACCGGGCTGATTTCCCCGGTCATGCCGCCTATCCGTTCATGCTGGACGGCTCCGTCACCCTGGAAGAAGCCCTGAAAGCCCCGCCCCGCCGGCCCTACTGCCTGATTTTCGGCAACGAAGGAACCGGGCTCCCGCCGGAGTTTTCCAAAACCGGCACCCCGGTCCGCATCGAGCACAGCGGCGACATCGACTCCCTCAACCTGAGCATCGCCGCGTCCATCGGAATGTACCGCTTCCGTCAGGCGACGCTGTAAAGATAGGTAAAAACACGCCTCAGTAGCCGATGGTCGTCTTTCTGATCCAGAAGAGAATCAGCATATGGGCGGGGTAGGCTAAGTAAAACAGGTACTTGAGCCACCCCTTGCCGATGAATCCGCGTTTCCCGTTATAGAGACTGATGGGGAGAAACGCCAGCCCGGAACGCAGGGGACTGTCCAGAAAACAGCTGCCCACCACCGCCCGGGGCAGTTGCTGATCCCGCAGCAGATACATCAGCAGGATGAACCCAAACCCGGTGGTACCATAGTCAGCGCGCAGCACCATCGAAGCCAGCAGCAGGCCCAGTAAAAGGCCTGCTTTTTTCCATGGTCCCTGAGCGTCCCGGAGGACCCAGATGCCCAGCAGGCCCAATAGCAGCGTAAACAGGACATTTTGGCTGCCGGGCATCCAGAGCCTTCCGGTGTGCTCCAGGTTCCAGGGGATTTCCGAAAGAAGAGCAAATACCAGCAGCGTTCCGGCATACCGCTTGATGTTCCGGGTATGCAGAAACCCCTCCACCAGCAGGAATACGAATATAGGAAAGCTGATCCGCCCGACCCGGCGCATCAGTTCATACAGATAAACCGTGCGGCCTGCGTATGAGAATACAGCCGTATAATCATCCCGCAGCAGCACAGACGCCGTATGATCCACCAGCATCGTGATCAGCGCAATCAGCTTCAGCAGACTTCCGTCCAGCACCTGGAAGCGTTTCATATCGTTCCTCCAGACGTTATTCTTCAATCACGTCAAAGGATTTCAGCTTTTCCAGCAATCCGTCCAGATCCCTGGCAGCGGTCTCCGGGTCGATCTGATACCGCTCCAAGATGGCGGCCAGCAGCTCCTCCCGGGTGACGGGTTCCTGCAGTTTTTCCCATACAAAGGCGGATACGGGATTCAGCAGCAACGCGCCGCCGAGCTTTTTGATGTTGTCGCCCGCGGGCATCAGCATACATTCCCCCATCATTTTTCTCAAAACAAAACCTGAACGCGCTTTCACGATTTCGTCGTTCCTTTCTGTTCAGTAACGAAAAAGCTGCGGAAACCCGCAGCTTTTTTCCGATCGCCGGCGCTGGATCAGGCGTGTCCGCAGCCACGGCCGTTTCCTCTGTCGCCGTTGCCGCCGCCACCGCAGCCACGCTGATGTCCGTTGTCTCCGTTGCCGCCGGAGGTGACGATAATGTCTTCATGATCGAAGACCATCATTTCCACCACGGGGGCAACATATTCTTCCTTGACGGAAGCGTTTTCAATGTTCATTTCCTGCATGTGCAAACCTCCAGATCAAAAACCGTTTCGGACACAACAAAATAATGTCCTAAATATTATACGAGCTTTTGCTGGACAAAGCAAGAAAATGAAGAAAATTTAATATTTTTTTGATCAAATCAGCAACCGGAATTTCTTCCCGAAGAGAAGGTCCTCTGATTCCTGTGATAAGGTACCCCGTCGCAGCCGCCGCCGCGGCCCCGGCCCTGGCCTACGTCGCCGTTGCCAGCAGACGTCACGACAATATCGTCCTCTCCAAAGACCAGCATTTCCACCACCGGGGAAGTATATTCTTCTTTCACGACAGCAGTTCCATTCATTTTTTCCTGCATATCTGAAGCTCCTCCTTCCATTCGGCAAACAGTAAGCACAAAAAATATCCCATTTACCAATGCTATTATACATGATCAAATGAAAGAAAGCAATATCAGAAAAAAATAATTTCATAATTTTTTTAGATCATCTGATGACAGCAGTTTGCGCGCCTTTCTGAGGGGGTAGTCAGGGGGATTCTTCCCCCTGATTTCAATCCGCTGCGGGTTGCGAAGGCCCGGAAAACTGTCCGGTGGACAGTTTTCACTGAGCAACGGGCCGGCAGGCCCTGGACAATGTACGCCGCGGGATTCTGAGCGCTCGGAAAATGTGCCGGTGGCACGTTTTCAGCGAAGAACGGGCCGGAAGGCCCTGGGAAGGGGACAGAGTCCCCGTCCCAGATCCTGTTCAGTCGGAGACTGAACAGGATTATTCTGGACAAGATGGCGCCACCACGCCCTGGCTGGCCAGATATCTCGTCCGCTTGCACAGGCCTTTGGGCTGCTTGCCCGGCTCGGCGTATTTGAGCGCGTCCGCGGCGCAGATGCCGCAGATTTCCTCATACGCGCAGCCGTCGCATTCGCTGGCCCGCGGCCAGCTTTCCGCGGCTGCGTGGATTTCCTTCCAGGCCGCCGCCAGGCCGTCGCGCAAAGGATCGCTCTTGGGACCAAGGCGGTTGCAGATTTTCATCTCGCCCTTCCAGTTAATCACGAACCCGGAACGGCCGCCGCCGCACTGAAGCCCCTGCTTTCCGCAGGTACGGCAGGGCCCTCCGGCGGGCGGAAGCTCGGTCTCCGGCCGTTTTCCCACGGCACGTCCGTGCAGTTCCTTCTGAAAGCGGAGAATCCTGGCATAGTAGGACACGTCCGGCTCACTGGCCACATTCTGCCGCCACGGCTCGTCCGGCGGGTCGAACAGGGAGGTATTGATAAAACAATTGTCCGTAATGCTTTTTGCCAGGCGGATCGTGTCAAAGACATCCTCTCCCAACGCCTGGTTCGGTGTGATGGTGATGAGCAGGGGCAGGCCCTCCTCCCGGATCCGCCGAAGATGATTCACCACGGTCTGAAACACCCGGCGGCCGGTCACGCGCTCATAGGTCTCCTCGCTGTTGCCGTACAGGGTAATCTGCAGCTGCGCCGGCGGATGCTCCTTAAAAAAGGAGAGCTTTTCTTCGTCCAGCAGGACGCCGTTGGTCAGCACGTTCACCTGGCAGCCCAGGCTGTGCAGATAGAGATAGAGCCTTTCAAAATCCGGATGCAGGAGACATTCCCCGCCGGTCAGCGTGGCCTGGAACATGCCCGCCTCCACCGCCTGGCGGAACAGGTCCTCCCACTGGTCCGCGGTAAGCAGCAGCCTCTCCCCCATCTGCCCGGGCGTCAGATGCACGTAGCACATCCCGCAGTTCAGGTTGCATAACGGCAGCAGCTCAAACTGGCCGTCGATGGGGATGCCGTACTTTCTGGCCTTTGCTTCCATATAATCGGCAAACCGGTTGAAGGAATTCTTTTTTGCCCCGCTTTCCCGGCGGAGCATTTCGAGATACTCAGAACCGCTGTTTTTTTCAGACATGGGATGCCTCCGCCTGCCTGGCCAGCAGCCACGCCCCCAGGATGCCGCTCTGATCTCCCAGGCCCGTGGGAACGATATAGTCCATCAGCCCCGCTTCCACAGCGGGGACGGGAATGTAGCCGTTCAGCAGACGGACCGTCTTTTCCCGGATCATCGGGAACAGGAAGCTCTGGTGCATGACGCCGCCGCCCAGGATGATCTTTTTCGGGGAAAAGGCCAGCATCGCATCCGCACAGACCTGCGCTAAATAAGACGCCTCCAGCGCCCAGGCCGGATGATCCTCCGGCAGGTCCCGGGCGGATACGCCCCAGCGCTTTTCGATCGCCGGGCCGCTGGCCAGGCCCTCGGCGCAGTGCGGGTGGTAGGGGCAGAAGCCCGCCGGAGCGGGATCGTCCGGTTCGGGGGTCAGGAGCAGATGGCCGATTTCCGGGTGCATGAGGCCGTGCACCGGCTCCCCGCCCACGATCAGGCCGCCGCCAATGCCGGTGCCCACCGTCAGGTACAGACAGCTGGACAGCCCCCGGGCCGCGCCGAGTTTCGCCTCCGCCAGGGCCGCCCCGTTGACGTCCGTGTCCAGCGCAACGGGGATGGAAAGGGCCTGCTCAAACGCCCGGAGGATCGGGTAGCCCCGCCAGGCCAGCTTGGGCGTCCTGGTGATGCTGCCATAGGTCGGAGAGGCCGGGTTCAGGTCCAGCGGGCCAAAGCATCCAACGCCCAGGGCCGCCAAATGTTCCCCGATGAAAAAAGAGAGCATTTCCGGCATGGTCTCTTCGGGGGTCCGGGTCGGAATCACCTTCCGCTGAAGCTCCGTTCCCTCCCCGTCCATCACGGCCAGCACCATCTTGGTGCCGCCCGCTTCCAGCGCGCCGTATTTCTTCATACAAATCCTCCTAATACCGCAAAGAATTTACAATTTTTTACCCACCCACTTGCAGGAATCCGAAAAAACATGTAGAATAAGAATGCGCGTATTTTTTCCCAAGCCCAACACGACGTTCAAAAATAAGTTCATGCCACATCAATCTGTTATGGAGGAAAAAGATTATGACAAAGAAGGAAATGATCCACGCTCTGAGCAAAAAGACCGGCATGTCCCTGAAGGAAGCCGAAAACGCCTTCACCGCCGTGGTCGATCTCATTACGGAAGAGATCGTCGAAAAGGAGGAAGCCGCCGTCAGCGGACTGGGCACCTTCATGATCCGCAGCCGCAGCTCCCGCAAGGGCCGCAATTTCCAGACCGGCACGTCCGTGCAGATCCCTTCCAGCAAGTCCGTGGGCTTCCGCGCCGGCAAGAACCTGAAAGAAGCCGTCAACAAGTAAGAATACTGAACAACCTCTTTTTAGGGGCTGATGCAGACGCTGCGCTGCACGGCTCTTTTTTATTCGGTCCTGATCACCAGCTCGACCGGGCAGTGGTCCGAGCCGAAGATGTCCGTATGAATGTCCGCCGAGACGATCCGGTCCTTCCAGTCGTCCGAGACGATGAAATAGTCGATCCGCCATCCGGCGTTGTGCTCCCGGGCGCGGAAGCGGTAGCTCCACCAGGAATAGACCTGGGCGGTGTCCGGGTGCAGATAGCGGAAGCTGTCCACGTAGCCATGGGAGAGCAGGGTGGTCATCTTCCCCCGCTCCTCGTCGGTAAAGCCGGAATTGCCGCGGTTGGCCGCCGCGTTCTTGATGTCGATCTCCTCATGGGCGACATTTAAGTCGCCGCAGAAGATCAGCGGCTTGACCGCCCGGAGCCGGTCGATATAGGCGAGGAAGGCGTCCTCCCAGGCTAGGCGGAAGGGCAGGCGCTTGAGCCCGTCCTGGCTGTTGGGGGTGTAGACCGTGAGCAGGGTAAACTTCCCCATGTCCAGGGTGATGACCCGACCCTCGTGGTCGAACTCATCCACCCCGATGCCGTAGGAAACGGAGAGAGGCTCCTGCTTGGTAAAGATCGCCGTGCCCGAATAGCCCTTCTTTTCCGCCGAGTTCCAGAACTGGTGATAACCCGGCAGGGCAACCTCCAACTGGCCTGGCTGCATCTTGGTTTCCTGCAGACAGAAAGCGTCCGCGTCCATCTGGCGGAACACTTCCTCAAACCCCTTGCCCCAGCAGGCCCTCAGACCATTGACATTCCAGGAAACCAGCTTCATGACGTTTTCCTCCCAAGCGGTTGATAAATCTTCTCGATTATGATAACACAAACCAACTCTCATGAAAAGCACAAAAAACAGGCAGCCGGGCTTTGACCTGGCCGCCTGAAAATTTTTTATTTATTTCGCGTATTCCGTGCTGCGGGTTTCGCGGATGACGTTGACGCGGATCTGGCCGGGGTACTCCAGCTCCTTCTCGATCCGCTTGGCGACCTCCTTGGCCAGCACCTGGGTGCCCTCGTCGGAAACGTCCTCGGGCTTGACCATGATGCGGACCTCGCGGCCGGACTGGATGGCGAAGCACTTTTCGACGCCGTTGAAGGACTTGGCGATCTCCTCCAGCTTTTCGAGGCGCTTGATGTAGTTCTCCAGCGACTCGCGGCGGGCGCCGGGCCGGGCCGCGCTGATGGCGTCGGCCGCCTGTACCAGCACGGCTTCCACCGTCTGCGGCTCCACGTCGTTGTGGTGGGCCAGGATGCAGTGGATGACCGCCGGGCTCTCGTGGTACTTGCGGGCCAGTTCTCCGCCGATGGACACGTGGGTGCCCTCCTGCTCATGGTCGACGGATTTGCCGATGTCATGCAGCAGGCCGGCGCGCTTGGCCAGTTGAACGTCCGCCCCCAGCTCCGCGGCCATCATGCCGCATAGGTGGCTGACTTCGATGGAATGCTTGAGCACATTCTGGCCGTAGCTGGTGCGGTAGCGAAGACGGCCCAGCAGCTTGACCAGTTCGGGGTGGATACCATGCTGACCGGTCTCGAACACGGCCTGCTCGCCGGCCTCCCGGATCTGGTTCTCCACCTCCTTGCGGGCCTTTTCCACGCACTCTTCGATGCGGGCGGGATGGATTCTCCCGTCCATGATCAGTTTCTCGATGGCTAATTTCGCAATTTCCCTGCGAACCGGGTCGAAAGCGGATACGATGACCGCCTCCGGAGTATCGTCGATGATCAGGTCCACGCCCGTCGCCGTTTCCAGCGCCCGGATGTTCCTGCCCTCGCGGCCGATGATGCGGCCCTTCATGTCGTCGTTGGGCAGGTTGATCACCGATACGGTGGTTTCCGCCACGTGGTCTGCCGCGCAGCGCTGAATCGCCAGGGCGATGATGTTGCGGGCCTTCTTTTCGCCTTCTTCCTTGGCCTTGGCCTCGATGTCCCGGACCATGGCGGCGGCGTCATGATAGGCGTCCTTCTGCACGCGGTCGATGACATTCTGCCGCGCTTCGTCCTGCGTCATGGCGGCGATGCGCTCCAGCTCGCTGACCTGCTTGGCCTTGAGGGCTTCCGCTTCGGCTTCCAGAGCGGCCACGTTGTCCTGCCGCTTCTGCAGCTGCTTTTCCTTCTGGTCCAGGCTGTCCATCTTCTTGTCCAGCTGCTCTTCGCGCTGCTGCGCGCGGTGCTCGGAGCGCTGAATATCCGCCCGGCGGGCGTTGATTTCCTTGTCCAGCTCGGACTTCTGGCGAAGTACTTCTTCCTTGGCTTCCAGAATCATTTCCTTTTTCTTTTCATCCGCCTTGCGGGTGGTATCATCCAGAAGCTTTTTGGCATATTCTTCCGTCCGGCCGATCTTGCTTTCGATCATGCTCTTGTTGTAGCGATAGCCCGCAAAAGCGCCGATCAGCAGAGCGGCCAGGGCAATGACTGCCGTAATCAACCAATTCAAACCGATTGCCTCCTTTCTCTGTTTTTTTCTTCATCTGTCCGATTGCGTTACCAAGCGCCGGCATACAAAAAAACCGTATGGCTTCCATACGGTGAACTGTCTGATTTGATACCGCCGTCCGTCAAATGTCCATCATTTAAAATGGATATGCCAATTCCCGGACAAGACGCTGAGGCCGTTATTCGGAACGTACTGACACACAGGATTCTCCTTGATCCTCTATATGAAACGGCTGACGCCGACAGTACAGAACTGGAACGATTGTATCAGATAAAACAGTCATCACGGACAATCAAGCCCGCAGGATGCCGGACACAATCATTTTAGTGATTTTTCCCCGTTCTGTCAAGGGAATAAGTTCGTATTTCCGAAACAATTTTTAAACAATCTTTAAAAATTGCCGGGATGTCTGCCCCGGCAAAGCTCATTCACCCAGCAGACGCCGAAGCTCCGGCGGGAGGGGGCTTTCAAACGCCAGCCTTTCCCCCGTAACCGGATGAATGAAGGACAGATTCGCGCTGTGGAGGGCAAAGCGGCCCGGCAGCTCCGTCTCCTGCGTTCCGTACAGATAATCGCCCGTAATCGGGTGGCCCATGGCGCCTAAGTGGACGCGGATCTGATGCGTCCGCCCCGTTTCCAGGGTCAGACGGACCAGGGTCCGGCCGGAGGCGGAAGAAAGGGTTTCAAAATGGGTGACGCAGGGCTTGCCGTCCGGGCTTATCACCCGGCGGACGGACTGCCCTTCTTCTTTCCGGATGGGCAGGTCGATCACGCCCTGGCCGCTCCATTCCCCCTGGGTAACGGCCAGATAGCGGCGGACAAAGCGGTCCGTGTGCAGGAGCTTTTGCAGCTTCTGCTGGGCATGGGCGTTTCTGGCGCAGACCATCAGGCCGCTGGTACCCTTGTCCAGGCGGTTGACCGGACGGAAGGCCTCCCCATTTCGGGACAACAGCTCCTCCACGGTCGGCCCGGGCTTTCCGGGCGAGCGCATGGTGGACAAAGGGGCAGGCTTCGACAGGACGATCACGTCCTGATCCACATAGACCACCGGCAGTCCGCTTTCCTGGATAAGCACCGGAGCCTCTTCGATCAGGACGGAAAGAACCTGCCCGGCCCGGGCCCGCATATCCGCGTGGGCCGGTACCCCGTCCAGCAGGACGCCGTTTTCCTGCTTGAGCCTGGCATACTCATGATGGGAGACGCCCGCCAGGCTTTGGACCAGGCGGCCCACCCGCCGGCCTTCATGCTCCGGCCCCAGCGTAAAATTCAGCCGTCTCATTTTCCTCAGCGCATCACGGAAATCAGGAACACCAGTGAAGCCGCCAGCACCGCAACCGCCACCAGCAGCATCAGGATCGAAGGCACAGACCAGGGTCTTTGACGGTTCATAGGCTGAATGATCCTTTCCTCAAAATGATCCTTATGTGGAAAGCGTGGGAGGGGGAAATGTTTCCCCCTCCCAGAATCGATCCGGCCCTTGGCTGGACCGCTGTTATTCCTCTACCCTCAGCACATTCATCACCGTCACCAGTTCGGCGTCAAAAGCGGAGACAGCCTTGCGGATGCTGCTTTCGGCGGCCGGGTGGGTCAGGATGGTGATCTGAGCGCCGTCCCCGCTGCCCTGGGGCTGCTGCAGGGCGCGGACGCTGACCTTCTGCCCAGACAGGCAGCTGGCTACATGGGCCAGCACGCCCGGGTTGTCCTTGACCTGCAGCCGCAAGTAGAACGCGCAGGTCCGGTCCTGGGCCATCCGCACGGATTCGGAGAGGCCCTCCACCACCTCAAAGGTGGAGGAAGCAGCGTTGCTTTCCTGCGCCGCGCAGATCAGGTCGCTGACGATGGCGCTGGCGGTCGGGGCGCTGCCCGCGCCACGGCCGTAGATCATCATGTCGTCAAAGGCGTGGCCGTGGAGGTAGACCGCGTTGAAGGCTCCCTTGACCGAGGCCAGGGGATGGATCTTGGGTACGAGCACGGGAGAAACGAAGGCGTCCACCACGTCCTCCTCACGGGAGGCCGAGGCCACCAGCTTGATGACGTAGCCCATGTCGCCGGCGCATTTGATGTCCACCTGGCTGATGTGGGTCATGCCCTCCCGCTGAATGTCCGACACCGGGATGTGGGCATGGAAGGCCAGGGAGGACAGGATCGACAGCTTGTAGGAAGCATCCTCTCCCTCCACGTCGGCCGCCGGGTCCGGCTCAGCCAGGCCCAGGCGCTGGGCATCTGCCAAAACGGTCTGGTAATCCATCCCCTCGTCGGTCATGCGCGTCAAAAGATAGTTGGTCGTCCCGTTGATGATCGCGGACAGGCGGGTGATGTGGTTGGCCTGCAGGGAAGACTGCAGCATCCGGATGATGGGCATGGCCCCGCCAACGGACGCCTCGTAATAGAATCCGCTGCCGCTTTCCTCCGCGGCGCGCTGCAGCTCCGGCCAGTGAAGGGCCAGGGCCATTTTGTTGGCCGTCACCACGGACTTGCCGGCCCGAAGGGCTCGGGCCATGTAGTCCGCGGCGGGCTGCTCCCCGCCCAGGAACTCCAGCACCACCGAAATGTCCGGATCGTTCAGCACCTGGTCCGGGTCATTGGTGAGGATGGACGCCGGCACCTCCGGGATCCGCTTTTTTTCCGTGCTGCGGACCAGGGCCCTGCGCACCTCGATTTCGAGCTGGTAATGCCTGCGGATGTCCTCCCGCATCTGGGCGATCAGTTTGACGACCCCGCTGCCGATGTTGCCGCAGCCCAGCAGGCCCACGATGACTTTTTTCATTGAAACAATCCTTTCAGCTTATTCCTTGAAAACCGCTTTGGAAACCCCTTTGGACACCGCGCCGCCGATGAAGCAGCACACCGCCGCCTCCACCAGGCCCTGGACGCCCACCAGGAGAATGACAAACATGAACGGGTTCAAAGCGCCCGTCTTTTCGACCAGGTTCTGCACCATTTCTGTCTGGTACAGGAACAGGCAGATATAGCCCATAAAAAACAGGGTATTGAGCAGGGGCGCGCAGATCGCGGCGGCGAAGTATTTCCAGATCTGCACCGGCCCGTCTCCCTTCAGCGCGCGGAACACCCAGCCCGTGCACAGGCCCATCAGCACCCGCATACCGACGCAGAGAAGCACCGTATGAAAGGGATGATGGGTAAAGAAAAAGGACGTCAGGGCGGACCTGCCGGTCATGGCGTCAAACAGGCTGGTCAAGCCGAAGGTCAAGCCCAGCACCGAGCCCATCGAAGGCCCCAACAGGATGGCCCCCACCGCCACCGGCACCGTTAAAAACGACATGTTCAGCGCGCCGACCGGCACCTGGCCCATGCCCAGCAGCCACATCAGCAGCTCCACGGCCACCAGCATGGCCGTCAGCGTCAGGCGCATGGTCCTCTGAGAGAGACCTTTCCACTTGGTTCCTGTTTTTTGTACGTTACTCATGATGATTCCTCCGTTCAAACTCCGCTGTGGGATGTCTGACGAAAACCGCAGACAGAGAAAAGTCAGACCCCTTCCGGGTGTCCGCAGGCCCTATTATAGCAAATGCCCCATCGTCTGTCAAAAGCATAAAAACGCCCCGCCCGCAAAAACGGACGGGGAACGCTGGAAAAACGAATAAAATACACCGAAAGGGGCAGAATCACTTTTTAAAGAAGCTCTTGATCTTGTCCAGAATGGATTTGGTGGTCTGGTCCCCCAGCTTTTCCTTGACCAGCTCGATCAGCTTGTTGATCTGTTCCTGCGGGATGTTGATGCCCAGCTGCTTGAGCAGGGCGGCAGGATCCTTGGTGAAGGCCGCGATCAGGTCCTTGTTGCCGGTCAGTTGTTTGACGATCTGCTCCGCTTTCGCTTTGAGCTGATCCAGGTTCAGCAAATCAGCCATATTCTTAAAACGCCTCTCTTTCCTATTTAGAAGACATCAGCAAAGGATTTTTCCTGTTGCCGGTTTCTTTAAATTTATTTTAGTACCGCCGGTTTTGTCTGTCAAGCAAAAACAAGGAAAAAACGGGAAAAAAACTTCCGTTATCATTCGTGTTTCGTGGATGCTCGGGTTTCATATTTCTCAGACCCCACGGATCCGCTCCATGATCCGGTCCGTGAGGAAGCTCATGAACGGGGACATGGGCTCTGTCGCCGGGCTCGCCCCGTCCCGAAGGAAGCGCATCGTGCAGGGCGTTTCGTCGGACCAGGCTTCCCATCTGGGAAGGAGCTCCCCGTTCAGGTCATGTCCGTTTGGGTCCCCCGTGCGGATGAAATTGCAGAAATAGTCGCACATCTGCCGGGCCAGGTCGTAATGCCGGCCCACGAAGGGCCGCCAGCACTTGGCCAGGGTTTCAAACCAGAACCACAGGTCGGACGAGTGGAAGGTGCCGGGATGGTCCCAGCCCGGGATGTCCGGGTCAAAGCGGTAGCACCAGCCCTTCCGCCCGGCCTTCGCCGTGTCAGTCAGGACGCCCTTGACCGTGCACTCGATGCCGCTGGCCGGGGCAAAGCCAAGGCCCTCCGCAAAATGGCGGCTCTCCGGCAGGGCCAGGAATTCCTGAGCCTTTGCTCCGAAGATGCGCTCCGCCTCCTTTTGAAGGTCTGCCTCGTCTTTTGCGTCGATGGCGTTCAGGAACTCGTCCCCCGTGCAGCCGGCCATCATGACGGCGTCCACGCATTTTCCTTCCCGATACAGGGCGATCGGGTCGCCCACGCAGAACAGGTCGTCCCGGACGGTGAAGAAGGGCACGTGGCCTTCCATGTATTTTTCATAGGACCGCTGCAGTGTGACGGCGTCCAGGGCCCGGGCCTCTTCCAGGCTTCGGACGCCGAGGAAGGCGAAAAAGTCCTCCCCCTTCTTTTCCGCTTCCTTTAAGGTTTCGGGCCGTCCGACCTCCCGGCGGCGGTAGGGGTCAAAGATCATCGCGCTCATGACGACCGCGCCGGAAAAAAGCCCCGCGTTGTCCGGGCAGGCCAGCTGGGACATCACGCTCCCGCCCCCGGCCGACTGGCCGGCGATGGTCACCCGCCTCGGGTCGCCCCCGAAGGCGGCAATGTTCCGCTGCACCCAGCGCAGGGCCGCCTGCTGGTCGAGGTTGCCGAAGTTGGCCGGAGCCTCCGGCTGCTCGCGGGTCAGCTGCGGATGGGTCAGGAAGCCCAGCGCTCCGACCCGGTAATTGACCGTGACCACCACGATGCCGCGCCGGGCAATCCGCTCGCCGTCAAACTCCATTTCGGCGGTGTACCCGCACTGGAGCCCCCCGCCGAAAAACCAGACCAGCACCGGCTGCTTCTCGTTCGTCTTCTTCGCCCCGGTCCAGACGTTCAGATACAGGCAGTCCTCCCCCATCGGGATGTCCGGGTCCACGTGCCATTCCCGGCAGTAGATGTCGGTCCCCAGGCCCGGGATCCACTGCATGGAAATGGGGGCGAAGCGGGAAGCGTCCCGCACGCCGGCCCAGCTTTCACAGGGCTGCGGGGCGCGCCAGCGGTTCCTCCCCACCGGCGGAGCAGCGAAAGGAATTCCCTTAAAGGCCGTGATCCGCGGGTCGGCCGCTTCGATTCCCCGCACCCAGCCGTTTTCCGTTCTGACCTGTCTGAGCATGTGTGACCCTCCTTTTAACGCGCTTCTTTTCCCAGTATGGTTCCCAAATCCAGACAAAAGCATCCGTTCCCCAGATCCCGCCAGGCCGTCATCGGGCCGGGCAGCACCCGTTCGGGCGAATTGGCGTTCGCATCCCCCGGCATCCCCGGATCGGGCGAAACCCGCCGCACTTCCCGGGGGGTGCGCAGCAGGGTCAGCCGCTTCGCCGCCCCGGGCAGGCCGGGCACCTCGTCCGCCGCCGGACGGATCGTCGCCGTCTGGGAATCTTCGTCCAGGTGAATGTCCCACCAGGCGTTCTGCCCTTCCAGGTCGAACCCGCAGAATTCCTGCCAGGCGGGCAGATGGAGACAAACCTCCGGCTCCGGGTACATCACCCGCAGATAGCCGCCGGTCATCCGCACAAAAAGGTTGCCCTCCGACTGATTGTCCCGGGTGGGAAAGTCGATCGCCGCCTCCCCGCAGTCATAGAAGATGTTGTTGATCACCTTCGCGGCCCGGGAGGTCCCGCCCCGCTCCATGCCGCGCATGCGGAAGGGCACCGGCTTGGCGTAATACCCGCTGTGCCTACAGCGGCCGATCAGGTTGTGGGCGATGTGCAGGCGGTCCGTCCCTTCCCCGTAAATGGCGTAGCCGTTCACCGCGTCGTGCTCCCGGAGCTTGTACCAGCCGGAGGAGCCCGGCTCCACGGGCACTTTGGCCGGGTCAAACCGCCCTTCCACGTTCCAGATGACATTGTTGTCGATCAGGTTGACCCCGTCCCGGGTGCACTCGATGAAAATGGCTTCCCGCTGCTCGATGCCGTTTAAAAAGAAGTTGCCGGTGATCCGGTTGTTTTCGTTGCCGCAGTCCAGCCAGAGATGGTCCGCCCGAAAAGTGTTGCGGAAAATATTATGGCGGATCAGCCCGTCCACGCTGTTGTGCAGCTTGATGGCCCCGGCCTCCCAGGACAGCTCCATCCTCTGCCAGCCGGTGCCCTCGATGGTGTTGCCCTCGATGAGCATATGCTCGGCGAACATGCCCGCGATGCCGCAGACCCCGGCGTCCCGGATCACGCAGTTCCGGATCACGCTGTGCCCCACGATTTCCCCTGGGGTATGGGTATGGTGCCAGCACTCGTGCCCCACGTCCATCGCGACCCCGTTGGACCAGTCCACCGTGCAGTCCTCGATGATCCAGTGATGGCCCCGGTGGGCGGAAATCGCGCCGCGCTGCGGCACCGGCGCGCCGGTGGCAGCGTGCACGCAGGTCAGGCCCTTTACCCGGATATAGCTCAAGAACTGCTTGTCCGGGGCGAAGCACTGCTCCCGCACGGTGACCTCAATCCGGTGGTCTCTGGGGTCCTCGTCCCCGGCAAGGCGGAAATGGACCTTCATCCCGTTGGCTTCCACCCAGTAGGTGTTGTCCTGCCTGGCCATGCCGTTGTACAGAGGCACCTGCCGGAGCGGCTTTCCGTCGCAGAACACGCAGCCCCGCCGGTTCAGGTAGGGGGTCATGTCCGTCTTATCATACTCGATAAACAGGCGGTCGTGCAGGATGTTCACCGCGCAGAACGGGTTATAACCCCGGAACAGATCGGGGTCCAGGTCGTATTCAAAGATGCGGATTTTGTCCGTCTCCGCCGGGCTCATGCGAAGGGACCATCCCTCGCTGGGCACGAAATCCCGGACCTCTTCCGACGCGCTGATCACGACCGGCCCGTCCCCGAAAGCCTCGTAGGAAACCATGCGCTCCGGGCTTTCTCCGCCCCGCTCCGGGCGTACGTACTCCCGGTACAGGCCGGCATGGATCCGCACCCGGGTGCCGGGGCCCGCTTCCCGGGCCGCCCGGCTGATGGTCCGAAAAGGCGCTGCCTGGCTGCCGTCATTGTCGTCGGAGGCAGCCGGGTCCGTGCCGTCCACAAAGAGCTCCCGGTCAAAGACCTGCTCCCGCTCCCAGAAGTCAAAGCGTCTGCCGTCCGGCAGCAGGGAAGAAAAATCGTTCGTGACCATCCGCCGCGCCCTCCTTGGGCTAAAGCAAAGGGGACGCCCCCGAAGGAGCGCCCCCTTAAGGGTGACAGGTTCAAATGATGTTCAAATCAGCCATTACAGTTCGGCGGCGGCCTTCTTGGCGTCGACTTCGGGCTGCCAGACCTCGATGTCGTGCTGGTAGAGCTCTTTGTAGCCAAAGCCGTCCAGCTGCACGATCATCTCGTCCCACAGGGCCTCGAATTCTTCGTCGGTCGCGCAGGTCATGATCAGGTTCCAGGTGTACTCGCACAGGGCCTTGTTGACGTCGGAGCGCAGGGCGATGAAGTCGTTGCTGTCCGCGGCGGGGGTAAAGTCCACGCTGGGGCTGGCCAGGAGCTTGCCGTTCTTCTTCATCCAGTCGACGGAATCCTCAGCGCCGAACTTCTCCTGCCATTCCTTCTTCATTTCGGTCATGGTCATGTCCTTATAGGACTGCCAGTACTTCTGCGCAAAGCGTTCGCCGGTCAGGGGGTTGACGCAGATGGAGGAAACGATCCACTGGTTGATCTGGTTGTTGCCGTCGGAATAGCCGCCGGCGCCGTATTCTTCGGGTACGGGCAGGTTGTCCATCAGAGCGTTGTCCTTGTAGGGGATGAACTTGCCGTCTTCGCCGACGGTGTAGTTCAGGCCTTCGATGCCGTCATGCTGGAAGGTGACGCCTTCGGGGCTGGCGTACCAGTCCAGGAAGGCCATGATGCGCTCATACTTTTCGCCTTCGACGCCGGCGCCGATGCCGAACATACGGTCAGAACCGTAGTAGCGGTCCGCGTCCGCGTAGTAGTTCTGATCGCCCACGGGGATGAAGATGAAGCCGGTGCCGGCGTTCAGACGGTCCACACTGTTCCAGAAGCCGGTCTGCCAGCTGTACCACATGACGTCCGCACGGCCGGTGGACAGCTTGTTGGCGACGGTGTCCCAGGGCTGGGTGCCGGAATCCGGGTCCACCAGGCCCATCTGGTTGGCCTTGTTTAAGAACTTGGTGATCTTGTAGTAGGCGTTCTCGCGCTCATACAGCGGGGAGAAGGTGTAGTCGGGCTTGAGCATCGCGCTGCCCTTGAGCTTTTCGCCGTACCAGGTGGTCAGCTGCACAACATTGGCGATGCCGATCATGTTGTCGTTGCCGTCCCAGTCCGCCCAGAGGGTGAAGGGATAGGCGGGGTCGCCGTCTTCATTAACCGGATGGATCTCGTGGATCTTTTTGAGCACGTCCAGCAGGTCATCGAGGTTTTTGAGCTCCGGCGCGCCGGCGGCCTTGTACAGGTCCCAGCGGAGCATGGGGCTGGAATAGATCACGTCGTCGGTCAGGGTGTCGGGAGCGGTGTCGGTCATTTCGGTCGGAATGCCGTAATACTTTCCATCTTCCCCGGTCAGACCCTTGTTGAACACGTCGATCTGATCCTTGAACTTCATGATGTTCTCGCACTCGGGCAGCTTGTCGCTGATGTCCTTGGCCAGGCCGGCTTCCACGATCTCGGGGAACTTGGCCTTGTCCACCAGGATGATGTCGCCCAGGTTGCCCTCTTCAGAGCGGGTGGCGTACACGGTGTTGCCGACCACCTGGGAAGCGATGATGTTCAGCTCGATGTTGAACCGATCCTTGATCACCTTGGCAAACCAGCCGGTCTGAATGCCGTTGTAGTTGGCGGCGTCGTCATAGACATCGATGGTGAGGAGCGGTTTCTCCTCGCCCATGGCGCCGACGGAAACCAGACTCAGCACCATGATCAGCGTCAGCAGCGCGGAAAGGAAACGTTTCATACAGTCAACCTCCTTTTTATTATGATGTAAAGCAGGCACTCCTGCTCTCATCCTTTGACAGCGCCGATCATGATCCCCTTGGTAAAGAACCGCTGGAAGAAGGGATAGATCAGCATCACCGGCAGCACCACCACCACCGTCACCGACATGCGGATGGAGGTCGCCGTCGCCGCGGTCGCCAGCCCCGCCATGACCGCGTTGGAGTTGGTCGTATTGCTGACCAGGGCTTTGAGACTGTTGGCCTGGGAGATATACTGAAAGAGCTTATACTGGAGGGTATCCAGCTCGTCATGGCGGTTCGTGATCAGCAGCAGGTTGTCCTGGAAGGAGTTCCACTGGTTGACCGCCGCGAAGATGGCGATGGTGGCCAGGATCGGCGTGATCACCGGCAGCATGATGGAGGTAAAGACCCTGAGCGTCCCCGCCCCGTCGATCTCCGCCGCGTCCTGAAGCTCCCGGGGCACCGACTCGCAGTACGTCTTGCACAGGATGATGTAAAACGGCTGCACCACCATGGGGAAAATATAGCCCCAGAAATTGTTGGCCAGGCCCAGGTTCCTCATGGACAGCACCCAGGGGATGATGCCGGCGTTGACGTACATGGTGACGGCGACGAAGCGGAACCAGAGCTTCCTCTTCCACAGGGTGTCCCGGGTGAACATATACCCAAGGAACGCGGCCGTAATCACCGTGAACGCGGTGCCCACAACCGTGCGCAGCACCGAAATCTTGGCCGCCTGCAAAAGGCCCGGAATGCTAACCATGCGGCTGTAATTCTTAAAGTGGATCTCCATGGGCCAGAACAGCACCCGGCCCCGCTCGCTTAGGTTGTTGGCGCTGATGGAGTTGATGATGATATAGTAGAAGGGATAGGCGCACACGAAGGCGAAAATGGCATAGACGATGTAGGTGATGACGGTAACGACGCGGTCGCCAGGACTTTGAATGTCCATGGGATTGATGTGCTTTTTTCTTTTTTCCGCCGTTTTGAACATACTGTATCCGCCCCCTTCCGCTTACACGAAGCCTTCCCCGCGCACCAGGCGGGAAACGGTATTCGTCACGAAGAGCAGCACCACGCTCACGATGCTCTTGAGCATGCTGATGGCCGTGGAAAGCGGGTAATTGCCGCGGCCCTGGGTCGCGTAGTTGTACACGTACAGATCCAGCACTTCGATGGTTTTTCGGTTGAAGTTGTTCTGGAAGACGTAGTACTGTTCCATGCCGTTGGACAGGAAATTGGCCAAGTTCAGCATGACGATGACGAAGTAGGTTGGCAGCAGGCAGGGGAAGGTGATCCGCCAGATGATCTGCATCCGGGTCGCCCCGTCCACCTTGGCCGCTTCAATCATCTGATCGTCGATGGCGCTGATGGCCGCCAGGTACATGATCGCCGCCCAGCCGGCGTTTTTCCACGTCAGCCACAGCCACATCTTGAACCAGATATGGTCCTTGGAGTTAAGGAAGGCGATGGGCTTGTCAATCAGGCCCAGGCCCGTCAGCACCGTATTGACCGCCCCGGTGGAGCTCAGTACGTTGAAGGCCACCGAGTACACCAGCACCCAGCTGATGAAGTTGGGCAGGGTGGTGACGGTCTGGACGAATTTCTGGTAGGGCTTGCAGCGGATCTCGTTGAGAAACACCGCGAACACCATCGGGAACCAGCTGAAGGCCAGGGAGATGCCGCTCATGGCAAAGGTATTGACCAGCACGCGCCACACGTCCGCCCGGCGGACCGGGTTGGACACGATGAACTGGAACCATTTGAGCCCCACGAAGGTCTCCGACGAAATCGGCTTGGGCGGCATGTAATCATGGAAGGCGTAGATCCACCCGTACAGGGGATAATAGGACATCAGCGCCACCAGGATCAGGAACGGGAGGATGTACAGGAACTCCACGTACGATCTGGTCTTCTTGCTCATCGTTTCACACCCTTTCCCGGGGCCGAAATCAGCCTGGACAAACGCAAATACAAAGGCCGTCCGCCTCAAGCATCCATCAATTGTCATCCTGGATCAAATTATAGCATGACGAAAAAGCCTCTACAATGCTTTTTGTCTCGGAACAGGGGACAAAAATTGCTTTTTCTGCGGAGCGGGTCTTTTCTTTTTGTCCCAAACGGGGTATAATACGGGCAACAGACAGAAAAAAGAGAGCGGGACAAAACGCCGCGTTCCGCCTTTGGAGGAGCATATGGACGTGTTCTACGAAGAGCGCAAGGAGAAACTGTTCATCGGCGGAATGACCCGCTATGTCTTTCCTTCCCACGTGCATAATATGGCCGAATTGGTCGTCGTGACCCGCGGATACGCCGTGGTCGGCATCGACGGGGTGCAGTACCGCCTGGAGCCGGGGGACGCGGGCATCGCCTTTCCCCTGATCCCCCACAGCTACGACGCGCTGAGTCCGGACGCCAGGGGCATCACGGCCATTTTCCCCCCGGACATCATCCCGGAATACGAAGGCACCTTTCACGGCCTGCAGCCGGAAAGCCCTATCCTTCGGGCCAAAGACACCGGGCCGGAGCTCCAGATGGCCGTAAGCCAGCTGGAAAAGCTCCAGATGGAAACCAGCCTGCCGCTCTGCGTCGCCTTTCTCCACGTGCTGCTGGCCGCGACCCTGCATAATCTTACCTACCGCCCGGTCTACAATTACAGCGGGCAGGACCTGGGATACCGGATCATCTGCTATATCTCCGAGCACGCCTATGAGGACATCACCCTGGAAAGCGCGGCCCAGGCCCTGGGCATCAGCCCTTCCCACCTGTCCCATTTCTTTTCGGAAAAAATGCATACGAATTTCCGCCACTTTATCAACGCCATCCGGGTCAACCGCGCCCGGATGATGATGCGGAACCCGAACCTGACGCTGACCTGGATCTGCGACGCCTGCGGGTTTACCAACATGCGCACCTTCCGCAGGGCGTTTTTCAGGGAGATGGGCTGCCTGCCCTCCGACCACATGACAGCCCTGCGCAACCGGGTCGCGGCGGAAAAAAACAGCCAGGCTCCCGCCTCCGGGAACCTGGCCGGCCATGATTTTCGGTTTTCCTCCGGGGAGATCATCCTTCCCTCCCCGGACAGGCCGCTTTACGGCAAGTGAATCTGAGGGGCGCTCCTGACCCAGGCGATGGCCCTGCCCAGCAGGTCCTGGATGCTCTGGAGCACGCCCTGGATAAAACTCTGCACGCTGACCCCGAGGTTCCCCTGGTAGGCGAAATAGCACACCCCGGCGATGGCCGCCAGCAGGGCGATGCTCAAAATGGGCTTGATGATCAGGGACAAAAGGATGATCAGCAGGCCGACCCCCGCGCACCCGATGCCGGCGGAGCTGATCACGGGCACGTGCTTGGAGAGGGACAGCATCCAGTGGCTCGTGCCGGACAGCTCGTTGGCCTGGGGCATAGCCAAAAGGGCGTCGGCGTTCTCCGGGGCGATGGTGATCCCGGTCATGCGGGAAAGAGCCCTGATGCTCTCGTCGTCCCGGACCGTCACCCCCAGCAGGGCCGCCAGGGCGTACAGAATAATTCCTACAATGATCAACGTCACGCCAAACTTTTTCATACCCGTTTCCTTCCCATTCAAAAAGCGGTTCTCCCGCGTCTTTTCCGTATTCAGGGTCTTATTATACCCCCTTCCGCCTCCGCTGGCAAGCCGGACGAGCGAAGAATTTAACATTTATGTAACAAAATCGTCCTTTAATTGTTAAATTATAGTAATCTTATGGTAACGAACCTTCATTGAATGTTCGTCGGATCTGGTGTAAAATTAACAAAAAAGTTACAATCATTGGGTCCCTCGTTTGCGCTGGCGTTTGCGCCCGTCCGATAGAGCAGGAGGCAGCTGTACCGTGTTCGAAAATTCCGGTAAAAAAATCATGCGCCTGTCCGGCGTTTTTCTGGCCGTATGTCTCGCGCTCACCCTGGGCCTCGGCATTTTTGCCTGGGTGCAGATGAGCGCGGCGTCCATCTCCGTCCTTTTGTGCCTGCCTGCCTTCGTGGCGATCACCGCGGTGGGCGGCTTTCTTTCATGGACGGCGGCCTGCGCCCTGTACGCCTTCGGGCAGATGACGGACGACCTCCATCAGGCCCGCTTCGACCGGGCGCTGGAAGGCTCCTCCGGCGCCTCCTCGCATTACGCCAAGGCCGGGTATACCCTGCCCGGTCAGGAACCGCCGCCCAGGCAGCGCCGTTCCCAAAGCGCACGCGGACGAAGGGAAGCTCCCCCCGCGGAGGAGCAGCCGGAAATCTCCCTGCCCCGGACCGCCGTCCCCCAGCAGACCGACATGATCGGCCGCTCCGGCTGGATCCAGGCGGATTCCATCTACATCCAGTGCCCCCGCTGCGGCAGCCGGATGACCCCGGAATTTGCCGTCACCCATCACGGATGCCCGCAGTGCAAAACGCCGTATCAGCCATAAAAAGCCGGTACACCCCGGAGCGGAAAGCAGTGCGGTCCATGTGATAATTTTTCCCCATATTCTAAAAACGGTTTTAAAAACCGTTTTTTGGTTGTCGAATGACGGGGATTGTGATATAGTATCGTCAAGCGATCGTGTGGCGGCGTAAGCAGGGAACCCCAGGGCTGACCGGCAGCCGTCCCGACGGTCATTTTCTTCTGCGTGTCCCTTCTTACGGACACCAGCTTGAAGGAGCAGCCATGCCGACATATCAAACGGACGACTTTGTCTTTGAACCCCTGGACAACGGCACCCTGTCGCTGTCTGAGTATCATGGGCGGGGCGGTACGGTGGCAATTCCCAGGTTCGTGGAGCGCATCCCCGTTTCCCAGGTGGACGCGGACGCCTTTGCGCAGGGCGGTCCCGTTACCGGCTTCGACGTCCCCGCCGATCACCCCTATTTTTCCGTACAGGACGGGGTTCTGTACAACCGGGAGGGGAACGCCCTGGTCCGCTATCCCTCCGGACGGACGCAGGAGGTGTTCGAGGTTCCCGCCTCGGTGCGCGACCTGCGCCATTCGGCCTTTGAAGGGGCTAAAAACCTGAAAACCGTGGTGCTGCCCGGGGAACTGGGGGGCATGGGCTCCCATGCCTTTTCGGACTGCGAAAAGCTGGAAGAGCTCCGGCTGCCGGACAGCCTGGCCCGGATGGGCCGGTCCGTTTTCCGCGGCTGCGTGAACCTGAAAAAGCTGGAAGTACCAAAGGATCATCCCGTATTCCGCCGGGAGGGCAGCTATCTGATCGACCTGCCAAACCGTCTGCTGGTCCTCTCCCTGCCCGCGCTCACGGGCGAAGCGGCCGAGCTGCCCCAGGACCTTCTGCAGATCGGGGAGTTCGCCTTCGTGCACTGCGACCGCCTGGCCAAGGTCAAAATCCACCACGGCCTGCGCAGCATCGGCCGGTATGCCTTTTATCACTGCGCCGCCCTCAGGGAAATCGACTTTCCCTCCTCGCTGCGCAGCATCGGCAGCAGGGCGTTTTCCGGCTGCACGAGCCTTCACAGCCTCCGAATCCCGGAAAACGTGACCAGCATCGAATATAAGGCCTTCAACAACTGCGACCGCCTGACGCTGATCGTGGGGAAGAGCTCCTACGCAGAGCGCTACTGCAGGCAGTTCCATTTCCCCTATAAGCACGAATTCCGCTGGCCGTGGCAGAAGTAACGGGGAAAAGCCTACACAAAAGGACGTGAATACTGTGCGCCACAACACAGCCAAAGAATCTGTCTTCGCGCCGGCCCGAAACGGCGGCGCGGAGCTGGTCCGCTACAGCGGGGACAGCATCGCGGTCGTCCCCGCTTTTTTCGGTGATCTGCCGGTGACCTCCATCGGCCCGGAGGCGTTTTCCGGCCTGCCCGTCACTTCGGTCACCCTGCCGGAGGGGGTCAGTGCCATTGGGCGAGAGGCCTTCAGTGGCTGCACGCGGCTTAGGTCCATCCAGCTGCCCCACTCCCTCCGGGAGATCGGCGCTTCCGCCTTTCTGCGCTGCAGCGCCCTGGAGGCCTTTTCCCTGCCGGAGGACCACCCGGCCTTCCGGGTTGAAAACGGGATGCTGCTGGACAGGCGGGGCAAGATCCTGCTGTGCTGCCCGGCCGGCAAGCTGGACCGGGAGATCGTTCTGCCCGTCGGGGTCACCTCAATCGCGGAAAACGCCTTTTCCTGGTGCGTCGGCCCCCGGACGATCGACCTGGGGCTGAGCCTCGTGTCCATACAGAACGATGCTTTCTCCATGTGCACCTCTCTGGAGGAGGTCATTCTTCCCCCCAGCCTCACCTCCATCGGGGCGCGGGCTTTTTCCGGCTGCAGCCGGCTCCAGGGGATGCAGCTGCCCGGCTCCGTCCGCCAGATCGGGGCGGAGGCGTTTTCCGGCTGTGAAAGCCTCCAGTCCGTCCTGCTGCCGGACATCCTGCAGAAGATTGAAAACGGCCTGTTCGAGGGCTGCCGGAGGCTGACGGACCTCTCCCTGCCCGAAAGCGTCGGCCTGATCGGGGACGACGCGTTTCGGAACTGCGTTTCCCTGGTTTCCGTCAACCTGCCCCTGGAATTAAAATGGCTGGGCGACAGCGCCTTCCGCGGCTGCGCCTCGCTGGAGAAACTGGAGTTTTCCTCCTCCCCGGTCCGCATCGGCCGCAATGCCCTGACGGACTGCCCCCGTCTGACGCTGACGGTTTCTCCCGGGTCCGACGCGGAAGCTTACGCCAAAGAAAACCGCGTCCGCTTCCGCCGCACCGGCGCTTCCCTGTTCAGACGGGGCAAGCAGCAGGCGGAAGGCTGACGGATAGAACGGAGTTCGCATGCGGGTTTGCGGCATCATAGCGGAATACGATCCCTTTCACCGGGGGCACGCCTGGCACCTTCAGCAGGCCCGGGAGGCCAGCGGAGCGGACTATGTCGTCTGCGTCCTCTCGACCGCCTTCACCCAGCGCGGGAGCCCCTCGTTTTTTTCCACATGCGACCGGGCCAGGATGGCCCTGCTGGGCGGAGCGGACACCGTGTTCGCCCTGCCCGTTTCCTTTTCCGTCATGGAGGCGGACCGCTTCGCCCTGGGCGGCGTTCAGGCGCTGAACGGCCTGGGGGTCGTGACCCACATCGCCTTCGGCTGTGAGGATCAGGCCGCCTTTCCCCTGCTGGAAAAATGCGCAGAAGCCCTGAACCGTCCCTCCCCGGCGCTGGAAAAGGCCCTGACCGAAAAGCTCAAAGTCGGCCTCGCCCCGGTCCGCGCCCGCGCGGAAGCCCTGGCAGAAGTCTGCGGCATCCCGCCCGACATCACCCAGAAGCCCAACAACAACTTAGGGATCGCCTATCTGCGAAAGCTTGCCGCTACTTCTTCCCGGATGGTGCCCGTACCGATCCAGCGGGCCGGGAAGCGGGACGAGCTGGAAACGGAGGGCTTTGTTTCCTCCTCCGTGATCCGCGGGCTGATCGCTCAGGGGAAAACGGCGGAGGCCCTGCGCCATCTGCCGGATTCATGTGCCAGGGAAGCGGCCCTTTTTCTGGAAAACGGCCGGGTCTGCGCGCCGGACGCCCTGGATCAGGCCCTTTTCTACCGCCTGATCGGGATGGACTGCGCCGCCCTGGCCCGCTATACGACCCTCCAGGACGGCCTGCCCGAGCTGATTTTAAAGCACGCAAAGCACGCGTCCTCGTCAGAAGCCCTGCTGGACCTCGCCGTCAGCCGCCGCTATACCCGCGCCACCCTTCGCAGGTATCTGTCCCAGGTTCTGCTGGACCTGCCCCGCGCCGCCCTGCCACAGCACCTTTCCTGCGTCCGTCTCCTGGGCTTCCGGGAGGGGGCCCAGCCCCTGCTCTCCACCATCAAGCGGCAGAGCGTCCTGCCCGTCGTAGCCAAGGCCGCCGACTTTGCCGGCGAATTTGCCTGGGACGACCGGGCCGAGCGGATCCGCGGCCTTGGCTGCCGCAGCGCGACGCCCCTGTTTCAGCAAAGCCCCGTCATCATCAGGAGGGACCCTTAACATGAGAGAACTCCCCGTTTCCGCCGTCCGGGACGCCGTCCGGCGGCTGTTTTTGGACATCAACCGAAAGATCGGCCCGGACGTTGAGGCGGCCATGCGCTCGGCGCTGGAAAAAGAAATTTCGCCCGCCGCCCGCTACGCCCTGACCCAACTTACGGACAATTACGCCGCCGCCGAAGAAACCGGCCTGCCCCTCTGCCAGGACACGGGGATGGCCATCTGCTTTCTGACCGTCGGCCAGGACGTCCATTTTACCGGCGGCGATTTGAACGAGGCCGTCCAACAGGGCGTCCGCGAGGCCTACGAGGAAGGCTATTTCCGGAAATCCATCGTAGAAGACCCCTTGTTTGAGCGGAAAAACACCGGGGACAACTGCCCCGCTGTTTTGCACCTGTCCATGGAGCCCGGGGAGAGCGTCCGCCTGATGGGCATCGCCAAGGGCTTTGGCAGCGAGAACATGAGCCGGATTTTCATGCTGCCCCCCGCCGCGGGGGAAGAGGGCGTGCTGAACGCCATCGTCATCGCCGTCCGGGAGGCCGGGCCCAATCCCTGCCCGCCCATCGTCGTGGGCGTCGGCATCGGGGGGGACTTTGAAATCGCTCCCCTCCTGGCCAAGCGGGCCACCGCCCGGCCCCTGGGCGTCCATCACCCGGACCCCCGCTACGCGGCGCTCGAACAAACGGCGCTGGACCGCATCAACCGCACCGGCATCGGCGCGGCCGGCATCGGCGGCCTGACCACCGCCCTTTGGGTCAGCGCTGAATACGCCCCTACCCACATCGCCGGGATGCCGGTTGCCGTATGTATCTGCTGCCACGCCTCCCGTCACGGGGAAATCGCCATCTGAAAGGGAAACGCCGATGATCCGAGAGCTTACTTTGCCGCTGGCCAGGGACGAAGCCGCTTCCCTGCGGGCGGGCGACCTGGTCACGCTGACCGGGCCGGTCTATACGGCGCGGGACGCCGCGCACAAGCGGCTGATCGCCCTGATGGAGGAAGGAAAAGAGCTGCCTCTGCCCCTCCTCAATCAGACGCTGTATTACGTCGGTCCCTCCCCCGCCCCGCCCGGCCTGCCCATCGGCTCCGCCGGGCCCACCACCAGCTACCGGATGGACAGCTACACCCCGGCCCTCCTGGACGCCGGCCTCGTTGGCATGATCGGCAAGGGCGCGCGCTCCCCCGCGGTCGTAGAGGCGATGATCCGGAACCGCGCCGTCTATTTCGGCGCCATCGGCGGGGCGGCCGCCCTGCTGGCCCGGTCCATCCAGAGCGCCGAGGTGATCGCCTTCCCGGACCTGGGCACGGAAGCCATCCGCCTGCTGACCCTCTCCCGCTTCCCGGCCATCGTGCTGATCGACAGCCTGGGCAGCAGTCTTTACAAAACAGGACCGGCCCAATACCGGAGCGAAGAGCTGTAAGGCGAATTTCCCGCTTTACAAAAGCCGTTTTTTCCTATATAATGCAATCTGTTACGGCGATGAAGGAGACGGGGAAACCGTGAAACGCCATTCAAGCGAGCCGGGGGCGGTGCAAGCCCGGCGGGCGTCGGTTTTCCGGATCACTCCGGAGCCTCTCGCGTGAAAAACGTTCAGCGCGGGCGCATGCCCCCCGTTATCGGGGCTTTGAGCGGGCGGAAGCAAACCTTCCGTCAACATGGGTGGTACCGCGGTATTTGAGCCGTCCCTGTTGATCAGACAGAGACGGCTTTTTGATTGCGTCGATCGCTATCCAAAAACCTCCTACCTCCTACCTTCTACTTCCTACCTTTTCATTCTGAATCCCTGGAGGCACAACATGTACAATAAGGTCAGCACCGACATGAACTTTGCGGCGCGTGAAAAAGAAGTGCTGCAGTTCTGGAAGGACAACAACATCATGGAGCGCAGCTTCCACCTGCGCGACGAAGCGCCCGAGCAGTTCACCTTCTACGACGGACCGCCCACGTCCAACGGCCGCCCCCACATCGGCCATGTGGAGACCCGCGCCATCAAGGATCTCTTCCCCCGCTACCAGACCATGAAGGGCAAGTCCGTCCTGCGCATCGCCGGATGGGACACCCACGGCCTGCCGGTGGAGCTGGAAGTGGAAAAGCTGCTGGGCATCAACGGCAAGCAGCAGATCGAGGAATACGGCATCGAGCCCTTCATCCAGAAGTGCAAAGAATCTGTCTGGAAATACCTGCACGAATGGGAAGACATGTCCGACCGGGTCGGTTACTGGGCGGACATGAAGCATCCTTACGTCACCTACCACGACACCTATATCGAGTCCGAGTGGTGGTCCTTAAAGAAGATCTGGGAAAAGGGCCTGCTGTACCTGGGCCACAAGGTGGTCCCCTACTGCCCGCGCTGCGGCACCGGCCTGTCCAGCCACGAGGTGGCCCAGGGCTATAAGACGCTCAAGGAGCGCTCCGCCGTGGTCCGCTTCAAGGTCAAGGACGAGGACGCCTATTTCCTCGCCTGGACCACCACCCCCTGGACCCTGCCCTCCAACGTCGCCCTGTGCGTGAACCCCAGCGAGACCTACGCCAAGGTCAAGGCCATCGACGGCAACGTCTATTACCTGGCCGAAGCCCTGCTGGACACCGTGCTGAGCCCCTTAAAGGAACGCCATGAGCTCCGCGAGGACGGAAAGGCCTACGAAGTGCTGGCCACCATGGCCGGCAAGGAGCTGGAATACCGGGAATACGAGCCCCTGTACGAGGCCGCTCAGAAGCTGGCCGAGCAGCAGGGCAAAAAGGCCTTCTTCGTCTGCTGCGACGATTACGTCACCATGACGGACGGCACTGGCATCGTCCACCAGGCCCCCGCCTTCGGTGAGGACGACGCCCGCGTGGGCAAAAAGTACGATATTCCCTTCGTCCAGCTGGTGGACAACGAAGGCCGCATGAAGGAAGGCACGCCCTTTGCCGGCATGCGCTGCAAGCCCACCCAGAAGGAAATGGACAACGGCGCCGTCAGCGCCGACCCGGAGGTCTTAAAGGACCTGAGCGCCCGGGGCCTGCTGTTCGCCGCGCCCAAGTTCGAGCACGACTATCCTCACTGCTGGCGCTGCGACACCCCGCTGCTCTATTACGCCCGCCCCACCTGGTACATCCGCATGACCGCGGTCCGGGACCAGCTGGTGGCCAATAACCGTTCCATCCACTGGATGCCCGACAACATCAAGGAAGGCCGGATGGGCAACTTTGTCGAGAACGTGGTGGACTGGGGTCTGTCCCGCGAACGCTACTGGGGCACTCCCCTGCCGGTCTGGCAGTGCGAGGAAGGCCACGTCCACGTGATCGGCAGCAAGGAAGAGCTGATGCAGATGGCGGTCGGCCCGGTCAACCTGCCGGAGCTCCACCGTCCCTACATCGATAATGTTTTGATCAAGTGCCCCCACTGCGGCAAGGAAATGCGCCGCGTCAAGGACGTCATCGACTGCTGGTACGATTCCG
>DGRV01000065.1:41033-49200 GCA_002391225.1 Christensenella sp. UBA4379
GGTACGATTCCGGCTCCATGCCCTTTGCCCAGTGGCACTATCCCTTCGAGCACAAAGAAGAGTTTGAGAAGCGCTACCCGGCCGACTTTATCTCCGAGGCCATCGACCAGACCCGCGGGTGGTTCTACACCCTGCTGGCCATCAGCACCCTGCTGTTCGACGACGTGCCCTCCTTCAAAAACTGCCTGGTCATGGGCCACGTGCAGGACAAGGACGGCCGCAAGATGTCCAAGCACCTGGGCAACGTGGTGGACCCCTGGACGGTCCTCAACGAGCAGGGGGCGGACGCCATCCGCTGGTACTTCTATTCCGGCGCTCCGTGGCTGCCCTCCCGCTTCTCCGGAGAGATCGTCTCCGAGGTGCAGCGCAAGTTCATGGGCACCCTGTGGAACACCTACGCCTTCTTCGTGATGTACGCAGACCTGGACAGCTTTGACCCCAAGGCCCATGACCTGCATTCCGTCAGCCTGACGCTGATGGACAAGTGGATCCTCTCCCGGCTGAACACCCTGATCAAGACCGTGGACGAAAGCCTGAATACCTACGACGTGCTGGCCGCCTCCCGGGCCCTGACCGCCTTTGTGGACGAGCTATCCAACTGGTACGTGCGCCGCGGCCGCGAGCGCTTCTGGGGCAAGGGCATGGAAGGCGAAAAGGAAGCCGCCTTCGTCACCCTCTACCACGTGCTGGTGACCCTGTCCAAGCTGCTGGCTCCCTTTATCCCCTTCCTGTCTGAATCCATGTACCAGAACCTCGTCCGCACCCAGTATGAGGACGCCCCGGAAAGCGTGCATTTCTGCGACTTCCCCCAGGCGGACGAGAGCATGATCGACCCGGATATCGAGCGCCAGATGGACGCCCTGCTCAAGGTCAAGCAGCTGGGCATGTCCTGCCGCAACCTGGCCAACCTCAAGGTACGCCAGCCGCTGGCGACCCTGTACGTGGTCGGCGCGTCCTTTGGCAGCGAGTACGCCGGCCTGATCGAGGACGAGCTGAACGTTCGCCAGGTGGAGATCTCCGAAAAGGCGAACGACTTTGTTTCCTATCGCTTGAAGCCCCAGATGCGCACCCTGGGCCCGCGCTACGGAAAGCTGCTGGGCAAAATCGGGGCGCACCTGAAGGAAATGGACGGGGCCGCCGTGGTAGAGGCCTTTGAAAAGGGCGGCACTGTCTCCTTTGAGCTGGACGGCACGGAAGTGACCCTGGCCCAGAGCGACGTGCTGGTGGAAACCGAGCAGAAGCCCGGCCTCATGGCCCAGAGCGAAGGCGGCGTCACCGTGGTGCTGGACACCAACCTGACCGACGACCTGATCCTGGAGGGCTATGCCCGCGAGCTGATCAGCAAGGTGCAGACCCTGCGCAAGGAGTCCGGCCTGGAGCTGACCGACCGGATCCGCCTGACCGTCGGCGGCAGCAAGAAGGTGGCCAAGGCCCTGAACGCCTGCCGCGAGATGATCCAGCGGGCCGTGCTGGCCGACGACCTGTCCGCCACCGAGACCGCGGACGATGCCGTCAAGGAAACCGACCTGAACGGCGAAAAGGTCACCCTCCGCGTGGAAAAGGTCTGATCTCGCCTTTGATCCCCTGATTTCTCAACATAAACATCACCAAGGAGCCTTTCGTGTTTATCGCCTCTGACTGGCAGGACTTTGAAGTCCTGGACACCGGCAGCGGGGAAAAGCTGGAGCGCTGGGGAGACTATCTCCTCGCCCGGCCCGACCCCCAGACCATCTGGCCCCCGGCCCTTCCCAAGGCCGAGTGGGCCCAGGCCCACGCCCATTACCGCCGCTCCGAAAGGGGCGGCGGGGCGTGGAGCTACCGCCGTTCCCTCCCGGAGGAATGGACCGTCGCCTACCGCGATCTGCGCTTTTTCGTCCGGCCGACCGGGTTCAAGCATACGGGCCTGTTCCCCGAGCAGGCCGTCAACTGGGACCGGATGCGGACGCTGATCGAGCAAAGGAACGGTCCCGTCCGGGTGCTGAACCTCTTTGGCTATACCGGCGGGGCGACGGCCGCCTGCGCCGCCTCCGGTGCCCACGTCACCCACGTGGACGCCGCCAAGGGCATGGTGCAGTGGGCCAAGCGCAACCGGGAGCTGTGCCAGCTTCCGGAGGACCGCTTCCGCTTTATCGTGGAGGACGCCATGGCCTTCGTTCAACGGGAGTACCGCCGGGAAAACCGCTATGACGCCATCCTCATGGACCCGCCCAGCTACGGGCGCGGCCCCTCCGGCGAAATCTGGAAGCTTGAAAACGAGCTCTATCCGCTGGTGTTCGCCTGCGCCAGGCTCCTGTCCGACCGTCCCCTGTTCTTCTTTATCAACAGCTATACCACCGGCCTGCAGCCCGCCGTGCTTTCCAACATCCTGGAAAAAACGGTCCAATCCCGCTTCGGCGGGCGCATCGATTCCCAGGAGGTCTGTCTGCCGGTCCGCTCCGGCGGCGTCCTGCCCTGCGGAGCGACAGGAAGATGGGAAAACAATGGATAATGCGTAATGCGTAATGCCCAATGCGTAATGCGCGCCTTCGGCGCGGAATGCCTTCCGATCACGACAAAAAATTACGCATTACGAATTACGCATTATGAATTTCAAAGGGGTTTTTTATGGAAAACGAAATAAACATCCTGTATGAAGACAACCACCTGCTGGTGGTGGTGAAGCCTGAAAACCTCCTGACCCAGGGGGACGCCACCGGCGACCCGGACCTGCTTTCCCAGGTGCGAGGTTACGTGGAAGAAAAATATCAGAAGCCCGGCAAGGCGTATATCGGCCTGGTCCACCGGATGGACCGGCCGGTGGGCGGCCTGCTGGTCTTCGCCCGGACCAGCAAGGCGGCCGAGCGGCTTTCCAAACAGGTCCGGGAGCATGAGCTGTGCCGGGAATACGTCTGCGTCTGCGAGGGCAAAACGGAGCCCCGCTTCCGCCTGGTCAACTATCTGAAAAAGGACGAAAGCAAAAACATCGTGACCGTCGTCCCCGACCATCTGTTCCGGGAAGGCAAGCTGGCCATCCTGAACGGAATGACCGTGGCGGTGAAAAACGGGCGCAGCCTCTGCGCCATCCGCCTGGAGACCGGCCGCGCCCACCAGATCCGCGCGCAGATGTCCCACGCCGGCCATCCCCTGGTCGGCGACCACCGCTACGGAAACGGCCAGGGCAGCGAGCAGATCGCCCTGTACGGGATGCGGCTGTCCTTTGAGCACCCCACCACCCACCAGAAAATGACCTTCCTGGCCCCCGTGCCCGAAGGCGCTCAGTGGGAAGGCTTCGCCGGAGACCTGGAGGGGCTGTTAAGAAAGTGGCCGATGACGTAACCATTCAGTCATAGACTGAATGGTTACCGCAAGGGGGTCTAACGACCCCCCTACGGAACCCCCCGACGGATTTGCCTCTCGCGTCTTCGACGCTCTCGGGCGGCAAATCCGCAAGGTACGCATTTTTGCTCCCGCAGGGCAAGCTCTGCTCCGCAAAAATGCTCCTCGCGGCGTACATGCCGCCGCTGCGGATTTCCATCAGGGGGAAGTCTCCCCCTGATCACCCCTTCTGCAGAATTTCCGGCACATTCATGATGTCAGGAATACTGCACAGTCACAAGGAGTTTTATGAGCCAATATTTTTCCTACGAACTGATCCACACCTGCGCGCAGTCCGGCGCGCGGCTGGGCGTTTTTCACACCCCCCACGGGGACATCCCCACCCCGATCTACATGCCCGTCGGCACCCAGGCCACCGTCAAGGCCATGACCAGCCAGGAGCTGGAAGAGATCGAGGCGCGGATCATCCTCGCCAACACCTACCACCTGCATCTGCGGCCCGGGGAGAAGCTGGTGGAAAAGGCCGGCGGCCTGCACCGCTTCATGAACTGGAACCGCCCGATCCTCACCGACAGCGGCGGCTTCCAGGTGTTTTCCCTGGCGGGACTCCGGAAAATCACCGAGGAGGGGGCTGCCTTCCGCAGCCATCTGGACGGCAGCAGCCAGTTTATCTCCCCCGAAATCGCGATGGACATCCAGGAATCCCTGGGCAGCGACATCGCCATGGCCTTTGACATCTGCTCCGCCTACCCCTGCTCTAAAGAAGACGCGCGTGACGCCATGGAGCGCACCCACCGCTGGGCGAAGCGGTGCCAGGCCCACCACAGCCGGCCGGACCAGGCCCTCTTCGGCATCGTGCAGGGAGCCTTCGACCGGGACCTGCGCATCGAAAGCGCCAAGACCCTGGCGGATATGGACATGATCGGCTACGGCATCGGCGGTCTGTCCGTGGGCGAGCCCAAGCCCATCATGTACGAAATGCTGGACGCCTTCATGCCCTACATGCCGGCCAACAAGCCCCGCTATCTGATGGGCGTGGGCACGCCGGACTGCCTGGTGGAGGGCGTGCTGCGCGGGGTCGACATGTTCGACTGCGTGCTGGCCACCCGCGTGGCCAGAAACGGCACGGTGCTGACCAAGAACGGCCGCATGGTGATCCGCAACGCGGTCTACGCGGAGGATTTCAACCCCATCCAGGACGACTGCGACTGTTACACCTGCCAGAACCACACCCGTGCCTACGTCCGCCACCTGCTCAAGGTCGGCGAAATCACCGGGGCGCGCCTGGCCACCATCCACAACCTGCGCTACCTGATCCGCCTGATGGAGGAAATCCGAGACGCCATCGCCCACGACCGTTTCCTCGATTTCCGCAGGGAATTCTACGAGCGGTACGATATGAGCAGGAATTTCTGACATCTGGACATCCAATAAAAAACTCCGGGAGGTTTGGAGGGGCCGCAGCCCCTCCATTTTAAATCCGCAGCGGCGGCATGTACGTCGCGAGGAGTATTTTTGCGAAGCAGGCTTGACCTGCGGGAGCAAAAATAAATTCCTTGCGCCTTTGCCGCCCGGGAGCGTCGAAGACGCGAGAGGCAAAGGCGTAGGGGGTTCCCGCAAGGGGGACAGAGTCCCCCTTGCGAGGGCTTCATAAACAGAGAAAAAACAACGCATTTCCTCCGGTTCATGTTATACTGTTGCTTACGGAAGATCAGTCTTTTTCCGACAGAGAACAGAACCGCTTGAGGAGGTATGAATTGATGAAAAAAATGGCTGCCATGATGATGGTATTCATGCTGCTTTTCGTTTCCGCCGCCTATGCCGAGGGAACGATCCCCGGCCTGGAGGACGGGGTGCTGACCGTCGCGATGGAATGCGCCTACGCTCCCTATAACTGGGCCCAGCCCGACAACGCCAACGACGCCGTGCCAATCAAGGATTCCCTTTTGTATGCCAACGGCTACGACGTGATGACCGCCAAGGCGATCTGCGAGGCCAACGGCTGGCAGCTCGAAATCATGCAGCTGGACTGGGATTCCCTGATTCCGGCGGTGCAGAGCGGCGTCTGCGACGCGGTCATCGCCGGCCAGAGCATGACCTCCGAGCGGATGGAAGCGGTGGATTTCGCCGGCCCCTATCTGTACGCCAGCATCGTCTGCCTGGCCCGGAAGGACAGCAAGTTTGCCCAGGCCAAGGGCATTTCCGACCTGGCCGGCGGCAGCTGCACCAGCCAGAGCGGCACCATCTGGTATGATTCCTGCCTGCCCCAGATTCCCAATGCCCAGATCGGCATGCCCGCGGAATCCGCTCCGGCGATGCTGATGGCCGTCGCCTCCGGCACGGTTGATTTTGTCTGCACCGACATGCCCACTGCCCAGGGCGCGCTGATCGCCTATCCCGACCTGGTGATCCTGGACTTCTCCGGCACCGAGGATGATTTCAAGGTTTCCGACGAGGAAATCAACATCGGCATCTCCGTGCTCAAGGGCAACACCGCCCTGGTGGACGCCATCAACAGCTATCTGAAGGACAAAACCGCCGATGATTTCAACGCCCTCATGGCGGAAGCGATCAAGATTCAGCCGCTGAGCGAATAAATCCTCAGCCCCTTTCAGCAGACAGCGGACAGCGGATCCGGTCTTTCTCATCGACCACATCCGTTTGACTGCTGTCTGCTTGCTTCTTTTTGCAGCCTTCCCCGGAAACGATCGACAAGGGAGTATTCCGTTCATGTTCAATCAGCTTTTCTCCGATATCGGAATTCTGTGGGCCAAGTACGGGCACGTATACCTGACGGGCATCGCCAATACCCTGATCCTGGCGGTGACCGCCACGGTGATCGGGTGCGTCATCGGCTTTTTCTGCGGCATCCTGCAGACGATCCCCTACGGGCTCAATGACTTTTTCCTAAAAAAGTTCCTGCTGCGGCTGCTCCGGATTGTCATCCGCGTATACGTGGAGGTATTCCGCGGCACCCCCATGATCCTTCAGGCCGTGTTTATCTACTACGGCATGCCCTATTTTTTCGGGGTGACGTTTAAGAACATCTGGACGGTCAGCATCCTGGTGGTCTCCATCAACACGGGGGCCTATATGGCCGAGTCCGTCCGCGGCGGGATCATGAGCATCGACGTAGGCCAGTTTGAGGGGGCCAAGGCCATCGGGATGAACCACTGGCAGACCATGCTCTATGTGATCCTCCCCCAGACCCTGCGCAACATCATGCCGCAGATCGGCAACAACTACATCATCAACGTGAAGGACACGTCCGTCATGTTCATCATCGGTTTTTCGGACTTCTTCGCCGTACACAAGATGGTGTCGGGCGCGGTCTTCAAATACTTCCCCTCGGCCTTCCTGGAGATGGGCGGCTATCTCATCCTGACGCTGGCTGCCTCCTTCCTGCTCAGAAAGCTCGAAAAGAAGCTGGCGGGCAGGTCCGACTACGAGCTGGTCAACCTGGACCAGCTGGTCATGACGGCCGGCACCTACAGCCTGCCCCGGGACGCCACATCCCCGTTTGACGAAACGAACAGAGATTATAAGGGGGAGACGAAATGAGCGGGCATATCCTTGAAATCCGTCACCTCTCCAAGACCTTCGGCACCCACGCGGTGCTCAAGGACATCGATTTTACCGTGGACCAGGGGGACGTCACCTCCATCATCGGGGCCAGCGGCAGCGGAAAATCCACCCTGCTTCGGTGCATCAACCTGCTGGAAACGCCGACGACGGGCGAAATCCTCTACCACGGCAAGGACGTAAGCAAGCAAAACCCCTCCAAATACCGCGCCAAGGTCGGCATGGTATTCCAGAGCTTTAACCTGTTCAATAACATGACCGTGCTGGCCAACTGCATGATCGGCCAGCAGAAGGTTTCCAAGATCGGCAGGGAGGAAGCCCGGAGCAAGGCCATCCACTACCTGAACAAGGTGGGCATGGCCCCTTACATCAACGCCCGGCCGGACCAGATCTCCGGCGGGCAGAAGCAGCGCGTCGCCATCGCCCGCGCGCTGGCGATGGAGCCGGAGGTGCTTCTCTTCGACGAACCGACCTCCGCGCTGGACCCTGAAATGGTCGGCGAGGTGCTGGAAGTCATGAAGGCCCTGGCCAAGGACAGGATGACGATGCTGGTCGTCACCCATGAAATGGCCTTCGCCCGGGACGTCAGCACCCATGTGGTGTACATGGCGGACGGCGTCATCGAGGAGGAGGGGGATCCGAAAAAGATCTTTACGAACCCCGAAAACCTGAGAACCAGGGAATTCCTCAAGCGGATCCTGAACGGTTAAATCAATTCACAGCCGCCGCTTTCAGCGGCATCAAGGAGGTTGCCCCATGCGCAAAGCCCGTCTGGTACTGGACAAGGATTATGTGATTTCCCCCATCGACAAGCGGATCTACGGCTCCTTTGTGGAGCATCTGGGCCGCTGTGTGTACACGGGGCTCTTTGAGCCCGGCCATCCCAACGCAGATGAAGAAGGCTTCCGCAGGGACGTGCTGGAGCTTGTGCGCCAGCTGAACGTCCCCGTGATCCGCTACCCCGGCGGCAACTTCGTCTCCGGCTTCGACTGGGAGGACTCTGTCGGCCCCCGGGAGCTCCGGCCCCGCCGCCTGGATCTGGCCTGGAAGACCACCGACCCCAACACCTTCGGCCTGCACGAATTCGCTTCCTGGGCGAAAAAGGCAAACTCTTCCGTCATGTACTCGGTGAACCTGGGCACCCGCGGCCCGGCGGACGCCCAGCACGTGGTGGAATACGCCAACCATCCCGGCGGCTCCAAGTGGAGCGACCTGCGCGTGAAGAACGGGGCGAAGGACCCCTTTGACATCAAGCTCTGGTGCCTGGGCA
>DGRV01000065.1:49280-60586 GCA_002391225.1 Christensenella sp. UBA4379
AACGAGATGGACGGCCCCTGGCAGACCGGGCAGAAGACGGCGTATGAATACGGCCGGATCGCCAACGAGGCCGCCAAGATGATGAAATGGACGGACGACAGCATCGAGCTGGTCGCCTGCGGCTCCTCCTCCAGCGAAATGAAAACCTTCGGGGACTGGGAATACACGGTCCTGAGCGAGTGCTACGACAACGTCGATTACATCTCTCTCCACCGCTATTACGGGAACCCCTCGAACGACACGGCGGATTTCCTTGCCTCCTCGGTCAACCTGGAGGACTTCATCCGCACCGTCGCCTCCATCTGCGACGCCGTCAAGGGCAAGAAGCACAGCAAAAAGCGGGTCCTCCTTTCCCTGGACGAGTGGAACGTCTGGTACCACTCCAACCAGCAGGATCAGGACCTGTACAAGCGGGAGCCCTGGGGCACCGCCCTGCCGCTGCTGGAAGACGTCTACAACTTTGAGGACGCCCTGCTGGTCGGCCTGATGCTGATCACCATCCTGCGCAACGCGGACCGCGTCAAGATCGCCTGCATGGCCCAGCTGGTCAACGTCATCGCCCCCATCATGACCCGGCCCGGCGGCGGCGCTTGGAAGCAGACCATCTTCTGGCCGCTGATGCAGGCCAGCCTCTACGGTCGGGGCGAGAGCCTCCTCCCCCAGCTCACCGCCGAAAAGACCGATACCAAGCACTATTCGGACGTGCCTGTGGTGGACGCCGCGGCGGTCCGGGGGGACGACGGCTCCCTCACCATCTTCGCCGTCAACCGGGACCTTCAGGAAGACGCCGCCCTGACCCTGGACCTGCGCTCCTTCGGCGCGTTCCAAAAGGCGGAGCACTCCGTCCTCCACCACGACGACGTCAAGGCCGTCAACACCGAACTGAACCCGGACAACGTCGCTCCCCGCCAGGCCGACCTCAAACCAGATGCGAAAGAAGTCCTGCTGCCGGCTGCCTCCTGGAATGTAATCAGACTCTATAAATGAGGTAGGAAGTAGGAGGGAGAAGGGAGGAGGTAAATGGTCAAGAGTGAGGAGTGAGGAGTGAGGAGTTTAGTGGTGGCAAATGCGTAATGCTTAATGCGTAATGCGTAATGTTATCCAACGAATTGCAGCTCTTCGCTTGAAACAGCTTCTCTCTACCCCCTGCATTTTCGTCTCCCCCACCACCCTTTTCCATGCATCCAGGAAGTCTATAAATAAACTCCGCCCGGGAACCGGCTCTAAAGAGCGCAGTTCCCGGGCGGAAGGCTTTTGGGGAAAGTGAGGAGTGAGGAGTTGAAATTGGTCAAGAAAAAATTACGGTCACTTGACAGAGTAATACTGATTTTCACCTAAAACATGTGCAGATGTGGGATGGATTTTGTGTCAGATCAAGGAAGGCATCCGAAAGCGTACCCGAAGGGACGGATCCCGCCGCGCCCAGTGGGCGATGAAGGCGGGAGAAGTCCCCGTAAGCAAGGCGTTATCAGCCGCGACAGCGACTTAGAACGCCATTGCGCACGGTGGGCGTAGCCCGTGAGGATGACTGACACAGAGCTGGCGCAAAAGACGCCCACAGATGTGCATGGAGTAGATGAAAATCAGTATAAATACAACTTTGCCTAATTAAACGCAACCGAATATCCCAGGCATTGTGGAAAGGGTGGAAAAGTTCCGTAGACTTTTCCACCCTTTCCACAGCAAACGAATGGAACGGCTCCTCGCGCGTATCATCAGGAGACAGAGAACCGTCCCCTGTCTCCTTTGAAGAAAAAAATTATTTTACTGCCACCTTCTGTTTTCCTCCGTATCAAATAGTGTCCGGGCGATGATGAACGGACACACAAAAAAAGATTACCGCCATGAGCGGAGGATGAAAAGGAAAATGATGAACGCAATGGAACTGAACATGAATGAACTGGAACTGGTGAACGGCGGCAGAGCGGTAGCCGGCGGCCTGGCCCATAAGCCCGCGGCGAAAGCCGGATACATCCTGCACAAGATCACCGCGCGGGATACCGTGTGGGGACTGTCCCGGAAGTATCACTGCTCCATGGACGCGATCCTGGCGGCGAATCCTTCCATCAAGGATAAGCGGCTGATCCGGACCAACTACTGGCTGTACATCCCCGCCTGATTTAGCGCTGAAAGCCCTCGGAAAGGTGAAAAAAGCCGGGAAAGGAAAGAATAGAAATTTCAACTGCCATCCTCCTTTCACGCTTCGTATGAATAAGTGCCTGGCGGTAAAGCGCCGGGCGGAAGGAAAATGATCACGCGCTGAAGCGCGGAAAGAAACAAAGAAACAAAAATAAGAAGAAAGAAAACAAAGAAAAGAAAGAAGAGGTTATTGAAAATGAAGAAACTGTTTGCTGCTCTGCTGTCCCTGTGCCTGATGCTGACCGGTGTTGCCGCCATCGCGGAAAACACTGCCGATACTGTTGAACCCACTGTTATCAACATTAGCGATTACGAAGCCAAGATCGCCGCCACTGAAGGCCAGACCGGCAACATCGCCACCACCGGGCTGAAGATGTTCGTGCCCGCCGAATTCAAGGATACCAAGCTTTCTGAGGAAGCCGAGGCCAACGGCACCTTCATGATCCTGAAGGTCGATGACAAGGACGTGGCCGTGACCGCTCAGGTTCTGAAGATCGACATCGAAAAGCTCGCCGCTGTGGCGGCCGCTGACGGTCATAATCCCCTGCCCGTGGTCATCAATGGCGTGAAGTACGTCGCGTTCAACCTGGCTGAGAACGGAAAAGTGGCCGCGAACTTCGCCCTGTCCACCACCGATGGCAACACCCTGGTCTTCAGCTTCGCCTGCACCGAGAACCTGAAGGATGCCTATACCGAAACGTTCAAGATGATGGTTGCTTCCATGCAGCCCGCGAAATAATCCATGAGGGCCTCAAACGCTTCCCGACAGTTCGGGGAGCGTTTTTCAGAGCTAAAAGGAGACAGGGGTCGGTTCTCTGTCTCCTTTTTTCTAGCAGCTGAGAAACGATCTTTTTCAAGCAGCTGATAACCGACCCCTTTCTCCCCCGGCAAATATTTCTTTCCTAAGGTGAAAAGTTTTGTGAAAACAAAAAAAATGGAAAAAATTACGCATTACGAATTACGAATTACGCATTCGCTATGAACTCCTCATTCCTAACTCCTCACTCCTCACTGACGCTCAGTATGCGTTATTAATGATGTTGGTCAGTTTTTCACGGTCGAAGAAGCTGCTGAGCTTGGTCAGGACGATGTCGGGCTCGACGCCGCGGTCCACGTCGTAGAAGGAACCGTTCTTGACGTAGGCCAGGCGGTTGGCGCCGGACATCTGGAAAATGGTTCCCCACGCCGTCGCCATGGACTGCACCAGGCAGCTGCCGCCGCCGGAGGTCCGGCCTACCAGGGTCACCGCCCCGTCGGACTTGAACGCCCAGGGCACCAGGTTGGCGCAGGAGAAGCTGTAGGGAGAAATCAGGCAGTACAGCTGATAGCGGTAGATCAGCCAGTCTTCCTCGGAGAACTCCCTGTCCAGGTTGGTGTCCGCCAGGTAGGTGCCGGACACCTGGGCGCCGGTAAAGGTGTCCACGTTGGCCACGGCCGCTTCTCCCAGGAACCAGCTGATCACGAACACCGCCGCGTCCGCGTCGCCGCCGCCGTTCAGGCTCAGGTCCAGCACGACGTTTTCCACGGGGCTGTTTTCACGGGTGATCTGGTGATGGGCGTAGAGCACCAGGGAAATCGTGTCGGTGATGCAGTCCTCGCTGCTCAGATCCAGGTCGTAATAATAAGCGGAGGGATGATTCGCGACAAAGCCGTTAAAGGTAACGTAGGCTGTGTTCCCGATTTCCTGATAGGCAGGAAGGCCGTCAGGCGCAAAGGGTTCCAGCGCCGAATGATACGTCCGGCTGACCTTAGTGTCCCTGCGGGCGGAAATACCGTTTTTCTCCTCGGGCAGCTCGGTTTCAAACCCGGTCATCCAGGAAGGAAAATTGTAGGAGCTGTGCAGATCGTCAAAGTAGAAGTTGATAAAATCACGCAGGCAGGCGTCCGCCACGGCGGGGTCCGGGCTGAGGAGGCGCTCGTAATATTCGGTCTGCACCATCAGCTCCAGGAAGTCATGGATGTTGTGAGAATCCTTGAGGCCGTAGAAGCAGTCCATCTCCATGCACAGCTCATAGAAGCCGAACAGAGCCAGCTGAGCGCTTCTTTCGGTCTTGTGGGCCTTGTAGTACAGTTCGCCCAGTTCGCTGAGCTCCATCGGATCGGCGTCCTCGGATTGGACGAACATTCCCTTCCCGCCCAGGAAGATCGCTTCGTTGTTGCAGCAGCACACATAATTCCTCTGGATGCAGAAGAACAGGTCGAAGACCGTGTGCAGCGGCATCAGGCATTTCCCATCCTGGAAGGTCATGGGGATCTGATACGAGTCCAGCGGGATCACCTTGCTTTCGCCCTTGCGCTCGTTCCTCAGGTCCACCACCCGGGCGACCAGCTCCTGCTGGCCGGTCAGTTCGTTAAAGCCGGACAGGCTCACGATGTCCAGGGCGTCCGGCCGCACCGTGCCGAAGGTATCGTAGTTTTCAAAGAGAACCACGGATTCCTCAAAGGAAATCAGCGCATTGGACGCGGTCGGCTTGTAGGTCAGAAGGACCTGCTTTTCCTTCTCGTCCAGTTCGGCGGTGTAAAAGTGATTATCGGATCCTTCTTCCATCATAAGCAGGTCCATGAGGATCGCCCATTCCATCAGGTCCACGTAAGGCAGGTCGTTCACGCCGTTGGCGTAATAGACCGGCACGCCGGTGTGAACCATGCCAAAGCCTTCAATATACATCGGGAGAGCTTTTTCCTCCAGGGTCCAGGGGGCCGTCTTTTCCTGAACCACCGCCGCTTCTCCAAGCGACGGACAGCAGGCCAGGAGCATGGCAAAGCACAAAAGCAGGCAAAGCGTCCTTTTCATCATGTGTCTCCTTTCATTTTCAAAAGGTTTCGTACCTGTTCAGTCATTGACTGAACAGGTATTGGGACGGGGACTCTGTCCCCTTCCCACGCTTTCCCCTACGAATTTGCCTCTCGCGTCTTCGACGCTCCCGGGCGGCAAATCCGCAAGGTACGCATTTTTGCTCCCGCAGAAGTGAAAGTGTCTTCTCTTCCAAAGGCATATTCTGCTCCGCAAAAATGCTCCTCGCGGCGTACATGCCGCCGCTGCGGATTTGTAATCAGGGGGAAGCATCCCCCTGATCACCCCCTCCGTCAAATTGCAAACTCTTTTCGATCTCAGGGGACTGAATAGTTGCGAGGTTTCATCAAAAAATTATATCATGATCAGCCCGGGTGTCAAGCGTGAATTCTCCTATCCGCACAGGAGCATCGGCGAAAAAAACATGGCTTCCGGCCGGACCGGTGAACAGGCCGGAAATTTCTTCCCATTTCTTTGCAAAACGCTGAGCCCTGTGATATAATTGAGCGGCGTGCGGCAAGCCGTTCAAGAGCATGCTTGAATACGGAATATCGCCATTCATGTCCTCAAGGAGGGTGATCCATGAACTTCTTCGCCATGCTTTCGGAAGCATTTCTGAAAATCCTGTTCTCCACCTCCAGCCCGTCCTTCTATTCCATCGCCACCAGCAGCCTGTTTATCCTGGGACTGGTCGGCATCTTCCGCAAATGCGGCATCAAATGGTGGATGGCGCTGATTCCCTGCGTGCGGGATTATCAGCTGGGCCGGGCGGCGGGCCGCGAAGATGAAGGCCGCTTTGCCGCCGTCATGCAGGGCGTCCTCGCCTTGATCGCGCTGCTTTATCTCTTTGCGCCGCAGGATCCTTCCGCTTCGGAACGTTTTTACGATTTTCTGTCGATCGTCGAGCTCGTTGTTCAGCTCGTCTACGGGATCTACATTATCCGCGTCTATATAGGCCTGGACGAGGTGTTTTCCCAGAAGCCCAGGTGGATCATCCTGTGGATTTTCCTGGATTGGCTGCCCGCCCTCCTCTTTGGCTGGGACAAGCAGATTCAGCCCCAGTGGACGGTTTCCGACATGGAAAACGAAGTCTCCCACTATTTTTCCAACCAGAAAGCCGCCGTGCTGGACCAGGGCCTGACCGTCAACCTGGAGGAAAGGACCGCCACCGAGTTTTTCAAAAAGAAATATCTTCTGCGCGACATCCACATGTACATCAAGCCCGGCCACATGGTGCTGCTGCTGGGCGGGTCCGGCGCGGGCAAAACCACCTATCTGAACGCCGTCAACGGCTACGAAAAGGCCAAGGCCGAGGTGGTGCTAAACGGCCGGAACATGTACAAGGATTACAAGGACATGCAGTATGAAATCGGCTTCGTGCCGCAGCTGGACCTGATGCGCGGCTCGGACACCGTATACCGCACCCTCATGGACGCCGCCGCCCTCCGCCTGCCCGCCGACTTTTCAAAGGCGGAACGCCAGGCCCGGGTGGAGGAGGTCATGAAGATCTTCGGCCTGACCCCGGTGCAGAAAAACCTGGTCAGCAAGCTCTCCGGCGGCCAGCGCAAGCGCCTGTCCATCGCCATGGAGTTCATCTCCAACCCCAGCCTCTTTATCCTGGACGAGCCGGACAGCGGTCTGGACGGCGTCATGGCCCGGGAGCTGTTCCAGCAGCTGCGCCAGATCGCCGACCAGGGCAAGATCATCATCGTCATCACCCACACGCCGGACCGGGTCATCGACCTGTTCGACGACGTCATCGTCCTGGCCAAGGACGCCAACCGCACCGGGCGGCTGGCCTACTTCGGCCCCATCCAGGATGCCAGAACCTTCTTTGGCAAGGAACGGATGGAAGAGATCGTCAAAACCATCAACCGCAAGGAAGAGGGCGGCGAGGGCCGGGCGGACGAATTTATCCTCAAATACGCGGAGGTGCAGCATGGCTGAATTCAATGAAACCAAGACCGTCCGCGCCCGCGGGGTCAGACACTCCGGCAGAGACAGCCAGGTGCTGATCTACCTGGGCAAGCAGTTCCGCTTTTTCGTCAACGAGAACGACTGGAAGGTCCTGCCCATGGCGGCCATCATCGCTGCCCTGGTGTCGATGGTGATCCGGCGGAAATTTTTCATCAACATGGAAGGCAGCCTCATCGGCGGCTTCGCCCTGACCTGCGTGGCGATCTGGAACGGATGCTTCAACTCCATCCAGGCCGTCTGCCGGGAGCGCCCCATCATCAAGCGGGAGCACCGCTCCGGCATGCACATCACCTCCTACGTGGCCGCGCACATGATCTATCAGTTCCTTCTGTGCGCCGCGCAGACGGCGCTGAGCATCTACGTGCTGGTCCTGATGGAAGTGCCAATCCCCGCCAAAGGCTTCATGACACCCTGGATGGTGGTGGATCTGGGCATCAGCATGCTGCTGATCTCCTATGCGTCGGACATGATGAGCCTGTTTATCTCCAGCCTTTCCCACACCACCACCGGGGCGATGACCGTGATGCCCTTCGTGCTGATCTTCCAGCTGGTCTTTTCCGGCGGCGTCATTCCCCTGCCCGCCTGGGCCCAGGTATATTCCAACTACACCATCTCCAACTACGGCATGAAGGCCATCATCTCCCAGTCCGGCTACAATGAGCTGCCGATGGAGACCGCGTGGAAGACGCTCAACTCCATGCGGAACAAGGAAATCGGCGGCACCTTCACCCTGGGCCAGGTGCTGGACCTGCTGGACAGCCCCGCCATCGAATCCCGGCGGGACATGGAAGTGATGAAGTCCATGACCCTGGGCGAGGCGGCGGAGATCCTGAACAAGGCAGACAGCACCCTGCACATCCGGGACACGGTCGTCACCCGTCCCATGACGGTCAAAAGCCTGCTGGAGCTGTTAAACAGCACCGAGATCATGCAGAAGATCGGCAGCATCCAACTGCTTCCGGACAGCGTGTTCACCCAGCAGCTGACCGTGTCCGAGCTGCTCCAGTCCCTGTTGACGAACCCGGACAACGCCCCCCTGCTTGAAAAGGAAATCGGCATGAATCTCACGCTGGGCCAGGTGCTCGATCTGATCCACGCCCAGGAGCTGACCAACACCTTCCAGGACCAGAAGCTCAACGACACCATCACCCTGGGGAACATCGTCGACTTCCTCAAAAACAACGAGGCCATCCAGGCCCGGCGGGACCAGACCTTCACCCTGAAGACCACCTTCGGGGAGCTGTTTAGCCTCTTTGGCGAACAGGAGGTGCAGCGCCTCGTCGAGCAGAAGACGGCCGAAGCCAGTAGGAAGCCCGAATACGCCCGCACGGAAGAAAACATCGTCCACAACTGGCTGATGCTGGGCGTGTTCATCTTCGGCTTCGCCCTGGCGTCGATCCTGGTGCTGGAGCTGATTGATAAGGATAAGAGGTAAATAGTTTTTATAAGCAACCACGGCGGACAAGTCCGGATCATCCGGCTGTCCGCCGTTTTGTATGCCGGAAAGGTTGTCGCTCTCTTCTGACAGATCGTTTTTTCAGACGTATCAACAGAAGGGAACGCAAAGGCGTTTCCTTCACCAAACGAACGAAAAGGATGTGTATAACATGTTCAGATTTTGGAAGCATGGCAAGAAATGGCTGGCCGGGCTGCTGGCGTGCGCGATGCTGGCGACCGGTGCGGCCACGCTGGCGGAGGCGGCGGGCACTCCTCCCGCGCCCGCGCAGAGCGCTGCTCAGGAGAAGGCCCCGGAATTCACCATCGAGACTGAGGACAGCCTGATGACCAAGGCGGGGCTCGATACGAGGGCCTGGGACGAAGCGGTCGCCTGGGAAAAGGACAACGGCCTTTCCTTCCCCTTCACGGAGGAGGAGCTGCTGGCGGCCAACCCGGACACCCGGATCCTGCGCCAGGACGGGCGCATCTACATGATCGACCGGGCGGAGGCCCTGGGCACCGTCACCGAGCCCATGGAGGCCTACCGGACCGTCTGCCGGCTGAGTAAAATGCTGGGGGCCGCGGAGGACGCCGACCTGCGTCTGTGGTCCGTGGTCACCACGCCGATGGGACTCAAGGTATACGTGTTCCAGCAGGTCTACGAGGGGCTGACGGTGATCGCCAGCACGGTCAAGATCATCACCGACCAGGAAGGCAACGTGCAGACGGTGATCAGCTCCCTTTCCGCCGAAATGCCGGAGAGCACCGGGGTCACCGAGATCACCGCGGAGCAGGCGGAAAGCGCCGTCCGGCAGGTGATGGCCGAGCAGGGCATGGAAGACAGCGTGATGCCGGAATACACCACCCGCGCCATCATGCCGCTGAAAAACGAGATGGACGACGAGGACGACGAGGTCTACCCAGACCGGCTGGTGTGGATCGTGTACTCCGAAAACCCCCGCATCGCCGACGGGGCGGTGGTGGACCTTCCCTACCTGGCCCACTATGTCGGGACGGACGGGACCTATCTCCATCACAACGCCGTCACGATGCCGGGCACTTCCTCCGCCCAGGGCGGCTTCCCGGCCGAATACGCCTTTGAGTTCATGGAAAAGGGCGAGTGGAGCGGCGCCATCCAGGGCCGCGGCAAAACTACGATGGAGATCACTGTTCCCGTGATGCGGGACACCCGCACCGGGGCCTGGTATCTGGGCGACCCGGAGCGGAAGATCGCCCTGGGCGACTTTGCCACCATGGCCTACGGCGACAAGACCGTCAAGCTCCTTTCCAGCCCGGAAAACGGCGGCTGGGAGGAGGAAGACCTGATCACCTACTACAACCTGATCCGCGCTTGGGATTACTATGCCGAAATGGGCTGGATCGGCCCGGACGGCATCGGCACCCCGGTCCTGCTGCTGAAGGGGATGTGCCTCAAAAACGGCGAGGACCTGGAAAACGCCTGCTACATCGGCCTGGTCAAGGGCTGGCAGTGCTTCGCCTACGGCAAAAACTCCTGGCTGGGCCAGGGCCTGGACGTGCTGACCCACGAGTTCACCCACGGGGTCACCACCACACTGATGAACACCAACCTGTATTTGAACGACGCCGGGGCGATCAACGAGGCCATGTCCGACATCATGGGCAACCTCTGTGAAGCCACCCACGGAGAGGGAGACGAGCTCTGGTCCCTGGGCGAAAACACCAGCATGATCATCCGTTCCATGCTGGACCCCCACCGCTACGGCCAGCCGGAGTATGTGTGGGACCTCTACTACGGCCCCCACACCGACGCTCCCAACGAGCTGAACGACCGGGGCGGCGTCCACATCAATTCCTCCCTGCTGAACCTGGTCGCCGCCCGGCTCTGCGCCGAATCCGGGATGCCGCTGGACACCGCGAAGCGCTTCTGGATCACCGTGGCCTGCGGCATGACCCCGGTGATGGACTATCCGCAGATGGCGGACCTGCTCCGCTGGGCCGTTTCAGCCAGCGGCTGTGAAGCCTACGGCCCCCAGGTGGAGACCCTGATCGCCCAGACCCGCATGGCGGAGACGGAGATCCCCGATACCCTGGGCGACAATCAGGTGCTGGTGCGCCTCCAGCTGCCCGACACCGGCGATATTACCGACGAGCGCTGGGTACTGGTGGCCCTCCAGGTGGACTTTGCCGGGATCATGAACCAGCTCAGTCAAATCAAGTCCCTGGCATTCGGCGTCTGGAAGGCCCTGTGGGGCGGCGACGAAGAACGCGCGGCCCTGGAAAAGCAGTTCAGCGAGTTCAGTGAAAGCTGGCGGCTGGACGAGCTGCTGGTGGCCCTTCAGGAAGGGGACGACAGCGCTTTTGACACCCTGCTGGGCCACATCTTTGAGGGCGCCGTCACCCAGCACATGACGTGGCGCGCCGGAGAAACCCAGACCGCCGCGATGGTGGTCCGGAACCTGCCCACCGTGTACCTGCTGATGAACATGGACGAAACGGACCTGTCCCTCAAGGGCCTCGCGGTGCTGATCGGCAAAAGGTGGTACGACCTGACCGGCATGACGGCCCTGACCGAGAAGGGGGATCCTGAATCCGAAGCCAGGCTCACCGAGGACATGAACGAGATGGTGGAAGACCTGATGAACCTCCTGCTGAACGAGCCCGACCCCGAAAAGGCCGCGCCTGCCCAGGAAAAGCTGACCACCATCGACCTCCCCACCGAGGGCCTGAGCCAGATCCGTCTCCCCGAACCGGAACCCGAAGCGGAAGCACCCGCTGCGGAAGAGCCGGTTCCTCAAGCGGCGGAGTAAGAATCCTATACCAAACACAAAGGGCTGCTGCAGACGAAACTGCAGCAGCCCCTCTTATATGAGCAAATTGTCAAGATTTCAAAAATTCCCGGGGAGGTTTGGAGGGACCGCAGTCCCTCCATGATCAATCCGCAGCAGCGACATGCGCGGTGCGAGGATGAATTTTTGCG